>DASUJA010000025.1:0-4843 GCA_036279515.1 Rhodocyclaceae bacterium | reverse complement strand
ATCTGGATCGACACGCCGCCGGCGCTGCACTTCTATACGCGCTCCGCATTGATCGCAGCCGATGCTTGCCTGATCCCTTTCGACTGCGACGAATTCGCCCGCCGTGCGCTCTACACCTTGCTCGACAACGTGGCGGAAATCCGCGCCGACCACAACGATGGGCTGGAGATCGAAGGCATTGTGGTGAATCAGTTCCAACCTCGCGCCACCTTGCCCCAGCAAGTAGTGGCCGAACTGAAGGCCGAGGGTCTGCCGGTGTTGGCGACCATGTTGTCCGCATCGGTGAAGATCAAGGAATCCCACCAACAGGCCAAGCCCATGGTGCATCTGGACAAGAGCCACAAGCTGACCCAGGAATTCTCCGCGCTGCATGCGGAGTTGCAGAAGGCGCAGAAGGCCGCAGCGACTAAGCGCAAGCGAGCCTGAAACTCGGATGCTGTCTGGGTTTTCGGCAGGACATCAATTAGACCTGCTGCGATACCTGAGAAAACCGAAACCCCTCCCGGCCTCCCCTTGTCAGGGGAGGAGAGTTTTTGCGAGCAGCTGGTCAGATTGCCCCGAGAAAGGCCAGCAGCAAGGCGTTGAACAAATCCACTTGCTCGATGTTGAGCAGGTGCGATGCCTGGGGCAGCACTTCAAAACGTGAGCCGGGAATGGCCGTGGCGATGATCTCCGCCATGGCCGGCGGCGTGCCGGGATCATCCTCACCGACCAAGACCATCGTGGGCGTCGTGATGCGCGATAGCTGCGCGGTGGTGTCCATGCTCGCAACGACGCGGCCACACGCCGCATAGCCAACGGGCGACGTGGCTTCGATCATCTTGGCCACGCGTGTCATGGTCTCGGCTTCTTCCAGGCGATAGGCCTCGGTGAACCAGCGGCCCAGGCTGCCCTCCACCATGGCGACCATGCCGCCGGCTTCCATCTGGGCGATACGCTGTTCCCACAACTTGGCGACGGCATCGCGGTTATTCGCATAGCTGCTGGAGGTGCTGCACAAGACCAGACGATCCAACCGCTCAGGCGCATTCAAAGCCAGATGCTGTCCGATCATGCCGCCGATGGACAGGCCGATGAAATGGGAACGCTGAACGCCCAAAGCATCCCACAAGGCAATCACGTCGCCAGTCAAAAGCTCGAAGCTGTAAGGCCCACTCGGCGCGCTGCTCTGCCCGTGACCACGCATGTCGTAACGCAGGATGCGGAAGTGGGGCAGCAGCGCAGCGAGCTGGTCGTCCCACATGGATGAGTCGGTAGCGAGAGACGTGGACAGGGTGACCCAAGGCAGTGAGGTGTTCTGTTCCAGTACTTCGTAGTGGAGCGAGACTCCGTTATGGTCGAGTTGCATTTACTTGCATAGCTCCGATTTGGAATTGATTGGCTGCAAATGGACACGTTGCCCATTGATTTCGATGTCGCGCAATTTGGGAGCCGCCAATCGATGCGTGCCGGCCTTCAGCGCATCGCGTACCGTGGGACAGTTTTCCGTTGCGGGAAGTTGCGCCACATGGCTCCATGCACCGTCTGCGCCTTGCACGAAGACGGCGCCCGTTCCCCGCTCAGGCACCAGAAGCAATTCGCCCCGGCCGCCGTCGATTAGCGGAAGCAGATAGGCGTCGCACGTGGCGTTGGCGGTAGTCAAACAGTTGGGAAGCATCCATCGTTGCGTGCTGACTTCACCCCATCGAATGGCAGCGAATTCCTTGGGCAAGTTGGCGCCCGGTGTCTGCATGCGAATGTTGGCGGTAACGTCGACAGCCGAGAGCGTAGGCGGCGACCTGTCCCATTTGTTCTTCAAGGCTAGCGCCTTGGCTGCCATCTCTTTGATGCGGGCGGGGTCAGGCCCTGCGCCCTCCTTGCTTAGACGCTCCAGAGCTTCGCGCCCGTAGCGGGCTGTATCGAAGCGCAAATAAGCGAAGTCGAATTTGTCAGCGGTGATGCGGCCGCTAGCCAACTGGGCGAGCTGGCTGTTGGTTGCAAGCCGCGATGGATCGGCAATGGGCGTGAACAAAGCGACGAGTACAGCCAGCACACACCAGGAGGTGAGCACGTTGCACAGTGCCACAGGCGCCAGCCATTCCCTGCGCGAGACGGCCGCCCAGCCGTAGCCCGCGGCATAGCAAGTCGCAACGATCAGGCAGGCGATGGCGATGACGCGATCCTTGGAGAGTCCGTACTGATTGACTCGAAGCGCAACCGCATAGGCCGCGAGTGCGACCAAAGGCAGAAGCAGCCCGCACGCGATCCGCGCTGAATAGCGCAGAACGGGGATGACCTCCTGTCCTTTTTTCCCGTGCTGGTAGACCGTGTTGATGAGAATCACCAACGTGGCAGCGACTCCCAACAGCAGGGACGCGGCATGGCGTGTCTTCCAGAGGCTATCCAGACCGGTAAAGGGAATGCTCGCAAGGAAACCGCCCAGGATCAAGGTGAGCAATGGCAGCAACCAGGACTGAAGCGTCAGCAGCAGATTGCGAATGCTGCGCACCATGCCCGGCCGGACGTCGGTCAAATGCAGTGCAGTGGCGAAAGCCGCGGCGGTGGCCGGAAGCGCGAACCAAGTTTTGATCAGCAAGCGCGAGAGGAAATCCAAACCGATTAAATTGAACAGGCCAGCACCGATCCACAGCACGGCCCAGAAAGCACCAACGAACAGGGCCGAGAATTGAAGCTGCACCGCCAGCTTCCAGCTCGTATCGAAGTAGGTCTCGTAAGCGGCCAGCCAGCGATGATCGGACTCGCCGGCGCGGATCAGCACGTAGGCAATGAAAACGAACACGGCGCTGAAGAACGACACCAAGGGAGAAGGGAAGACGTTTGCCGTGTGGTTCAGGCCGACTTCTTCCGCCGCCCGCCAAGCATCGTGATGGGCCATCAGAACCACGATGACCGCCAACCCCGCGGACCACGACAACAAGCGACGAAGCGGCAGGTGGCTTACGCCGGTGATCAACGCTGGCGGCAGCAGCGCGAACAAGAGCAGCAGGGGCGCAAACACTTGCGCGTCATTGCCCGGCCACACATGGCTTTTGGCTACCTCGGCCAAGACGTAGAGCACGAGTCCTTGGATGAGGCCTAGCACCGCTCGCCAGATCAGGGTCCGCCGCTCGGGGCGTTCGGCCCCGGTGTCGTGCTCCGATGACGTCATGGAATTCTCCCTCCTGAAAGTCAGGCGTGGAGTCTAGCGCAGGGGTGCCTGCGCCATTCCAACACCATATTCAGCGGAGGATCACGCCGGTTCCAGCTTGGCCACCGACATGGCCAGCCATTTCATGCCGGCGGCGCCGAAGTTGATTTGCAAACGGGCATCGTTGCCGCTGCCTTCCGCATTGACGATGACGCCGACGCCGAACTTGGCGTGCTTGACCGATTGGCCGATGCGGAAGCCGCTGCCTTGGGGCTCGCGGGAGCGCGAGTAACCCGCACGGCTACTGCTGCCTGCGCTGGAAGACGAGAAGCCGCCGCTGTAACCGCCGTAGGCCTTCGGCGCTTTGGGCGTCATCCACTTCTGCAATCCAGCCGGCACTTCGTCGATGAAGCGCGAAGGCAGGTTGTAGCGGGTCTGGCCGTGCAGCATGCGGGTCTGGGCGAAGGAGAGATAGAGCCGCTTGCGGGCGCGGGTGACGGCCACGTACATGAGGCGCCGCTCTTCCTCCAGGCCTTTGTCTTCGAGGATGGAGTTCTCGTGGGGGAACAGGCCCTCTTCCAATCCGCTGAGGAAGACTACGTTGAATTCCAGGCCCTTGGCGGCATGGACGGTCATCAGTTGCAAGGCATCGTCGCTCTCGCCGGATTGGTGCTCGCCGGCTTCGAGGGCGGCGTGGGTGAGGAAGGCGGCGAGATCGGAACTCAGCTCGCCCTCTTCGCCGATGCGGCCTTCTTCCGCCGTAAAGCTGGTGGCGGCGTTGATCAGTTCGTCCAAGTTGGAGAGGCGGTCCTGGCCTTCCTTTTCCGTCTGGTAGTGGAGGCGCAGGCCAGAAAGTTCCACCGCGTGCTCCACCAGTTCCTGCAAGGGCAGTTCGGCGGCTTCGCTCATGCGCTCGATGAGTTGGGCGAAGCCCGCCAGGGACGCGCCCGCCTTGCCCGGCACTTGGGGGATTGCCGCAAACAGGCTGCTGTCGGCGGCCTTCGCTGCGTCCTGCAATTGCTCCAGGCTACGGGCGCCGATGCCGCGAGCGGGGAAGTTCACCACGCGGGCGAAGGCGGTGTCGTCGTTGCGGTTGGCGACCAAGCGCAGGTAGGCCAGCGCGTGCTTGATTTCCTGCCGCTCGAAGAAGCGCAATCCGCCATAGACGCGGTAGGGCAGGCCGGCAGAAAAGAGCGAGTGTTCGAGGATGCGGGATTGGGCGTTGCTGCGGTAGAGCAAGGCGATCTCGCTGCGAGCGTGTCCGTCGCGGGCCAGGGCTTTGACTTCTTCCACGATCCAGCGGGCTTCTTCGATATCCGAGGTGGCTTCATAAACGCGGATCGGCTCGCCGGCTCCGGCTTCGGTCCACAGGTTTTTTCCCAGGCGTCCGGTGTTGTTCTTGATGATGGCGTTGGCGGCATCGAGGATGTTGCCGTGGGAGCGATAGTTCTGCTCCAGACGGATCACGTTCTGAACGCGGAACTCCCGCTCGAAGTCGCGCATGTTGCCGACCTCGGCGCCGCGGAAGGCGTAGATGGACTGGTCGTCATCGCCTACGCAGAACAGGGCCGCATGTTCGCCAGCCAACAGCTTCAACCAGCGGTATTGGAGAACATTGGTGTCCTGGAACTCATCCACCAGAACGTGGCTGAAACGTTCCTGGTAATGGCGGCGCAGGGGCTCGTTGCGCGCCAGCAGCTCATAGGAACGCAGCAG
>DASUJA010000024.1:0-10923 GCA_036279515.1 Rhodocyclaceae bacterium | reverse complement strand
AGGTGGATCGCAACGCGCCCCCGGGGAGCCTGCTGGCGGCCATGGCAGCCATGCAGGAAAGTTTGCGCGGCATGATCCGCCAAATCCAGCAGGGCGCCGCCACCCTGAGCGATGCCAGCGTCGCCCTGGGCAACCAGATGGGACAAATCGACAACGCAGCACGTCGTTCTTCGGATGCCACGGGCGCCATGGCGGCTTCCATCGAGGAAATGGCGGTGAGCATCAGCCACATTTCGGACAATGCCAAAGCCACCGAAGGCAGTTCCCAACGGTCGTCGGAACTGGCTGCGAGCGGCGAAGGCCAGGTACGGCAGGCCACTACCGATCTTCAGGAGGTGGCGGCGCAGGTTGGCGACGCCTCTCGCCGGATCGAGGAGTTGGAATCCCGCTCCCGTGAAATCGGCGGCATCGCGAACGTGATTGCGGATATCGCCGATCAGACCAACCTGCTGGCGCTCAACGCCGCCATCGAAGCGGCCCGAGCCGGCGAGCAGGGGCGCGGCTTTGCGGTGGTGGCCGACGAGGTACGCAAGCTGGCGGAGCGCACCGCCGAGGCCACCCATCAGATCACCGAAATGATCAGCGGCATCCAATCCGACACGAGCGCCGTGGTTGCCAGCATGCAGGCGGTCACGCCTCAGGTAGCGAAGGGCGTGGAAACCGCCCATGGCGCGGCGGAGACGCTGCATCAAATCAACGCCGAAGCTGGTGCCACCTTGGACAACGTACGCGAGGTCGCCCACTCCACCTCGGAACAAAGCATCGCCAGCGACAACATCGCCGCCAATGTGGAAAACATCGCGCGGATGACCGACGAGATGGCGGTCTCCGTTGGAGCGGCCAACCAAACGGTGCGGGCGCTGGAAAATCTGTCCGTTCAACTGAGGGAATCGGTGGCGCGCTTCCGCGTGTAGCGGAGGCGGAAAGTCTTTCTTCCGGCGGGTCTTTCATCGGACCAGGCAATCGCAGAAACGGGACGCACCCTGATCGGCGCTCCATCATTCCCGCAAAAGCGTATCGCTGTCCGGGATAAATATCGCGCCGGCGAAAGCGAAGTGATGTCGTCATTCCGGCTTTCGCCCACTGCTGTCCGGAATATTTTCGTGGATCTTTCGGAATTGCCGAAAGGACCTGGGGTTCTGGCCTTGCTGTCGAGCCGAGACTCAAAACTACGATGGCGGTCAATTTTGGCGCCCGCCTCAAAACTTCGTCATTCCGGCGGAAGCCGGAATCCAGAGGTTCTTGCGGTCCTTCCTGGATCCCGGCACCCCAAGGGTACTTCCTGCGGGGCGCTTTCGCCGGGATGACGATTTCACTTCGGTTTCGCCGCCGCGATATTTGTCCCGGACAGCTGTGGGCCTTCGCCGGAATGACGAAGCTACGCCTTTGCGATTTGCGCGGTTATGCGATTGTCCGGGGCTGTCGGCCCGCCGTCAGCATAATCGCCGATAATCGCGGCCATGCTGATCCATCCTCAATTCGATCCCATCGCCGTCCATCTCGGCCCCCTGGCCGTACGCTGGTACGGTCTCATGTACCTCGTCGGCTTCGTGCTGTTCATCGTCCTCGGGCGCCAGCGGGCGCAGCAGTCCGGCCCCAATGGCTGGACGGCGAAGGATCTGGACGACCTGCTGTTCTACGGCGTCCTCGGCGTCGTCATCGGCGGGCGGCTAGGACAAGTGCTGTTCTACGAGCCCGGCTACTACTTCTCCCATCCCGGTGAAATCCTCGCTGTGTGGAAAGGCGGCATGAGTTTCCACGGCGGCTTCCTCGGCGTTGCTGCGGCCCTGTGGTGGTTCGGGCGCAAGACGGGGCGCAGCTTTTTCCAGGTGGCGGACTTCGTGGTACCCCTGGTGCCCACAGGCCTCGCCGCAGGCCGCATCGGCAACTTCATCAACGGCGAACTGTGGGGCCGGGTGGCCGATCCCTCCCTGCCTTGGGCCATGATCTTCCCCTACGTAGACGACCAGCCGCGCCATCCCTCCCAGCTCTATCAGGCCGGCATGGAAGGCTTGCTGCTGTTCGCGATCATCTGGTGGTACTCCGCCAAGCCTCGTCCCCGCGGCGCCGTCTCCGGCGCCTTCCTCATCGGTTACGGCATCTTCCGCTGGATCGGTGAATATTTCCGCGAGCCGGATGCCGGCGTTTTCGGCCACTCTTACGTGGTCAGCATGGGCCAGTGGCTGTCGCTACCCATGATCGCCGTCGGCATCGCACTCATCTTTTTCGCTTATCGCAAGGAGCAACAATGACGCGTCCCTTCAAAGTGCTGGGCATCCAGCAAATCGCCATCGGCGGCCCTAGCAAGGACAAGCTGAAGAACCTGTGGGTAGACAAGCTGGGCCTGGAAGTCACCGGCACTTTCCAGAGTGAGCGCGAGAACGTGGATGAGGATATCTGCGCCATGGGCAGCGGCCCCTTCAAGGTGGAAGTGGACCTGATGCAGCCCATGGACCCGGAGAAGAAGCCCGCCGTCCACGCCACGCCCCTGAACCACGTGGGCCTGTGGATCGACGATCTGCCCAAGGCTGTGGAATGGCTCACCGCCCAAGGCGTGCGCTTCGCCCCCGGCGGCATCCGCATGGGCGCCGCGGGTTACGACATTTGCTTCCTGCATCCCAAGGCCAACGATGAATTCCCCATCGCTGGTGAAGGCGTGCTGATTGAGCTGGTTCAGGCACCGCCCGAAGTGGTGGCGGCTTTCGCCAAGCTGGCCTCCTGATCGCTTCAGAAGCCGAAAAGCAGAAGGGCCGCATCACGCGGCCCTTCTGCTTTTCGGGGTCGATAGGAGCGACTTCAGCCGCGAATGGGGTTGCTGCGGGGGAGACTGCTATCGCGGCTGAAGCCGCTCTCACCGCTACGCGGTCCCTATGGAAGCCCGATTGCCTCCTGAGTTCTTTGATGCGTACATGGCTTGGTCAGCGCGATTGATGAGCGTGTTGCGGTCCATCTCTCCGGGGCCGGCAACGGTGTAACCAATACTGACCCCGACCTGAACCGCAACGCCCACGTGGGTTTGCACGGGGGCTTGTATGGCTGCGATGAGCTTGTCCACCACGGGCGTCACTGCTTCAGGGCCTGAGATGGATTCGAGCAGGATGATGAATTCGTCGCCGCCCAAGCGAGCCACGGTGTCCGTTTGCCGCACCACCGATTCCATTCGCCGCGCCAGTTCCACCAGCAACTCGTCACCCACCGCATGGCCGTAGCGGTCGTTCACCGGCTTGAAGTCATCCACGTCGAGCAGCAGGATCGCCACGTTGCTACCCTGACGGGCAGCAGTCTTCAAGGCGTGTTCCAGGCGCGTATCGAGTAGCAAACGATTAGCAAGGCCGGTCAGCGAATCGTGGTGAGCAAGGCTATGCAGTTGCTGCTGGCTTTCCTGCAACTTGCGATTGGTTCGCTGCAACTCTGCGGTCCGTTCCGTCACCCGTTGCTCCAACAATTTTTCGTGGGTGCGCATGGTTTCCAGCACCTGCTGCTTAGCCTCCAGGGCTTCTTCCCGGGCCTGTTCTCTTTCCTGATACACCTTGCGATAGCGATCTGCCAGGGCAAAGGAAAGCAGGATCATTTCCGCCGCAGAGCCGATCTGCATACCATTGAGCGTAATGAAGTTCGACGGCAGCAAGCCCATGTTGCGCAGGCTCATGAAGGTGGTGAAGATAAGAAACAGGGTCCACGCCAGGAGATAGAAGAGCGCTCCGTAATAGCGGCGATACACCGAACGAATGCCCACTTCCAACGCCATGACGCAAAACAAAACGGCGACCACGGAAATCAGGAGAGATGCCCAACGATAGCGAATGACGAGCAGGGGCAACACGGCAGCAAACAGCAGGGTCAAGACGCGCAGCATCTTGTCGCTTCTGGGCAGGGTGACGGGCGTGTTGAGGAAGTGGCGAGTGAAATAGACCCCGCATACCCCAGCCATGCTCATCCCCGCCGGGAACATGATGTTGCCGAACTTGGGAATGCCGGGCCAGAAGAACTGGAAGGTGAGCCCGTACTGACTCCCCAATCCCACGGCGAGACTTGCAACGAAGCAGACATAGATCAGCAGGAGGCGATCACGCAGGGAAACGTACAGCAGCAGGTTGTAGAGGGCAATGGCGATGAAGGCGCCGAAGTACAAAGCCAAGCCGGCATAGGCCAGTTCGCTGGAGCGCGCGAAAGCATCGGCCTGCCAAAGGGTGAAGGGTATGGTGATAGTGCCCTGGGACTGAACCCGCAGGTAGATGGTCTGGGGGCCCGTTCCGCTGAAACGCACGGGGAAAACAAAGTTGCGATGTGCTACCGGGCGCGACGCAAAGGGCAGCAAATCGCCGGTTTCCTCGCTCCAGTAGGCGCCTTCGGAGGGCTGGTAGAGGGTGACCGAATCCAAGGTCGGGTACGCCACTTCAAACAGCCAGGATTCATGGGTGCCGCCAGGCGGCGGTGCGATGGTGAGGCGGAGCCAAAAGACGCTGGTTCTATAGCCAAAGCTCAAACCCTGATGATCGCTCGCGGGCATGAAAGCCGCGTCCGGCTTGCGTACGTCGTCGAAGGTGAGCTTGGCGGAATGGTCTTCCAGCACCTCCACGTAGGGCGCCAGTGAATACTGGGTAGCGCTATCGACGAGGGGCAAGGTCGTCGCGCCAGCGGCGACGGCATAAGCCAACAGGAGCGCGAAACGGAACAGAAAACCCATGACGTCCCTCATGCTCGCAGAGGAAGGGTGCCGTTGACCCTCTCCACCAGGGACTCGAACTCGTCCGGTGGCAGAGGCCTCGCATAGAAGTAACCCTGCACGTAATCGCAGCGGGCCTGTTGCAGCCAGTCGCGCTGGAATTCGGTTTCCACGCCCTCGGCAATCACCTTGATGCCGAGCTTGTGCGCCATGACGACGATAGCGTCGGCCAGGGCACGATCATTGACGTTGTCGTCCAGATCCTTGACGAAGCTGCGGTCGATTTTGAGATAGTCGATGTCGAACTGCTGTAGATAGGACAAGGCGGAATAGCCGGTGCCGAAATCGTCGATGGCGATCTGAATGCCGGCGCTGCGCAGTTGGGCCAGTTGCTCGATCACGTCGGAGCGGGCGTCCAGCAGCAGACCTTCGGTAATTTCCACCACCAGCTTGCTGGCAGGGAGATCGATTTCTTCCAGGAAGGCAAGCCAAGACGCCAGATTGTCGGTGGTGCCAAATTGACGGGGCGATTTGTTGACGCTGTACTGAAGGTCGATACCCCGGTCCAGCCAATGACGAGCTTGGCGAGCGACGGTGCGGAAGACCCAATCGCCCATTTCACCGATCAGACCCAGATCCTCTGCCAAGGGGATGAAGGTCATCGGCCCTACCAGGCCGCGCTCGGGATGCTGCCAGCGAATCAACGCCTCGGCCTTGACGATGCGGCCAGACGCCATGTCGATGATGGGCTGGTAATAGACACGGAACTGGTCTTCGGTGAGGGCTGCTCGCAAATCCCGTCCTAGATCACTGCGAACCTGGGCGGCCACTTGTAACTCCAGGGTGTACCAGGAGAAGGAGTTGGCTCCGTGCTGCTTGGCGGCGTTCATGGCCCGCGCGGAATTCAGCAGCAAGGTTTCAGTGTCGCCGCCGTCACTGGGGAAGAGGGTGATGCCTATGCTGGCGGACAAATAGGCCGGCCCATCGCTCAGGGTGTAGGGTTCAGCCAGGGATTGCAACAGCGATTGGGCGACCCGGTCCACCGCACCCGGATCGGTCACCTGGGTCAGGGCCACGGCGAATTCATCGCTGGCAAGACGAGCCACCATGTCCGATTCCCGCAGTCCCCTTTCCAGACGCCGTGCGGCTTCGATCAAGAGCTGATCCCCGGCGCCGTGGCCCATGGTGTCGTTCACGTTCTTGAAACGGTCCAGATCCACGAACATCACTGCAAGCATGGAACCATCCCGCTCGGCACGGCGCAGATCCTGTTCCAGACGATCACAGAACAGGCGTCGGTTGGGCAAGCCCGTGAGCTGGTCGTAATTCGCCTGCTGCCAGATGGTTTCTTCCGCCTTCTTTTTTTCCGAGATGTCGGAGAAAACGCCCACGTAGCGATAGACCTTGCCCACTTCGTCATGGATCACATTGATGGTGAGCCACTCGGCAAATAGGGTGCCGTCCTTGCGCTTATTCCATATCTCGCCCTGCCATTGCCCGCCGGCCTTCAAGGAGCGCCACATGCTGCGGTAGAAGCCGGAGTCCATCGAGCCCGAAGAAAGAATGCTGGGACTCTTGCCAATCACTTCGTCCGCCGCATAGCCGGTCAGGCGCGTGAAGGCAGGATTGACCGCGATAATGAGATTGTCCTGATCGGTGACGACGATGCCTTCGCCGCTGGCCTCGTAAACGGAAGCGGCCTGTTGCAGGGCCTCCTGGGCGTGTTGCCGTTCCAGCGCCAGGGATGCCAGGTAGGCGGCCTGATGGATGAGTTCCAGGTCTGCCTTGGTGGGCACTGCGGGATGGCGGTGGTAGATGGCAAATGTGCCCAGCACCTGCCCCTCCGCGTCTCGTATGGGCTCGGACCAACAGGAGGCCACACCGCCCAGGAGGGCCAGATCGTGAAATTTGCTCCAATAGGGATGGGTAAAGATATCTTCGACGATGACCTGCCGGTTCAGGTAGGCAGCGGAACCGCAGGAGCCGACGCCTTCACCGATGGGGAGGCCGTCTAGCGCCTTGCTATAGGGCTCGGGCAAGGAGGGCGACGCCCCATGGACGAGGCGCTGGGTAACGCGGTCGAGAATGAGGACGGATGCCAAGGTTCCCGGCGCCTCCTGCTCGATGCTGGTGACGATGCGCTCCAGAACCTGGGGCAATGGCTGCCCCATGGCCATGGCCGCATATACCTGGCTGCGGGATGCCTCGCGATGACGGCTGTGTCGTAACGCCTGCTCCTGTTCCTTCAAATGACGCGATGCATCATTGAGCGCCGTGCTCAGGGCGGAGAATTCGTGGATGTTGGTGCAGATTTCCAGCTGCCGGCCCTCGTTGCGGGGCAACTGTGTGGCGAATTCGGCGGCCTGACTCAGCATCGTCATGGGCCGGCGCAGCAGCATCCAGGTAACGAAGGCGCTGATCCCCACCATCGGTAGGAAGACAAGAAAGAAGTCGCGCCAAAGGTGGGACTCAAGACGCCCGCTTTCGCTGAGTCGTTTGACCACCCGTACCCAACCCACGCGTTTCTCCGCTTCAATGGGACGCCACGCTTCCACGTGTTCACCACTGATATCGAGGCGAGGCGATGGGTCACGGGGAATGGCAAGCAACTGATCCGGGGCATCGAACTGCGCCTCCATGCCGACACCATCGCGACGCACTTGTCCCCGCAGTCGACCATCCGTACCCACTACCTGCAACAGCAGAATGTCCCGATTGATGGCGGTCTGCCTGAGCACGCTCTCAAGGGCCGGATACTGCTCCAGGGCAAGGTATGGAACGACGGCATTGCCCACATCGTCCGCCAACACCTGGATGTCGTTACCGACGCTGCTCTGCTCCTGGTTTTTCTGCTCATAGCCGAGGTAGACGGCGAACAGCAGCAGCGCCACCGCAGTGGAGACGGCGCTGAAAACGACTAGACGAGGAAGCAGACGGCATCGCATATCGGAATAACCCTACCGGGATGCAAAAGCCGATAACAGGGGAAGGCGGAAGTTCATGCGCTCTCTACCCAAATGGGCGGGTGCATGAATGTACCGGATTTACAGGCGCCATAGCTCACGTCTCCTTTCAGGGGAGAGATGGGAAATGGCGAGAAATGGGGATGAGAAGCTGCGCCCTTCGCCGCCCGTGGGGGCGACGAAGGGATTTAACGCGCTTACTTGAAGGCGATGATGACTTGATCCACCGCCAGGCTTTCGCCGGGCTTGGCTTGGACCTTGTCCACCACGCAATCACGCTCGGCCTTGAGGACGTTTTCCATCTTCATGGCTTCGATCTTGGCGAGCACTTCACCGGCCTTCACTTCCTGGCCCACTTGCACCGCCACTTCGGTCAGCAGACCGGGCATGGGGGAGAGCAGGAACTTGGACATGTCGGGCGGCGCCTTGAAAGGCATCAGCCTTTGCAGCTCGGCAGCATGGCCGTCGAGCACCAGCAAGTTAGCCACGGTGCCCCAGTGAAACAGGCGGTACTTCAGGCCATGGCGTTCCACCTGCATGCAGAAGGCTTCGCCGTTGAAGGTGCCGGTGTAGAGCAGGTCGCCGAAGTTCCAGTCGGAGCGGACCTTGTAGGTCTCGCCGCCATAGATCACGTCGAAACCGCCTTCGGCAGCCTTGACGGACACGGCATGGTGCTCGTCGCCGCGGATCACCACGTACTCGTCGCCGGGCTTGAACTCATGACCGGGCATCTGGCCGCTGATGCTGCTGCTGCGTTCCAGATACTGACGATGGATGGCGGCGCCAACGGCGATGATCATGGCGGGATCGTCGTGGGGAACGTCCGCAGCGTTGAAGCCCTTGGGATATTCCTCAGCGATCAGGCCGGTGTTGAAGTTGCCGGAGATGAAGCGGGGATGCTGCATCAGGGCGGCCTGGAAGGAGATGTTGGAAGCCACGCCGCGGATGACGAAGGCGTTGAGGGCTTCGCGCATCTTGGCGATGGCTTGGTCGCGGGTGGAACCATGAACGATGAGCTTGGCGATCATCGAATCGTAGTACATGGAGATCTCGCCGCCTTCGTACACGCCGGTATCCACGCGCACGCCGCCAGCAGCGGGCATGGGCTCGGCGGCGAACATGGCCTGAACGGGCGGCTGGAACTTCACCAGACGGCCGGTGGAAGGCAGGAAGCCACGGAAGGGGTCTTCCGCATTGATACGGCATTCCATGGCCCAACCGTTGATCTTCAGATCTTCCTGCTTGAACGCCAGCTTTTCGCCGGCGGCCACGCGGATCATCTGCTCAACCAGGTCGAGACCGGTGATGCACTCGGTGACGGGGTGTTCCACCTGGAGACGAGTGTTCATTTCCAGGAAGTAGAAGCTCTTGTCCTTACCCACCACGAATTCCACCGTACCGGCGGATTCGTATTGCACGGCGCGAGCCAGGGCCACTGCCTGTTCGCCCATGGCCTTACGGGTGGCGGGATCGATGAAGGGAGACGGGGCTTCTTCAATCACCTTCTGGTGACGGCGCTGGATGGAGCACTCGCGCTCATGCAGGTAGACCACGTTGCCGTGGGAGTCACCCAGCACCTGAATTTCGATGTGGCGGGGTTCTTCCACGAACTTCTCGATGAAGACGCGATCATCGCCGAAGGCGTTCTTGGCTTCGGTCTTACAAGAGGCGAAACCTTCGTGGGCTTCCTTGTCGTTGTAGGCAACGCGCAGACCCTTACCACCGCCGCCGGCGGAGGCTTTGATCATCACCGGATAGCCAATATCCTTGGCGATCTGCACCGCCTGATCGGGCGTGTCGATGGCGTCGTTGTAGCCGGGAATGGTGTTGACCTTGGCTTCCTTGGCCAGCTTCTTGGAGGCGATCTTGTCGCCCATGGCAGCCACGGAGTGGGCCAGGGGGCCGATGAACTTGATGCCTTCTTCAGCCAGACGGCGAGAGAAAGCTTCGTTCTCGGAGAGGAAGCCGTAACCGGGGTGCACCGCTTGCGCGCCGGTTTCCTTGCACGCGGCAATGATCTTGTCCATCACCAGGTAGGAATCCTTGGACGCAGCCGGTCCGATGCACACGGCCTCGTCGGCCAGCTCTACGTGCAGGGCGTCCTTGTCGGCCTCGGAGTAAACGGCCACGGTCTTGATGCCCATCTTGCGGGCGGTCTTGATGACGCGGCAGGCGATTTCTCCCCGGTTCGCAATCAGAATCTTTTTAAACATTTTTCACCTCCGGGGAGAAATCGCCTGAGCATGCTTCGCATGCAACGCGATTTGACTTCGTCGCTGCGCCGCTTTGCGGCTGGTCACCGCGGTTGGCAATCAGAATCTTCTTAAACATTTTTCCTATTCCTCCCCGAGATCACAGCGGAATGTTGCCGTGCTTGCGCCACGGATTGGTCAGTTGCTTGTTCTTCAGCATCACCAGGGAACGGCAGATGCGCTTGCGGGTTTCGTGGGGCTGGATCACGTCGTCGATGAAGCCACGGGCGCCGGCCACGAAGGGGTTGGCGAACTTTTCCTTGTACTCGGCTTCGCGAGCAGCCAGCTTGACCGGGTCGTTCTTGTCTTCACGGAAGATGATTTCCACAGCGCCCTTGGCGCCCATCACGGCGATTTCCGCGCTGGGCCAAGCCAGATTCACGTCGCCGCGCAGATGCTTGGAGGCCATCACGTCATAGGCGCCACCGTAGGCCTTGCGGGTGATCACGGTGATCTTGGGTACCGTGCATTCGGCGTAGGCGTAGAGCAGCTTGGCGCCGTGCTTGATGATGCCGCCGTATTCCTGAGCAGTACCGGGCATGAAGCCGGGCACGTCCACCAGGGTGATGACGGGGATGTTGAAGGCATCGCAGAAGCGCACGAAGCGGGCAGCCTTGATGGAGGACTTGATGTCGAGACAGCCGGCCAGCACCATGGGCTGGTTGGCGACGATGCCGACGGTCTGGCCTTCCATGCGGGCGAAGCCGATCACGATGTTCTTGGCGTGGTCTGGCTGCAGCTCGAAGAAGTCGCAGTCGTCCACCATCTTGATGATCAGTTCCTTGATGTCGTAGGGCTTGTTCGCGTTGTCGGGAACCAGCGTATCCAAGGAGAAATCGAGACGATCAGCCGGATCGTTGGTGGCGCGGATGGGCGGCTTTTCCTTGTTGTTCAAAGGCAGGTAGCTGAAGAAACGACGCAGCATCACCAAAGCATCCACGTCGTTCTCGAAGGCCAGGTCGGCCACGCCGGACTTGCTGGTGTGGGTCACGGCGCCGCCCAGTTCTTCGGCGGTCACTTCTTCGTGGGTCACGGTCTTCAC
>DASUJA010000023.1:0-8199 GCA_036279515.1 Rhodocyclaceae bacterium | reverse complement strand
AAGCGCCGTCGCGCGCTGAAAATTCTGACCTTCGTTCTTCTCGCCATCGCGCTGCTGGCGCTCACCTACTGGGCAATCTGGGGCAGCACTCGCGTGAGCACGGACAACGCCTACGTGGGCGGCAACGTCACCCAGATTTCCCCGCAGGTGGCGGGGCAGGTGGTAGCCGTGTTGGCGGACGACACCGATCTGGTGGAAGCGGGCCAAGTGCTGGTGCGTCTGGACGAGGCCGATGCCCGCAGCCAATTGGAGGAAGCCGCCGCCAACCTAGCCGATGCGGTGCGCGCCGTGCGCGGGCTCTACGCCAGCAGCAGCCAATCCAAAGCCGCCGTGTCGGCGCGCACGTCCGATCTCGCCAAGGCGGAAGCGGCGCTGCGCCAGGCCGAGGCAGATTTCGCCCGTCGCGAATCCCTCTATCGAGACAAGTTCATTTCCAGCGAAGCGCTGCAAACCGCCCGCACCGCGTTGCAATCGGCCCGCGCCGCGCGGGATACGGCGGCAGCCGACGTGAATCAGGCGCGCAATCAGCAACTGGGCACCGAGGGCCTGGTGGACAACACGTCCCTGGAAAGCCATCCCCGGGTGGTGGCAGCAGCGGCGAAAGTACGGGAAGCCTATCTGGCCCTGGCACGCACCACGGTTCGCTCGCCGGTTCGCGGCCACGTGGCGAAGCGCGCAGTGCGCGTGGGCGAGCGAGTTGCCGTCGGCACGCCGCTAATGGCGGTGATCCCCGATGAGCAGATGTGGGTCGAAGCCAACTTCAAGGAGTCGGAGTTGGCGGACATGCACGTGGGCCAGCCGGTCAAGCTGGCGGCGGACATGTACGGCGGCAGCGTGGAATACAGCGGCACCATCGCCGGTCTGGCTTCCGGCACTGGCGCGGTATTCGCCGCTCTGCCGCCGCAGAATGCGTCCGGCAATTGGATCAAGGTGGTGCAACGCCTGCCGGTGCGCATCAAGCTCGATGAGGCACAACTGAAGGAACACCCGCTGCGCGTGGGCCTTTCCATGCGTGCCACGGTGAACATCAGCGACCGTAGCGGCCCCGTTCTCGCCGCAGCGCCCCGCAACGGCGCCCTTTGGGAGACCAGCATCTACGCCGATCAGGCCCGGGATGCGGATGCCCTGATCGCCCGCATCATCGCCGCCAATCGTTCGGGACCGGGCGCCAAACCATGAGCGAGGAGCGCCGGGGAGGGGGGCCGGATGGGCGTCTGCCGCCCTCGCCTCCATTAAGCGGCCCCCAACTGGTAATGGCCACGGCGGCCCTGGGCTTCGGCTCCTTCATGAACGTGTTGGACATGTCCATCGCCAACGTGTCGCTGCCTTCCATCGCCGGCGATCTGGGCGTGAGCTTCACTCAGGGCACGTGGGTCATCACGTCCTACGCGGTGTCCGAAGCCATCCTGCTTCCGCTCACGGGCTGGCTGTCCCATCGCATCGGCCAAGTACGTATGTTCGTGCTGGCGACGATGCTGTTCACTCTGGCGTCCCTGCTCTGCGGACTGTCGCCCACCTTCGGTGTGCTGCTCACGGCGCGGGTGCTGCAAGGGGCCATGGGGGCATCGATGATCCCCTTGTCGCAAACCTTGATGACATCCATCTTCCCGCCCAAAAAGCGGGGGCTGGCCATGGGCCTGTGGTCCATGACCACGGTGATCGCGCCCATTGCCGGCCCCATCTCGGGCGGATGGCTGACGGAGAATTTGTCCTGGCACTGGATCTTCCTCATCAACCTTCCCGTGGGCACCCTGGTCTCCATTTCCGTCTGGCTGCTGCTGCGGAAACGGGAAACGCCGCGCACCAAATCGCCGGTGGATTACGTGGGCCTCGCGCTCCTGGCCATGGCCGTGGGATCGCTGCAAATCCTGCTGGACAAGGGCAATGAGCTGGATTGGTTCGGCTCGCCGCTGATCGTGACCCTTGCCGTGGTGTCCTTCGTCGCCATGGCTTACTTCGTGGTGTGGGAACTGACGGCGGAGCATCCGGTGGTGGACCTGCGCCTCTTCGGCCAGCGCAATTTCGCCATCGGCTCGGTCTGCTTGATGATCGGCTCCATGGCCTTCTTCGGCACCGTGGTGATCCTGCCCCTGTGGCTGCAAAGCTATCAGAGCTACCCGCCCCTCAACGCGGGCCTCGCCATGGCTTTCAGCGGGGTCTTTGCGGTGATCCTCGGTCCCATCGTCGGCGCCAACATCCAACGCCTGGACGCACGGGCCGTGGCGACTTTCGGCTTCGCAGTCTTTGCGCTGGTGGCTTTCTGGAGCGCCAACTTCACGCCCGACGTGGATTTCCGCACCGTCGCCATGACGCGCTTGTTCATGGGCATCGGCATCAGTTGCTTCTTCCTGCCCCTGGTCACCATCAACATGTCGGGCCTCAAGCACCATCAGATGGCCGCTGCATCCGGGCTTTCCAACTTCATGCGCAACCTGGGCTTCAGCTTCGGCACCGCCATCATGGCCTCCACCTGGGACCATCGCGGCATCACCCACCACGCCATGCTGGCAGAACAGGTGACGGCCTACGACAAGCCAGCCACCCAATACATGGATCAGCTCCTGGGCTTAGGCATGGGCGCCGACCAAGCCTGGGCCTCGATGGAACGGACCATCAACGTTCAGGCATTCCTGCTGGCCACCGACGACGTGCTCGCCCTCGCCGGCGCCATCATGCTGCTGCTGATCCTGCCCATCTGGTTCGCCCGCCCACCCTTCGGTGCCCCCGGCGGCGCGCATTAGGTCGGCATTGCCTTACTTATGCCATCCCAAACCTACCTTAGCAATGTGCTAGCCTCGTCTCACCCCTCGCACATAGGTGGGGAAATCTGGAGCCTCAGCATGAACATCCAATTGAGCCACGAAGGCAGCGTGATCGTCCTGAAACTGCAGGGCAAGTTCGACTTCGAGAGCAACCCCGAATTCCGCTCCAAGAGCAAGGAAGCGATTGAACTCAATGGAAGTGAAATTCAGGTGGATCTTGCAGGTGTGAATTACCTGGACAGTTCTGCCCTAGGCATGTTGCTGTTGCTGCGGGAGAAATGCGAGGCAGCCCAAAAGCGCGTGGTGCTGATGAATCCCAGCAGCTTGGTCGCCAACATTTTCCAGGTGGCACGCTTTGCCAACCTGTTCGATATTCGACCTTCAACCTAGAAATTTCGGCGAAATTCCAAGAAAAAGGGCAACCAAACGGTCGCCCTTTTTAGTGTTTCTGGCGCGCCCGAAACGATTCGAACGTTCGACCCCTGCCTTCGGAGGGCAGTACTCTATCCAGCTGAGCTACGGGCGCAAGGGCGCGAAGAATAGCGCGTTTACTGCACGGCGTCCATGTGGGAGACCTCTCAAGGATGGCGATGGGGGCTGGATTGGCTATAATTCCCGCTCTTTTTTGCGCCATTTGCCCGTTTAAGGAACCTGCCATGCTCAATCCCCGCTTCACCGTGCTCGCTTTGGCCGGCATGGTTGCCGCCTCCACCGCTTTTGCCATGGGCAGCCATCCCAAGGTCGACGACGAGGCCGTCAACGCCCGCATCCAGCCCGTAGCCAAGGTTGCTCTGGCAGCCGGTGGTGGTGCCGCAGCCGGTAGCCGCTCTGGCGAGCAGATGTTCCAAGCTGCCTGTAACGGCTGCCATGGCAGCGGCGCGCTGGGCTCTCCAAAGGTTGGCGATGCCGGTGCCTGGGGTCCCCGTCTGGGCAAGGGTTTGGACGGTCTGCTGAGGAACGCGGTCAATGGTATCCGCGCTATGCCTCCCAAGGGCGGTGTGGCGGACGCGACCGATGCAGAACTGGCTCGCGCCATCGTCTATATGGCCAACAAGTCCGGTGGTTCCTTGAAGGAACCGAAGTAAGCCTAGGGCTTGCTTCAGCGGCCCATCAAGGGCTTCACCCCCGCCCCCTCTCCCACGGAGAGGAGTGACGGAATCTGTAGGGCAGCTTCGGCTGCCCTACTTTTTTGAAAGAACAGTCATGCCCTACGTCAATGTACAAATCACCCACGGGGCAACCCGCGCACAGAAGGCTGAGATCGTCCGGGACATTACTGCGTCCCTGAGCCGCGTGCTGGGCAAACAGCCGGAGCACACCCACATAGTGATTCAGGAGATTGCCGAAGAGAACTGGGGCTTCGCCGGCATGCTGACGGACGATTGGAAAAAACAGCAGTCGTCGAAGTAGATGCTTAGCCAGTCGGCTTGTTGAGCATGGCCTTGAACTGAGCGAAGCGGGCGCGGCCTGCTGCCTTTTCCTCGACGCCCGGCGGCGTTTCGTCTTGGCCGCCGACACGTTTCAGGTCGTCGCCCATTTCTTCGATGAATCGGGACGGCTCGCATTCGCGCCATTCGCGCCCGGTCTTACGCTTTTTGCAGTGACTCACATGCAAGCTCATGCGAGCGCGGGTGATGCCCACGTACATAAGGCGGCGTTCTTCTTCCAGCTTGCCGGGTTCCAGGGAGTCGCGATGGGGCAGGATGCCTTCTTCCACCCCCACCAGAAACACATGACGGAACTCCAGACCCTTTGATGCGTGCAAGGTGGCGAGCTGTACCGCGTCCGCTTCCTTGTCGCCTTTTTCCAGCATGGAGATCAGGGCGACGGTCTGGGTAAGCTCCATCAAATTCTTTTCGTCCGCGTCACCCTTTCTAGATAGCCACTCAACGAAGTCGCGCACATTGGCCCATTTGCCTTCGGCCTCGCGGGTATCAAGAGACTCGAACAGCCAGGATTCGTAGCTGATGGCACGCAGCAGGTCTTCCAGCACTTGGCGGGCCGGCTCGCGGTTGGCACGGTCTTCCATGCGCGAGATGAAGCGGCAAAACTCGCGCACGGCGAGCATCTGCTTTTCGCTGAGATGCTGCTCGATGCCCACTTCCATGGCGGCGGTAAACAAACTCACGTGGCGATTGCCGGCATGGCGCCCCAGCGCCTCCAGGGTCACGCCGCCGATACCGCGCTTGGGCGTGGTGATGGCGCGGATGAATGCCGGGTCGTCGTCGGAGTTGGCGATGAGGCGCAGGTAGGACAGGATGTCCTTGATCTCGGCCTTCTCGAAGAAGGACTGACCGCCGGAGATCAGGTAAGGCACCTTGTTCTGGCGCATCTGCTGTTCGATGGCGCGGGCCTGGTGATTGCCGCGATAAAGAATC
This sequence comes from Rhodocyclaceae bacterium, assembly GCA_036279515.1. GTDB lineage: Bacteria > Pseudomonadota > Gammaproteobacteria > Burkholderiales > Rhodocyclaceae > AWTP1-18. Next base: position 3,059 of record DASUJA010000023.1, on the reverse strand, counting down.
GCGTAGTCGGACCACTTGCCGCCGTTCTGAAATTTATGGGACAGCAGCTTGGCTGCGACCCACTCGGATTCATGGTTGTCATCCCGGCAGAACTGGATGTGAATCGGGTCGCCGAAGCCATGGTCGGACCAGAGCTTCTTCTCGAAAACCTTGGGGTTATGGGCGATCACCGCATTGGCGGCCTGAAGGATGCGAGTCGTGGAGCGGTAGTTCTGCTCCAGCTTGATGACCTTCAGGTGCGGGAAGTCTTCCTGCAACAGGTGGATGTTGCCGATGTCGGCGCCGCGCCAAGCGTAGATGGACTGGTCGTCGTCACCCACAGCCGTGAAGCAGGCCTTGGGTCCGGCGAGCAGGCGCATGAGCCGATACTGGCAGCGGTTGGTGTCCTGATACTCGTCCACCAGCAGGTGCCACATGCGGCTTTGCCAGCGGGTCAGCACTTCTTCGTGGGTTTCGAGAAGATTCACCGGCAGGCGGATCAGGTCGTCGAAGTCCACCGCCTGATAGGCGCGCAGGGTCTTTTCGTACTCCGTGTAGGTGGCCGCGGCTGCCTGCTCGAAATCATCGGCGGCGACCTTAGCTGCCTCTTCGGGCCCCAACAGGGCGTTCTTCCAGAGGGAGATGCAGTTCTGGACCATGCGCACATGGCCCTTGTCGGCATTGCCCATCAGATCCTGGAACAGGCTGAAGGTATCCGACGCATCGAGAATGGAAAAGCCCGGCTTCAGGCCTAGATGGCGAGCCTCCTGGCGCAAGAACCGATTACCCAGGGAGTGGAAGGTACTGACGCTGAGTCCCTTGGCCGAGCCGTCCTTGAGCAGGCTGTCGGCCCGCTCCTTCATTTCCTTGGCGGCTTTATTGGTAAAGGTGATGGCGGTGATCTTGGACGCGGGATAGCCGCAGCCTTCGATCATGTAGGCGATCTTCTGGGTAATAACGCGGGTTTTTCCGCTGCCTGCGCCCGCCAGTACGAGCAACGGACCATCGAGGTAATGCACTGCCTCCCGCTGGGGGGCATTCAAACCATGGGACACGGGAACCTTTTGACTATTTCAACCGAGCTGGCGCCGCCCAAGGAATGGGAACAGCAATCGGCCCGGACCTGCGATCAGCGAAGCTTGCCGCGCAGGGGATTCACTTTCTCGGGAGAACGGACTTCAGTCTTGCCATGGCCGCCGTCCAGATTGCCGCACTCACAGGCGGACTTCAGATGGGAAACAGAGCTGACGATGTGTTGGCACTCGGTGCATTCGTAGTAAATATCGCCGCCCTCAGGCAAGCTGCCGTCTGCATTTCGGTCGACGGCATCGAAGCGGTAGATCTTACGCATGTCTATTTTCATGATCCGTCCCTTTGCCCCGCGATTACGGAGCGCAACAAAATGATGTGAATGAAACCCGCGCCGCAGCTAATATTGCTGCCCGCAAAGTCGGCCTCGACAAGGCCCACCGGCTTTGGCACTTTCCAGGCGAACAAAGTGGAATTATCTCAATGAAATCGAAATTGATTGTCATTTTTTCAATCCTTGTAGCAGCCGCCCTGGGTGGCTGGGCTTTACTGGATCAGAAGACTGCTGCACCCACGGTCAGCGCCGCCACATTGGAGGGCAAGACCCTATCCCTGGCCGACCTCAAGGGCAAGGTGGTGCTTGTGAATTTTTGGGCAACCAGTTGCACAACCTGCATGGCAGAAATGCCCAAGCTGGTGGAAGTGCATAAGAAGTACGCAGCCCAAGGCTATGAAACCCTGGCCGTGGCCATGGATTACGACCCCGCCGACTACGTGAAGACCTATGTTGAGAAAACGAAACTGCCCTTCACCGTGGTCCTGGACAGTAAGGGCGAAATCGCTAAGGCCTTTGGTGGCATCCGCCTGACCCCCACCAGCATCCTGATCGACAAACATGGCCGCATCGTCCAGACCTACCTGGGCGAGCCGGACTTCGACAAGTTTCAGACGTTGGTGGAGAGCCTGCTGAAGGAAGCTTGATGAATCGGGGCGCAAAGCCCCGATTTTTTTACACGCCTGCGGAATGGGCCTGCTGATCTGCCCAGTAGCTCGACCTAACCATTGGTGCACAGGCAGCGTTCTTGAATCCCATCTTCAGCGCTTCGGCCTCGTACATCTTGAAAGTGTCGGGATGCACGTAGCGCAGCACGGGCAAGTGGTGGCCTGACGGAGCCAGGTACTGACCAATGGTCAGCATCTCCACGTCGTGGTCGCGCAGGTCGCGCATGACCTGGAGGATTTCCTCGTCAGTCTCGCCGATACCCACCATCAGGCCGGACTTGGTCGGCACATTGGGATGACGCGCCTTGAACTGTTTGAGCAATTGCAGGGAGTGGGCGTAGTCGGCACCGGGGCGAGCTTGCTTGTAGAGGCGGGGCACCGTTTCCAGGTTGTGGTTCATCACGTCCGGCGGGGCCTGATCGAAGATTTCCAGGGCCACGTCCAGACGGCCACGGAAGTCGGGCACCAGTACCTCGATCTGCGTGGTTGGCGAATGGGTGCGAGTCTGGGTGATGCAGTCGACAAAGTGCTGGGCACCGCCGTCGCGCAGGTCGTCCCGGTCCACGCTGGTGATCACTACGTACTTGAGCTTCATGGCGGCGATGGTGCGGCCTAACTTTTCGGCGGCGGCGTCATCCACCGGCAGGGGCTTGCCGTGGCCCACGTCGCAGAAGGGGCAGCGGCGTGTGCAGATGTCGCCCAGGATCATGAAGGTGGCAGTGCCCTTGCCGAAACACTCGCCGATATTGGGACAGGTGGCTTCTTCGCACACGGTGTGCAGTTGGTGATCGCGCAGGATCTGCTTCACTTCGTTGAAGCGGGTGGCGTTGGAACCAGCTTTGACGCGAATCCAATCGGGCTTCTTGAGCGCCGTTTCCAGGGGAACAATCTTGATCGGGATGCGGGCCGTCTTGGCCTCGCCTTTCATCTTTACGCCGCGGTCGCTCATGGTTGTTGTTCGTTCGCTGTTCGGTAATTAATTGAATTGTTCGCGGAGCTTCGCCAGCAGGGTAGCTTCCACGTCTCCCAGCTTGCACGGTTCACCGCGC
>DASUJA010000022.1:0-10119 GCA_036279515.1 Rhodocyclaceae bacterium | reverse complement strand
AGCACACATGAAACGCATGCTTTTCAATGCAACGCAGGCTGAGGAACTCCGCGTTGCGATCGTAGATGGTCAAAAACTCATTGACCTCGACATCGAATCAGCCGCCAAAGAACAACGTAAGAGCAACATCTATAAGGCAGTCATCACCCGCATCGAGCCCAGTCTCGAAGCCGCCTTCGTCGATTACGGCGCTGAGCGCCATGGCTTCCTGCCGTTCAAGGAAGTCGCCCGTTCCTACTTCCAACCCGATCTCGAACCCGGCCGCGCCAAGATTCAGGACGCTCTGAAAGTTGGCCAAGAGCTCATCGTTCAGGTCGAAAAGGACGAACGCGGCAACAAGGGCGCAGCCCTCACCACCTTCGTTTCCCTGGCTGGCCGCTATCTGGTGCTGATGCCCAACAATCCCCGTGGCGGTGGTGTGTCCCGTCGTGTGGAAGGCGAAGAGCGTCAGGAACTGCGCGAAGTCATGGATCAGCTCCAAACGCCCAACGGCATGAGCCTGATCGCCCGCACGGCTGGCATCGGCCGCACTGCCGAAGAGCTCCAGTGGGACTTGAACTACCTGCTGCAACTCTGGACCGCCATCTCCGGCGCGGCCCAAGGGCAGACCGGCGCCTTCCTGATCTATCAGGAATCCAGCCTCGTCATCCGCGCCATCCGCGATTACTTCCAGCCCGACATCGGCGAAATCCTGATCGACACGGACGACATCTACGAACAGGCCCAGCAATTCATGGCTCACGTGATGCCGGGCAACGTGAACCGGGTCAAGCGTTATCACGATGACGTGCCCCTGTTCTCCCGCTTCCAGATCGAACACCAGATCGAGTCCGCTTACTCCCGTCAGGTGAATCTGCCTTCCGGCGGCGCCATCGTCATCGACCATACAGAAGCCCTGGTGTCCGTGGACGTGAACTCCGGTCGCGCCACCAAGGGTAGCGACATCGAAGAAACCGCCTTCCGCACCAACTGCGAAGCGGCCGATGAAATCGCCCGCCAGCTGCGCCTGCGCGACTTGGGCGGCCTGATCGTCATCGACTTTATCGACATGGAGTCGAGCAAAAACCAGCGCGAAGTGGAAAACCGCCTGCGCGACGCTCTGCACCATGATCGCGCTCGCGTTCAAACGGGCAAGATCAGCCGCTTCGGCCTGCTCGAACTCTCCCGCCAGCGCCTGCGTCCCGCCCTGGCCGAGACCAGCTACATCACCTGCCCGCGCTGTACCGGCACGGGCCACATCCGCTCCACCGAATCTGCCGCACTGCATATCCTGCGCATCCTCGAAGAGGAAGCCATGAAGGAAAACACCGGCGCCCTGCACTGCCAAGTGCCAGTGGACGTAGGTACCTTCCTGCTTAACGAAAAGCGCGTCGACATCAGCAAGATCGAGATTCGTCATCGCGTGAATCTGGTGCTGGTCCCCAACCGTCACCTGGAAACTCCGGCCCACGAAATCGTGCGCCTGCGTCATGACCAGTTGAACGCCGAAGGCGTGGCCCCCGCCAGCTACCAGATGGCCGAGAAGCCTGCGGAAGCCACGTACCAACCACCTTCTGCCCAGAACGAAGCCAAGCCTGCCAGGGCCGAAGCTGCCGTCAAGGGCATCACCCCCGACCAACCCGCCCCCGTGGTGGAGCCTCGCGTCAAGCCGGCTGCAAAGGCAGAAGCTAAGGCCGAAACCGGTCTGTTCGCCAAGATCCTGGGCTGGTTCGGCGTCGGCAAGCCCCAGGCCGAGCCCGTCAAGGAAGAACGCAAACCCGGTCGCCGTGAACGTGGTGAGCGTAGCGAACGTGGAGATCGTAGCGAGCATCGCGGCGGTCGCGGTCGCCAAGGTGGCCGTGATAGCCGCGAGCGCAACCGCGAAGAGCGCCAGCCTCGTGAAGGCCAGGAGCGCAAGGAACGCGAACCGCGCCAGCCTCGTCAAGAACAACCCGCCCAGGCCCAGCCCGCTGAGGCCCGCGAAGTCCGCGAGCCCCGTGAAGGTCGCGAACGTCGTCCCCGTGGAGAACGCAATGAACGCGGCGAACGTCCTCAACGCGAAGGCACCGAGCAACGCGAACCCCGTCAGCCTCGGGAACCCAAGGAACCCCGTGAGCCCCGCGAACAACGTGAACCGCGGCAGCCCCGCCCCGAAGCCGTCCGCACCGATGTCGCAGTAGAGGCTGCAGCTAACGGCGAAACCGTGGCGAATGTCGCTGCCCAAAACGTGGAAGGCGAAGGCCAACAAGGCGAACGTCAACGCGGTCGCCGCAATCGTGGCCGCGGTCGAGGTGAAGGCCGAGAAGGCCGCCAAGATCGCAATGCCGAGGGCCAGGGTAACGTCGAAGCGGTCACGACGACGGAAGTCGCCCACGTTGCAGCAGCAGAAGCTACTCCTGCCCCCTTCGCGCCGGTCGTCGAAGCTACCCCCGTAGCGGAAGCGCCCGTTGCTATCGCTCCGGTTCAAGAACCTGTGGTCGCAGCAGCCCCCGCCCCCGTGGTGGAAGTCGCTGTCCAACCAGCCCCGATAGCAACTCCGACTCCCGCACCTGTAGCCACACCTATCGTCGCCGCTGTGGCCGCGCCGGCTCCCGACCTTGAACAGGCCGGCCTGGTGATGATCGAAACCGCATCAGACAAAGCCAAGCCCGCCCCCGTCTTCGCTGCCCCGACAACACCTCTGGGCCGCAAGCCTAAGGCTGTTCAAGCCGTCGCAGACGAGCCGTTGCAAATGGTGGAAACCCGCCGCGAATAAGCGTCGAGAATCCCCGAACAAAAGGGCCACCGAATTCGGTGGCCTTTTTTTTGGTTCTGCCCCACCCCAAAGAAAAAAGGACTAGGCAGAACAACACCCAGTCCTTTTTCCCTATAAGCGCTTTAGCCCTTAATAGCGCTGACAAGCATCCTTGGAAGGCTATCGAATAGCTTAGACACCCCCTCCCGTCTGAGCTACTTCAACAGACAGCAGTGCGGCAACGTTCACCAGCCGGCGCACAGTGGCGGTCGGGGTCACGATGTGCACCGGCTTGTTGGCGCCCAGGAGCAGAGGGCCGACGGTGAGGCCGTCGCCGGCAGCGGTCTTGAGCAGGTTGAAGGCGATGTTGGCCGCATCCAACGTAGGCATCACCAGCAGGTTCACTTGCCCCTTGAGTCGGGATTTGGGGAACACGTTGTTGCGGATGGTTTCAGACAGCGCCGCATCGCCATGCATTTCGCCTTCCACTTCCAGCTCCGGTGCCTTCTCGCGCAGGATGGCGAGAGCTTCGCGCATCTTGACTGCCGTCGGCGTGTTGTCCGTGCCGAAGCTGGAGTGCGACAGGAGTGCCGCTTTAGGTGCAATGCCGAAACGGCGGATCTGCTCGGCCGCCAGGATGGTCATCTCAGCGACTTGTTCCGCCGTCGGGTCGTAATTGACGTAGGTGTCGCAGATGAACAGGGTGCGCTCGGGCAGGATCAGCATGTTCATGGCGTAGAGGCTGGAGACCCCGGCGCGTTTGCCCAGCACGTCTTCGATGATTTCCCGATGCAGCGAATGCTTGGCGAAAGTGCCGCACAACAGCGCATCGGCGTAGCCCAGGCGCACCAGCAGCGAGCCGATCAGGCTGGTCTTGCGACGCACTTCCAGCTTGGCGTAATCCACGCTCACGCCCTGGCGATGCATGATCTCGTAGTACGCCTCCCACAACTCCTTGTAGCGAGGATCGGAGCCGGGATTGATCAGCTCGAAATGCTCGCCGGCACGGATGCGCAGGCCGGCACGGGCGATGCGACTTTCCACCACTTCGGGACGGCCCACCAGGATGGGCTTGGCCAAGCCTTCATCCACCACGGTCTGTACGGCGCGCAGCACGCGCTCGTCTTCGCCTTCACTGAAGACGATACGGGCAGGACGCTTGCGAGCCGCACTGAACACGGGCTTCATGGCGAGGCCCGAGTGGTAGACGAACTCGGACAGCTGCTCACGGTAAGCATCCATATCGGCCAAGGGACGCTGAGCCACGCCGGAATCCATGGCGGCCTGGGCCACGGCGGGCGCCACCACCATGATCAAGCGGGGATCGAAAGGCCGGGGAATCAAGTACTCGGGGCCGAAGCTCACTTCGTCGCCGTAGGCGGCGGACACCACGTCGGACTGCTCGGCATGGGCCAATGCGGCAATGGCACGCACGGCGGCCAGCTTCATCTCGTCGTTGATGGTGTAGGCGCCTACGTCCAGCGCGCCACGGAAGATGAAGGGGAAGCAGAGAACGTTGTTCACCTGATTCGGGTAGTCGGAACGGCCCGTGGCGATGATGGCGTCGGGGCGCACGGCCTTGGCCTCTTCGGGCAGGATTTCCGGCGTGGGATTGGCCATGGCCAGGATCAGCGGATGAGCCGCCATGGTCTTCACCATCTCGGGCTTCAGCACGCCGCCGGCGGAAAGGCCGAGGAACACGTCGGCGCCCACCATGGCGTCGGCCAGGGTGCGAGCGGAAGTTTCCTGCGCGTATTGGGCCTTGGACGGATCCATCTTCTCGTCGCGACCGACGTAGATGACGCCCTTGCTGTCCACCACGGTTACGTTCTTGCGATCCAGGCCCAGCTGCACCAGAAGGTTCAGACAGGCGATGGCGGCAGCGCCGGCGCCGGAGCAGACCAGCTTGACCTGACCGATGTCCTTGTTCACCACGCGCATGCCGTTCAACACTGCGGCGCCGGCGATGATGGCAGTACCGTGCTGATCGTCGTGGAAGACGGGAATCTTCATCCGCTCGCGCAGCTTCTTCTCAATGTAGAAGCACTCGGGCGCCTTGATGTCTTCCAGGTTGATACCACCGAAAGTGGGCTCCAGGGAAGCGATGATGTCCACCAGCTTGTCCGGGTCGTTCTCGTTCACTTCCAGGTCGAACACGTCGATGCCGGCGAACTTTTTGAACAGCACGCCCTTGCCTTCCATCACTGGCTTACCGGCCAGGGGGCCGATGTTGCCCAGGCCCAGCACGGCGGTGCCGTTGGTGATCACGGCCACCAGGTTGCCACGGGAGGTGTACTTGTAGGCGTTGGCCTGAGAATCGACGATCTCGTTACAGGCGGCAGCGACGCCGGGGGAATAGGCCAGGGACAGGTCGTACTGGGTCGCCAGGGATTTGGTCGGGGTGACGGCGATTTTGCCGGGCTTGGGGTGAAGGTGATATTCGAGGGCTGCTGCGCGGATTCTTTCGTCCATGGTCGATTCAAGGGAAACCGAAGCGTGCTGCAACCCAGATGGCCCAACATGTCTTGCGCATGGGGATCGCCTTTCCACCGAGGCGAATCATCCGGGGGCCTCTAGCCTCCCTATAGCTCCTGTACTTGTTGATAGAAGCACGGGATCATAGCCCAACGAGGCCCCTAAACGCCAGTCGCAGCGCACCTTTCCGCTACACCGACTCTCTCAACTCATATACAGGACTGGTCCGTAAAGCCCGCCGAGTCCCCAACAAACCGGCGGTCAAAACCAGGGCTATTCCCGCCAGCAGACCGTAGAGGAGCAGTATCGGATTGGGTGCGTAATCCAGGTGGAAAGCCTTGCGCGCCAGGACAGTGGCAATCGCCATGGCCCCCGCGCCCGCCAGCAATCCTGCCGCCATGCCCAACAGCAGGAACTCCGTCACCAGCACCGCCCGTAGCTGCCCGCCCCGTGCGCCGAGGGCGCGCAGGACTGCCAGCTCGTATCGGCGCTCATCGGCCGTCGCCTGGAGGGCGCCATAGAGCACCACCAGCCCCGCCAACAGCGCAAAACCGAACAAAGCCTGCACGGCACGTGCCACCTGATCCAGTGTGTCCTGCAACTGACGCACCACGCTGGCCACGTCGATCACCGTCACGTTGGGGAAGCGCCGTACCAGCTCGGGCACCAGCCCCGCCTGCCCCTGGGGCAGATAAAAGCTGGTGATGTAGCTGGCCGGATAGTCGTCCAGCACGCCGGGCGGCGCGATGACGAAGAAGTTCACCCGCATGGAATCCCAGTCCAGCTTGCGTAGCGAGGTGATGGGCGCCTCGATGCGGTTGCCTGCCACCTCGTAGGCAAGCCGGTCGTTGAGCCTAAGCCCCAAGGTTTCCGCCAAGCCCTGCTCCACCGAGAACTGTGGCTCGGCCCGGTCGCCCGGCCACCGCCCCGCGACGATCACGTTGCTGGCCGGCAGAGAAGCTGCCCAGGAAAGATTGAACTCCCGATCCACCAGCCGCTTGGCCCGTTCGTCGGGATAGCTGTCAGGGGAAATGGGCTGTCCATTCACTGCCACCAGACGCCCGCGAACCATGGGTTCCAGCTTGGGCGGCGGCAGACCTTTGCCCGCGAAGAACGCGGAAATCTCCGGCCGCTGGTCGGGCTGAATGCTAATGGCGAAGCGGTTGGGCGCATCGGCGGGCACCTTGGATTTCCAGGCGCCCATCAAATCGTCCCGAGCCACGGTCAGCAGCAAGAGCGCGGTGAGGCCCAAGCCCAGCGCCACTGCCTGGACCAAGCTGCTCCGCAGCCGTCGGCGCAGATTTGCCACGCCATAGCGCCAACCCAAACCGCTTTTCCCTTGGCTTCCCATGCGGGCCAGCCGACGGACCAGCGCCAGCCACAGACGGGCAGCCACCGCGTAGATCAGCACTGCAGCGCCGAAGCCGCCGAGGACGATTCCCCACAACAGCCACTCGCCAGCCATCCAGCGCATCAAGGCCGCCAGCGTAACGACGCCGACACCCCACGCTGCCAGGAAAGTCGGCTCGGCGACCTGCCATTCCCGGCGCAGCACCCGTAAGGTGGAAACCGTGCGCAGACGCAGCAAGGGCGGCAAAGCGAACCCGGCCACTAGCGCCAGCCCCACCGCCAATCCCTGAATCCACGGCTGCCAACCAGGGGCCGGCAAATCACTGCGAATCAGGCCTGCCAACAGCCACTGCAAGCCGAATTGCACTGCGTAGCCGCCAAGGCAGCCAGCCACCGTCACCAGGGCGCCGAACAACAAAAACTCGCCGCCATGGATGATCAGCACCTGCCGGCTCGAAGCGCCAAGAACGCGGAGCACCGCTGCCGCATCCAGGTGCCGACGCATGTAGCGATCCGCCGCCAAGCCCATGGCTACGGCAGCCAGCACCACGGCCAGCAAAGCAGCCAAGCGCAGGAAACGTTGGGCCCGCTCCAGCAGGTTGCGCATTTCTGGCCGAGCGTTGTCCAGGGTTTCCAGCTTTTCGCCGCGACCAAGACGGGACTGCGCCCAGCGTTGGAAGCCGCCAACAGCGGAGTTCTCATCGGCTCCCTTAGCCGCCACATGCAACCGATACACGGCGCGGCTTCCGGGCTGAATGAGACCCGTGGATGGCAGATCGGCATCGTTAAGCATCAGCCGGGGCGCGATGGCGAACAGGTTGAAGCCCCGGTCCGGCTCCTGGGTCAGCACCGCATCCACCAGCAACTCCCGATTGCCGAGGCGCACGCGGCTTCCATGTTGCACCGCAAGAGCCGCCGTCAGTCGTTCATCGAGCCAAACGCTTCCAGGCGCAGGCACCCGACGCACCGGCCCATCGGGCTGATTCAATTCCGCCGCAATGTGAAGCTGGCCGCGTAAGGGATAGTTGGCGCTGACCGCTTTCACCTCGGCCAGTTGAGCATCTCCGCCCTCCCCTGACACCATGCTGGGGAAACTCACGCTGGTCGCCACCACCAATCCTCGGCGCTGGGCTTCTTGACTCCAGGCCAAGGGCAAGGAATGGTCGGCGCTCAACAGCAGATCGCCACCAAGAATTTGATGGGACTCCTGGGCAAGACCTCGCTCTACCCGATCCGCCAACAAGGCCACGCTGGACAGGGCTGCCACCGCCAGAAGCAGCGCCAGTCCTAGCACCGTGAGCTCGCCAGCGCGAATGTCGCGCCGCAGCATCGTCAGCACAAGGCCGAACATGCTGACGTGATTAATTTTGCACATTTGAAAAATCGGCTTTGCAATGAATAAATCCAGGACTAAGGTGGAAACTCATTGCAAATCGCCCTTTAAAAAAACAACTCAGAAACGCGACGATGCAGGAGGAGATATGGCTACCACCCTTTGCGAACAACTGATTCCCTGGCACGAAGACTACGGTCTTGGCTTGGATTTGATCGACGAACAACATCAGCGTCTCTTCTCTCTGATGAACGGCGTATGGGAGGCTCTTTACTCCCTGGTGGAAGATAGTGCTGGAGCCACTTCAAACCTAATTCTTGAACTGGAAAACTACGCCCGAGCCCACTTCAACGAAGAAGAGGAGTTCATGCGGGAGACAGGCTACCCTCGCCTGGAGAGCCACCGCAAGGCCCACGAGGCATTCGTCTCCCGCATTCATGCGGAGAAGGAAGCCCTGCTGGCGGGCAATAGGGTCAGTTTGGATTTGCTGATGTTTCTGCGGGATTGGCTCATCAGCCACATCCTGGTCGCCGACCGGGATTACGCGGGGCACGCCGGTTATATCGGCCCCGCGATGGCGGTACTGCCCGAGGCTGCTTAGGGGGTCACTCCAGGTGGCGCAGCTGATCCACCGCCTGCTCCACCCGATCCACCTCAATCACCACCATGCCCTTGATGGCCTGCTTCGGGGCATTTGCCCGTGGAATCAAAGCATGGGTAAAACCCAACTTGGCCGCTTCCTTCAACCGCTCCTGACCACGCGGCGCGGGACGAATTTCCCCCGCCAAACCCACTTCGCCGAAAGCCACCAGCTTGGGCGGCAGGGGCTTGTTGCGCAGGGAGGAAACGATAGCCAGCAGCACCGCCAAGTCCGCCGCCGGCTCCTGAATGCGCACGCCGCCCACAGCATTGACGAACACGTCCTGATCAAAACAGGCCACGCCCGCGTGGCGGTGCAGCACCGCCAGCAGCATGGCGAGGCGCTGGGCTTCCAGGCCCACGGTCAAGCGGCGAGCACTGGGCGTGTGAGCCGTATCCACCAGGGCCTGCACTTCCACCAGCAGAGGCCGCGTGCCTTCCTGCGTCACCAGCACGCAGGAACCGGGCACTGGCTCGGCATGCTGGGAAAGAAACAGGGCCGACGGATTGGACACGCCGCGCAATCCTTTGTCGGTCATGGCGAACACGCCCAATTCATTCACCGCACCGAAGCGGTTCTTGAAGGCGCGGATCAGGCGGAAGCTGGAGTTGGTGTCGCCCTCGAAATAGAGCACCGTATCCACGATGTGCTCCAGCACTCGAGGGCCGGCCAGGGTGCCGTCCTTGGTCACGTGGCCCACCAGAATCACGCTGATGCCGCTCTGCTTGGCCATCCGCGTCAGTTGCGCCGAACACTCGCGCACCTGCGCCACGGAACCGGGCGCCGATTGCAGGGCTTCGGAGTAGATGGTCTGGATCGAATCGATCACCGCCACAACGGGCTTTTCTGCATTCAGCGTGGCGACGATTTTTTCCAGATTGATTTCCGGCAGCAATTGAAGATGGTCCGCCTGCAATTGCAAACGCCGGCTGCGCAGGGCCACCTGCTCGCTGGATTCTTCGCCAGAAACGTAAAGTACCGACTGCCCAGCCTCGGCCAAGCGGCACAGGGCCTGGAGCAGCAGCGTGCTCTTGCCGATGCCCGGATCGCCGCCGATCAACACCACGCCGCCCTGCACCAGACCACCGCCCAGCACCCGGTCGAATTCTTCGATACCCGTGGGCTGACGCGGCTCTTCGCGGGGATCGATTTCCCCCAGTCGCTGCAACTTGCCCGATGCAGCCAAGGCAGCGTAGCGGTTGTTGGCGCTGGGAGCCGCAACCTCGGCGACTGTTTCCACCAGCGTGTTCCACTGGCCGCAGCCAGGGCACTGGCCCTGCCACTTGGGCGCTGTGGCGCCGCACTCGGTACAGGAATAGAGGGTTTTGACCTTGGCCATCAGGCGTTCTCTTCAATAAAGGGCACACGCTGAGCGACGGCGCAGAACAGCTCGTAACTCACGGTGCCCGCAGCCGTCGCCACGTCGTCCGCATCCAGACGGGTGCTGCCATGTTGGCCCCAGAGGGTCACGACACTGCCGACGCGAGCGTTTGCAACGCCGGTCAGGTCGACGCAAATCTTGTCCATGGAAACCCGGCCCAAGGTGCGGGTGCGGACGCCGTCCACCAGCACCGGCGTGCCGGTAGGCGCATGGCGCGGATAGCCATC
>DASUJA010000021.1:0-5457 GCA_036279515.1 Rhodocyclaceae bacterium | reverse complement strand
GGAAGTGCTCGAAAAAATGTATTCCTTTGCCAGCGGATACCACGACAGCCTAACGAAGCCGGGGCAGCGCCAAGACAGGTTTCGATCAAGGGCGCAGGAGCAATTCGATCAGGTCAAATCCCTGTGCAAACCTGGACGACTCCTTGATGTGGGTTGCTCCGTAGGTTTCTTCCTTGCTTTTGCCAAGCGCGCGGGATGGGATGTCTCTGGCGTTGAATTCTCGAAAGATAGCGCTGATTTCGCTCGAGAGCAGCTTGGGAACGTCATTCTTGACGGGGCTATCGAGGACGCAAATTTCCCAGCGGAGGAATTCGACTTGGTCACCATGTGGGACGTGATCGAGCATGTATCCAGCCCCGCCTCGGCACTTGCGAAGGCTGCGCACTTGTTGAAAAAGAATGGAATGCTTGTCATCAGCACGCCGAACATAGATGGCATTTTCCCGAAGGCGTCCTTACCGTTTGCCAGCGTGCTGAAGCACTGGCCACATCCTGAGCCGCCATATCATCTCTATCAGTTCTCCGCTAAGACCTTGTCGAGAATGCTGGAGAAGTTCGGATTTCAAGTGGATGCCGTCAAGTATGAATCCATTCCGCTGGGGTATTCCTTTGGCGATTTCCGCGCGCTTTTAAAGTCTCCATTTCGTTTGGCATACGCTGCGCTTTTCGCCCCCTTGGTCAAGATCGGTCCATGGGTGGGGGCGGGAGATTCAATGGTGGTCTTTGCACGAAAGGTCTAGCAACTGACTTCGCCGGCAGCGGGAACGAACAGCGGCCCCAAAGCAAAAGGCCCTCGCAAATTCGCGAGGGCCTTTTTCGTATGCCATGCGCACTCAGCGCCTCTCCGGCGGCCAAGGCGGAATGCGCCAGTCGCGGGCCAAGGCCAGGAGGCGCAGGCCGGTAATGATGACAATGCCAAGGATCGTGGAGAGTTGCTGGCCGATGTTCAGTTCGAGCAACCCCAGGAATATCCCGCAGCCGATGAAAGCGCACAGGGTGTAGGGGCGATGGTCGTGAAAGACCTTGGGTATTTCATTGCACAGCACATCGCGGGAAACGCCACCGAACACCGCTGTGACCGCGCCCATCAAGACAGCCACCACCGGCGGCATGCCGGCCACAAGCGCAATCGACGCCCCGGAAATGGTGAATAGCCCGAGGCCCAGGGCATCCGCAAGCTCCATCAATTTGTCGCCAAGACCATGCCGGGCGGCGCGCAGCAGCAGCGGCGCAATCAGCGTCATCGCCAGCACCAGCCAGATGTACTCCTGATGCTGCACCCAAAACAACGGGCGCCGATCCAGCAACACGTCGCGGAGCGTGCCGCCGCCGAAGGCACTGAAGAAGGTAACGGTCAGGACGCCAATCACGTCCATGCGCTTGCGGGTGGCTTCAATAAGCCCCGAGAGGGCAAAGGCGATGGTCGCCGCCACTTCGATCAGGGTGAGGAATAAGTCGATGTGCATTACGTGGTGCGCTTCAAAAGGGGGCGTGATTTTGTCATGGGTTGGTGGGAGGAAGGCAAGGGGACTTCCATAGCTGTTGATGTGGGATGTGGTCGCGACCAGTACCTACAACCGTTTGTCCTGAGCGTCCCCCAAGGGGACTTCCTTCGGGGCGTAGGCGCAGCCGAAGTCGAAGGATGAGTGAACGTACTGTGTGCCCAAACTCATCCTTCGACTTCACGCCTTTGGCGTTACGCCGCGAAGCAAGTCCCTGTGGGACGCTCAGGACGAACGGGAAACGACGTTTCTCCTTTCGGGGGAGGAAGCTGAGCTACAGCTTGCCCGGGTAGCAGGGTACGACCTAGCGATTACGCCGCTTCCCGCATCCGCTTGGCTTCATCCAGCAAGAACCGCTGGTAATCATCCAAGTCCCCATCAAACGGCGCGATGCCGCCACGGGATACCAGCCAGAACTCGTCGCACACGGCTCGGAGCAGCGAACGGTCGTGGCTCACCAGCATCACGGTGCCTTCAAACTCGTTCAGCGCCACGCCTAGGGCTTCGCGGGTGGCGAGGTCCAGGTGGTTGGTCGGCTCATCCAGCAGCAGCAGATTGGGCCGCTGCCACACGATCATGCACAGCACCAGCCGCGCCTTTTCGCCGCCGCTCATTGTGCCCACTGCCTGATTGATCATGTCGCCGCTGAAATTGAAAGTGCCGAGGAAGTTGCGCAGCTCCTGCTCGCGCCCGGCCACCTTGATGCCCTTGGCAATCGCGTCCTTGGCGAGGCGGATCATGTGTTCCAGCGGCGTGTCCTGGGGACGCAGTACGTCCAGCTCCTGCTGGGCGAAGTAGCCGATGTTGAGTCCCTTACCTTCGACGATCTCGCCGAGGATGGGCTCCAGCGCCCGTGCCACGGTCTTCACCAACGTGGACTTGCCCTGGCCGTTGGCACCGAGGATGCCGATGCGCTGGCCGGCATGCACCGAGCGGTTGATGTTGCGCACGATCACCGTGGGCGCCGCACCGGCGGGCGCTTCCGCTGACGGCGGATAGCCGAAGCTGGCATCGACCATCGACAGCATCGGGTTGGGCAGATTGACCGGTTCCTTGAACTCGAAGGTGAATTCCGCATCCGCCAGCACCGGGGCGATCTTCTCCATGCGCTCCAGGGCCTTGACGCGGCTCTGCGCCTGCTTGGCCTTGCTGGCCTTGGCCTTGAAGCGGTTGATGAAGTCCTGCAAGTGCGCGATCTTCTCCTGCTGCCGCGCCATGGCCGACTGCTGCAAAGCCATCTGCTCGGCGCGCATGTCTTCAAAGGTACTGTAGTTGCCGCCATAGCGAACCAGCTTGGCGTTGTCGATATGCAGCGTGACCTGGGTGATGGCGTCGAGGAATTCCCGGTCGTGGCTGATCATGATCAGCGTGCCGGGGTATCGCTTGAGCCAAGCCTCCAGCCACACCATGGCGTCCAGGTCCAAGTGATTGGTGGGCTCGTCCAGCAGCAGCACGTCGGAGGGGCACATGAGCGCCCGCGCCAGTTGCAGGCGCATCCGCCAGCCGCCGGAAAAACTGTTCACCGGGCTGTTCAGTTCAGAAGTCTTGAAACCCAAGCCGAGAATCAGCGCCTGCGCCCTCGCCTCCGCTTCGTAGGCGCCGGCGTCATGGAGCGCCATGTAAGCGTTCGCCATGCGCATGCCATCGTCGCTCTCCTCTGCGGCCGCCACTTCGGCCTGGGCCGCCAGCAGCGCCGTGTCCCCTTCGATCACAAAGTCAGTCGCGCTTTGCTCCGTCTCGGGCATGTCCTGCGCCACCTGTGCCATGCGCCACTGGGTAGGCATCGAGAAATCGCCGCCATCCTCATGCAGGGAACCGTTGAGCACGCCAAACAAGCTCGACTTGCCCGCGCCATTGCGCCCCACCAGCCCGACCTTTTCTCCGGGATTAATCGTGACGGAAGCATTGTTCAGCACCACCTTGGTACCGCGACGCAAGATGATGTTTTTGAGGGTGATCATGGGAAGGTACTTTCTCGGAGGGGCCGGCATGATAGCCGCCGAGGGCGTTGGCGACTAGGAATATCTTGGCGGCGCGAGCTCTTATTAGAGAGAACACTGTCGTGATGTACTAAAGTTGGCGACCACCTATGGAAAGGAAAAACTCCTGCCATAAAGCACGAACTCGAAACCGATCTGTGCAACGCAGGTGCCTCAATTCTCGATACCATCACTAATCAAATGACGACAAGAAGAAAGCGTTCGCAAGGCACCAGCCGCGAAGGAATTAACTTTGTGTCCGCGTTAATAGATAAACAAAACTGCACATTCCAAGAAATAGCTCTTCACAACGACCTAGGGAATGACGCATATGTCGAATTTGTAGTGGAAGAAAATGCAACAGGATGCTGCGTAGCCTTACAGATCAAATCGGGGACGTCCTATCGTAGCGGCGCCGACCGGTACGCTTTTCAAGCAGACCGAGACCACTTTGAATACTGGGCATCACACACACTACCTGTGTTGGCGGTAATTTTTGATCCCCAAAAAAGAACTGCGGTATGGGCGGACATTACAGACCATCTCCGGTCAAACCCATCGCTTATCACTGAGGGGCCATATACCGTCTATGCTGATCGAGAATTCTCAGAGGCAACATTTTCTGAGTTTAGAGATCACTGCTTGAAGTATCGCGACCAATACAGCCGAGAACCAAACTTTGGCCGAGCTCTGGAGAGTTTTTCAGTCCGAGAGGACTTAGAACGCTGCTTTGACGGACTAGGCGCGCTGTTTGCCTACCATCGACATCAGCCGGCGACTTGGTATTACCTCATTTCCTGCATTTCAAACTATAGAGGGCATCCGGTTCTTCGCCCGCTAGTCGCACGCCTTTGCCATATCCCTGGGCACGGGGACATTTTCTGGAGCAAACAGAACACGATTGATAAGGAGGTCCGGCGCGGCGCTCTCCTAGTGATGAGGGAGCGCTTTGATCGCAGAGATGCGCTCACGTTGCTCTCTGTTATTGATGATGCAGGAGTGGATCGCGGCACAATCGGGCAGTGTGTACATGCCTTGGTTGATGCTATGGCTGACACTGCGGAAATCATGGAATCAATCGCAATTGACGTTAGCCAAGATACGCGTATTCGCCATAGCGCAATACTATTTGCCGTTAGCGCCGCACAGTCACTCTCTGCACCAAACGCGATTGAAGTTTTGAATCGCATTCGGCCATCAGCCAACGATGACCATGAGCTTGAAGCCGTAATCGAATGGCTCGCCGAAAACCTTTCAGAGTACGGCTATGTCTCCTTGTATTAAGTCACTTGAAACTGACCCCGTGTGCGGGGCGAATCTCACTCCACCTCCGGATGCTCCTTGAGAAACTGCTCGCGCTGGGCTTTCTTGACGATAGCGCCGGAAATGTACGCGTAGCCCTGCTTCTGCCACTTGGCGATTTCCGTCATGGCGGCGGGAACCACGGTAACCAAGTCGTAAAAATCGCCTGGCTTGTAGCCCCGTGAGTTGGCGGCATTACGGCAGACGCGCAAGGTGACGCCTTGATCGGTCAGCGCCTTGAGGCGGTCGTAGATGTCCGGGTAGGCGGCGCGGTTGAGGCGAGACAGCATGTGGAGTTCGTTGCCGTGGGCGACGATCACGATGTGGGAATTCTTCAGGTCGCCGAACTCCTTTAGGCCCGCGAGGTGGTTGTTGATATAGCCGAGGGCTTGGTACAGGTCTTCGGGACGCTCCAGGTTGAACTGGTAGACGGCCTTCTGCGCGCCGAGGGGGCTGCCGTCAAACTTGGAGGCGTCGTCCGGGCCGGCCCAGGCGAATTGGGCGATCAGCAACAGTCCTGCGAGTAGTAGTTTTTTCATGATTTTTTCTCTCTGGTTGGGGAATGAAATCTCAAAGCAAAAGGGCCGACATGCATCGGCCCCTTTCACGCTTTGCTCCGCCGTTCGCACTGAGCGCCCCACGGGAACTTCCTCTGATCGCAGCCACAGCCGAAGT
>DASUJA010000020.1:0-8076 GCA_036279515.1 Rhodocyclaceae bacterium | reverse complement strand
ATGAACGCCGGTATTTCCGTGTCCCGAGTCGGTGGCGCTGCCCAGACCAAGGTCATCAAGAAGCTCGGCGGCGGTGTGCGTCTGGCCCTGGCCCAGTATCGTGAACTGGCTGCCTTCGCGCAGTTCGCTTCCGACCTGGACGAAGCCACCCGCAAGCAGCTGGAGCGTGGTCGTCGCGTGACCGAGCTGATGAAGCAGCTTCAGTACTCGCCCTTGAACATCGCCGATATGGCCGTTTCCCTCTACGCCTCCAACGAAGGTTTCATGGATGACGTGGATGTGCCCAAGATCCTGGCTTTCGAAGCTGCCCTGCATCAGTACATGAAGCAGAAGCACGCCGACCTGCTGAACACGATCGAGACGACCAAGGATCTGAACAAGGATGCAGAAGCAGCCCTCAAGGCCGCTTTGACCGAGTTCAAGAAGTCCTGGGCCTGATCCTTAATTAACCTGAATTAAGGAGAACGATCATGGCCGTCGGAAAAGAAATCCGCACCAAGATCAAGAGCGTCCAGAACACCCGGAAGATCACCAAGGCCATGGAAATGGTGGCCGCATCCAAAATGCGCAAGGCGCAGGAGCGGATGCGGTCTGCCCGACCCTTCAGCGAGAAAATCCGCCAACTGGCGGCCAATCTCTCCCAGGCCAACATCACCGACTACCGCCATGCCTTCCTGGGCAAGGGCGGTAGCGAGTCCGCTGCCCCCAAGCGGGTCGGCGTGATTCTGGTGACGACGGACAAGGGTCTGTGCGGCGGTCTCAACACCAACATTTTGCGTTTGGTGGTGAACAACATGCGTGCATGGGAGCAGGGCGGCGCGACAGCAATTCAAGCCACCTGTATCGGCAACAAGGGATTTGGTTTCATGCAGCGCATGGGCACCAAGGTTATTTCCCACGCCACCCATCTGGGCGATACCCCCCACCTGGAAAAGCTGATTGGACCCATCAAGGTCATGATCGACGCCTTCCAAAATGGTGAGCTGGATGCCGTGCATGTCGCCTACACCCGCTTCATCAACACCATGAAGCAGGAGCCTGTGGTCGAACAGTTGCTGCCCCTGACCGGCGAACGTCTGGGTACCCCGAGCGGTTCTTGGGATTACCTGTACGAACCCGATGCCCAGGTGGTGATCGACGAATTGCTGGTGCGTTACGTTGAAGCCCTGATTTATCAGGCAGTGGCCGAAAACATGGCCTCTGAACAAAGCGCACGGATGGTGGCCATGAAGGCTGCTACCGACAACGCCGGCAACGTCATCAAGGAACTGCAACTGGTCTACAACAAGGCTCGTCAGGCAGCGATTACCAAGGAAATCTCGGAAATCGTCGGTGGCGCAGCGGCCATTTCGGGCTGATCAGCGGGTTAACGGATTACTAAGCATTGAGGAAATAACCATGAGCAACGGAAACATCGTCCAGTGCATCGGCGCCGTGGTGGACATCAAGTTCCCCCGCGAAGCCATGCCCAAGGTCTATGACGCCCTGGTTCTCGACGAAGCCAACCCTGGCAACGCCGAAGCTGGCCTGACCTTTGAAGTACAACAGCAGCTCGGCGACGGCGTGGTGCGTACCATCGCCCTCGGCTCTTCCGACGGCCTGCGTCGCGGCATGAGCGTGAAGAACACCGGCTCCGCCATCCAAGTGCCCGTCGGCACCGGCACCCTGGGCCGCATCATGGATGTGCTCGGCCGTCCCATCGACGAAGCCGGCCCCATCCCCTGCGAAGAAAAGCGTCCCATTCACGCCAAGGCTCCCAAGTTCGACGAGCTGTCTCCCTCCGTGGAACTGCTCCCCACCGGCATCAAGGTGATCGACTTGGTTTGTCCCTTCGCCAAGGGCGGCAAGATCGGCCTGTTCGGCGGCGCCGGCGTGGGCAAGACCGTGAACATGATGGAACTCATCAACAACATCGCCAAGTCCTACGGTGGTTACTCCGTGTTCGCTGGCGTGGGTGAGCGTACCCGTGAGGGCAACGACTTCTATCACGAAATGGACGACTCCAAGGTTCTGGACAAGGTCGCCATGGTGTTCGGTCAGATGAACGAACCCCCCGGCAACCGTCTGCGCGTGGCGCTGACCGGCCTGACCATGGCCGAGAAGTTCCGTGATGAAGGCCGCGACATTCTGCTGTTCGTGGACAACATCTACCGCTACACCCTGGCCGGTACCGAAGTGTCCGCTCTGCTGGGCCGTATGCCTTCCGCCGTGGGCTACCAGCCCACCCTGGCCGAAGAAATGGGCCGTCTGCAAGAGCGTATTACCTCCACCAAGGTTGGCTCCATCACCTCCATCCAGGCCGTGTATGTGCCTGCGGATGACTTGACCGACCCGTCTCCTGCTACCACCTTCCTCCACTTGGACGCCACCGTCGTGCTGTCCCGGGACATCGCCGCGCTGGGTATCTACCCCGCCGTTGATCCCCTGGATTCCACCTCCCGTCAGCTGGACCCGCTGGTTGTGGGCGAAGAGCACTACTCCGTTGCCCGTCGCGTGCAGACCACTCTGCAACGCTACAAGGAACTGCGCGACATCATCGCCATTCTGGGTATGGACGAACTGGCTCCCGAAGACAAGCTGGCCGTGACGCGCGCTCGTAAGATCCAGCGCTTCCTGTCCCAGCCCTTCAACGTGGCTGAAGTGTTCACCGGCTCCCCCGGCAAGATCGTTCCCCTGGCCGACACCATCAAGGGCTTCAAGGCCATTTGTGACGGTGAGTACGATCACCTGCCCGAGCAGGCGTTCTACATGGTTGGCGGCATCGAAGAAGCTGTCGAAAAGGCCAAGACGCTGTAATAACGACAGTCGGGAGTCGAGTGTCCAGAGCCAAGCGCTCGTGACGCTCGACCCCTGGCTCTCGATGAGGAGCTAAACATGGCAATGACCATTCACGTAGACGTCGTCAGCGCGGAAGAGTCCATCTTCTCCGGGCTGGTGGAATTCGTCGCGCTGCCCGGTGAAACGGGCGAGCTCGGCATTCTGCCCGGCCACATGCCGCTGATGACCCGCATCAAGCCGGGCGCTGTGCGCCTCAAGCTGCCCCAGCAGGAAGCCGAAGAACTGGTTTTCGTCGCCGGCGGTCTGCTTGAAGTGCAGCCGGGCCTGGTCACCGTTCTTGCCGATACCGCCATCCGCGGTCGCGACCTGGACGAAGCCAAGGCTGCCGAAGCCAAGCAAAAGGCCGAGGAAGCCATGGCGAACAAGGGCTCCGAAATGGACTACGCCCGCGCCCAGGCCGAACTGGCCGAAGCCGTGGCCCAACTGGCTGCCATTCAGCGTCTGCGCAAGCGCGGCCACTGAGCAAGCTAGAAAACGCAGTAACAAAAAAGGCAGCTTCGGCTGCCTTTTTTGTTTTACAGGATCGAATGACAAGACTAGACTGTCTAGTCTAATCGTCCAATCTCGATCCCGTGACCGCAACTCCCCTCGACCCATGCCAGGAAGGCGTCTCATCCGGCTGCTGCCATGATCGGCTCCTTCAGGCTGCCACCGAGGCCTTTCTCGAAGAAGGCTATCGCGCCAGCGTAGACCGCATCGCCGCTCGTGCCGGCGTTGCCAAGCAGACGCTCTACAACCACTTCGGCACCAAGGAAGACCTGTTCCGTGCCGTCGGCTATAAGCTGGCCGACTCGGTTGCCATCGAACTCGAACAGCCCGACGAATGCTTGGCCGATACCTTGGTCCGCTTTGGCCTCGACCTGCGGGAAAAGCTTATCGGTGACCGAGGCATTGCTATCTACCGGTCTTTCCATGTGGAAAGCGCCCGTGCCCCCGAGGTCACTCGCGCCATTCACCAGCGCGTCATTACACGGTTGATCGAGCTCATCTCAAATGTGATCAGTCGCGCCATGGATGAAGGCCAACTGCGTCGCGACGACCCTCATCTTGCCGCTGAAATGTTGTTGTCCATGCTCGTGCATATCGACCGCGGCATCCGCTTGGCAGGCCATCCTCGCCTAACCCCGGATGATGAAGTGCAGCGCGTGCGCACCATCATCGGTTTCTTCCTTCGTTCTCTCGCCTCCAACCCCAACGCCCAACCCGCCCAGGAGCAAAAATGACCCAACAACGCCACCTCCCGGAGTTCCTCACCAAGCTGTCCTACGCGATCACCCTGTCTGCATTGCTGGCGGCCTGCGGCCAGGGCGGCGGCGGTGCTCCCGGTGCCCCTGGCCCTGGCGCCGGCATGCCCCCAGCCGAAGTGGACGTGGTCACCGTTGCCCTTGGCGGCGCCACCCTGACTCAGGATCTGCCTGGTCGTCTGCAAGCCGTGCGCAGCGCCCAAGTGCGGGCGCGGGTGGAAGGCGTCGTTGAAAAGCGGCTTTTCACCGAAGGCACCGATGTGCAGGCGGGCGCGCTTCTCTACACCATCGATCCCCGCACCTACAAAGCAGCGGTCGACTCTGCCCGGGCCGACGTGGCCTTGGCCAAGCTGACCGTGGATCGCTACAAGCCCTTGCTGGACTTGAAGGCCGTCAGTCAGCAGGAATACGACCAGGCCAACGCCAAGCTGAAGCAAGCCGAATCGGCGCTGGCAAAAGCCGAGTTGGACTTCGAGAACGCCTCCGTGCCCGCCCCCATTTCCGGCCGCATCGGCCGCGCACTGGTGACCGAAGGCGCCCTCGTCGGAAAGGGCGACGCCACGCCCCTGGCGCTGATCGAACAGCTTGATCCCATCTACGCCAACTTCACCCAGCCCGGCACCGACATGCTGCAACTGCGACGCGCCATCCAGTCCGGCAAGTTGAAGCAGACCAAGGAAACCAAGGTCGAGCTGGTACTGGAAGATGGTTCGCCCTATCCCCTGCCCGGCAAGCTCATGTTCTCCGACCTAGCGGTGGACCCGAATACCGGCGCCATCATGCTGCGTGCCGAATTCTCCAATCCCAAGCGCGACCTGCTGCCTGGAATGTTCGTTCGCGTCCGCTTCCCTCAAGCCACCATGGACCAAGCGATCAAGGTGCCCCAGCGCGCCGTGATCACCAGCCCCCAAGGGCAGTCCGTCATGGTCGTCGACGCTCAGGGCAAGGTCTCGCCGCGCCCCATCAAGACCGGCGCCATGAGCGGCACCGACTGGATCGTGACCGAGGGTCTGCAACCGGGCGAGCAAGTGGTCGTGAATGGTCTGCAAAAAGCCAAACCCGGCGCCACCGTAAAGCCCGTGCAGTGGAATCCCAACGGCGCACCGGCCGCAGCCCCTGCTGCTGCTCCTACCCAAGCCAACGCTGCTGCGCCCGCTGACAAGCCGTCAGCCCAGCCCGCCAAACAAGGGAGCTAATTCATGTTGGCCAAGTTCTTCATTGATCGCCCAGTGTTCGCCTGGGTGATCGCCCTGGTGATCCTGCTCGCCGGCTCCCTGGCGCTGAACAAGCTGCCAGTGTCCCAATACCCGCAGGTGGCCCAGCCCTCCATTGCCTTCAACATCACCTACCCCGGCGCCTCCGCCGAAGTGATCGAGCAGACCGTCACCGCGCTCATCGAGCAGGAAATGAACGGCATCGAGCACCTGCTTTACATGGAGTCCTCCTCCGAACTGGGCACGGGCACACTGACCCTCACCTTCGAGGCCGGTACCAACGTAGACGTGGCCTCGGTGGAAGCCCAGAACCGCTACAAGCGCGTCGAAGCACGCCTGCCCGATGACGTGCGCCGCCTCGGCGTGCCAGTGACCAAACCTCAGCGTAACTACCTGATGTTCGTCACCCTCTATTCGCCGGATAAAACCAAGAACGCGGTGGACCTGGGCAGCTTCGCCGCCGCCAACGTGCTGGACCAACTGCGCCGCGTTCCGGGCGTGGGTGAAGCCATCCTGTTCGGTACCGAGTATTCCATGCGCATTTGGTTGAACCCGGCCAAGCTGCACAGCTACAACATTGCTCCTAGCGACGTGGCTGCCGCCGTCCGTGCGCAGAACGTGCAGCTCGCCACCGGCGAACTGGGCCAGAACCCTTCCGCCGAAGGTCAGCAGATGAACGCCGTCATCCTGGCGCGCACCCGCTTGTCCACACCCGAAGAGTTCGGCCAGATTCTGGTGAAGACCCAGCCCGACGGCTCCGCCGTCAAGGTGAAGGACATCGCCCGAGTCGAACTGGGCGCCCAGGACTACAACATCTTCGCCCGTCTCGACAGCGCTCCCACCGCCGCCATGGCCGTGCGCGTATCCCCCACCGGCAACGCCCTGGAAGTGGCAAAAGCAGTCAAGTCGCGCATGAAGGAACTGGAGCGCTACTTCCCCAAAGGCATCGCCTGGGACGTGCCCTATGACACCTCCACCTTCGTCGATATTTCCATCAGCGAAGTGGTGCACACCCTAATCGAAGCCATGGTCCTGGTGTTCCTGGTCATGTGGCTGTTCCTCGGCAACCTGCGCGCCACGCTGATCCCGGCGGTGGTGGTTCCGGTGGCTCTGGTGGGCGCCCTGACCGGTCTCTACCTGCTCGGCTACTCGGTGAACGTGCTCACCTTGTTCGCCATGGTGCTGGCCATCGGTATCGTGGTGGACGACGCCATCGTGGTGGTGGAAAACGTTGAGCGGATCATGACCGAGGAAGGCCTCTCGCCGCGAGACGCCACCCGCAAGGCCATGGACCAGATCATCGGCGCCATCATCGGCATCACCCTGGTGCTCTGCGCCGTGTTCGTGCCCATGGCTTTCTTCGGCGGCTCCGTCGGCGCCATCTATCGCCAGTTCGCCGTGACCCTGGTGCTGACCATGATGTTCTCGGCACTGATGGCCCTGACCCTGACGCCCGCCATGTGCGCGGCGCTGCTCAAGCCAGCGAAGGACGGTCACGTGATGCCCGAGACCGGCATCCTCGGCGCCTTCAATAAGTGGTTCACCAGAACGAGCGAGCGCTACCGCAATGGCGTGGCTCGCCTGCTCGGTCGCCCCGGACGTTGGTTGCTGGTCTATGCCGCGATCATCGGTGTCACCGGCTGGCTGTTCATGCGCTTGCCCGGCAGCTTCCTGCCGGACGAAGACCAAGGCTACTTCATCAGCATGGTGCAGTTGCCTCCCGGCGCCACCCGCGAACGGACTGCCGAAGTGCTGAACCAAGTGGAGCAGTACTACCTCAAGCAGCCCGAGGTGGCCCACGTGATCGGCGTGCTCGGCTTCTCCTTCTTCGGTCGCGGCCAGAACTCGGCCCTCGCTTTTGTCCGCCTCAAAGATTGGGATGAGCGCAAGGCCAAGGAGCATTCCGTGCAGTCGGTGATCATGCGCGGCAACATGTTCCTCTTCTCCCTGAAGCAGGCTTTCGCGCTAGGCGTCAACGTGCCGCCCATTCCTGAACTGGGCGCCATCGGCGGCTTTGACTTCCGCTTGCAGGATCGCGCCGGTCTCGGCCGCGACAAGCTGATGGATGCGCGCAACATGCTGCTCGGCATGGCCAGCCAGAACAAGGCGCTGATGGGCGTTCGTCCCGAAGGTCAGGAACCCGCGCCCCAGTTGCTGCTAGAAATCGACCGGGCCAAGGCTTCCGCCCTGTCGGTGAATCTCTCCAGCCTCAACGACACGCTGCAATCGGCCCTCGGCGTTTCCTACATCAACGACTTCGTCCGCGAAGGGCGCATCCTGCGCGTACAGATGCAGGCCGATGCCGATCTGCGCCGCACACCGGACGACATCCTTCGCTTGCCCGTGCGCAACACGCGCGGCGAGATGGTGCAGTTGGGTGAAATCGCCAAGCCGCGCTGGACCGTGGGGCCGCCCAAGGTGGATCGCTACAACGGTCTGCCCTCGGTGAAGATCTCCGGCAGTCCCGCGCCCGGCCACAGTACCGGCGAAGCCATGGACGACATGGAAGCCATGGCCGCCAAACTGCCGCCCGGCATCGGCTTCGAGTGGTCCTCCACGTCCCTGGAAGAAAAGGTCTCCGGCAGTCAGGCGCCCTTCCTCTTTGGCCTCTCCCTGATCGTGGTGTTCCTCGCGCTCGCTGCCCTGTATGAAAGCTGGTCCATCCCCTTCGCCGTGTTGCTGGTGGTGCCCCTGGGCATCTTCGGCGCCGTGCTCGCCGTGCTGCTGCGCGGCCTGCCCAACGACGTGTACTTCAAGGTGGGCCTCATCGCCATCATCGG
>DASUJA010000019.1:0-8314 GCA_036279515.1 Rhodocyclaceae bacterium | reverse complement strand
GAACAGCACCGTGGTCGCCACGATGAGGGGCAGCACGGTGCGCTTCTCGTGGGCATAAAGCCCCGGCGCGACGAAGGCCCAGGCTTGATAAAGCACCACCGGCAGCGACACGACGAAGGCCGCCAGCAGGGTGACCTTGAGGGGCACTAGGAAGGGCGTGATGACGCCGGTGGCGATCATCTTGGTGCCCGGCGGCAGAGTGGCGATCATGGGATGGGCCAGCAGATCGTAGATCTTGCCGGACCAGGGCATCATGCCCAGGAACACCACCAGCACTGTGCCCATGGCCTTCATCAGGCGCTGACGCAGTTCGATCAGATGGGAGACGAAGGTTTCCTGGATGCTCGATTCAGACATGCTTGGGCGGCTCGGTGTCGCCTTGAGAGGGCGCGGAGAACAGGTCGCCCTGGCGGGGATCGACTTCGGGAACGGTGGAGGCTTCGGCGTCGGCAGTCAAGGACTGAACCATTGAGTCGGGAGCGGCATCGGCAATAGCGGGCTTTACCGCTTCGTCGCCAACTGTCACCGCCGACTTCACGACAGTCTGAGCCTCGGCGCCCGCCTCGTGAATGGTGTGCTCGATCTGGGCCAGCTCCGTCTTGACCTCGGTTTCCATGGCCATGACCCGGTCGTAGGTTTCCTGCTGGAGCCGGCGCAACTCTTCCAGCTGCAACTCCCGATTCACCTCGGCCTTGATGCTGTTGAAGTAACGCTGAGCGCGGCCGAGCATGCCCCCCACGGTCCGGGCGACAGAGGGTAGACGCTCCGGTCCGATGACGACCAGGGCGACTACGGCGATAACAATGAGTTCGGAAAGACCGACGTCAAACATGCGGAGGAAACCAAGCTAGGCAACACCGACAGGCCCAAGGCCCACGCGGTATGACTGCATCAGGACTTGGTCTTTTCCTTCACTTCCACGTCGATGGTGCGACCCGTCAGTTGCTCGGGCTCGGCGGGCTTGTCGGAAGCACCTTCCTTCATGCCATCCTTGAAACCCTTGACGGCGCTGCCCAGATCCTTGCCCACGTTGGCCAGCTTCTTGGTGCCGAAAATCAGCACGACGATGACCAACACGATCAACCAATGAGTGATGCTGAAGCTTCCCATGTTTCTTCTCCTGTTGTCAGACGGCTATCGGACCACCATGGGGCCCACGGGTTCCGGTCCGCCGAGGATGTGGATGTGCAGGTGATAAACCTCCTGCCCACCGATCCGGCCTGTATTGATCAAGGTACGGAACCCTTGATCGAGTCCCTGGCTACGCGCCAGCTCACCAGCATTGACCAGCAGCTTGCCTAGCAGGGCCTGATGCTCGGCAGTTGCCTCATCGAGGCTTGCCACATGCACCTTCGGAATAATCAGGAAGTGTACCGGCCGCTGAGGATTGATGTCGTGAAAAGCGAAGATATCGTTATCTTCGTAAATCTTGCGGCTGGGAATTTCGCCCTGAGCGATGCGGCAGAAGATGCAATCGCTCATCGACTAGGCCCCGGTTCCCCGGCTCTTCTTTTCGTCGATGCCGGAGATGCCTTCCCGGCGGCGGAATTCCACCAGCACATCATCCACGCCGATGCCCATATGGGCCAGCAGGACCATGCTGTGAAACCAAAGGTCGCAGGTTTCGCGCACGATGTGAAGACGGTCGCCGTCCTTGGCAGCCATAATGGTCTCGGCGGCTTCTTCGGCCACTTTTTTGCAAATGGCGTCGGTGCCCTTGGCGTAGAGGCTGGCCACGTAGGAAGAATCTGGAGCTGCGCCTTTGCGCTCAAGCAGCGTCGCTTGCAGGCGATGAAGAACTTCCATGTCGATCATTTGTAAATCTCCTTGGGATCTTTCAATACCGGCTCCACCGTCTGCCAGCCCTCGGCTTCCAGGCGGTTGTAAAAGCAGCTGCGACGGCCCGTGTGGCAGGCGATGCCGCCGCCCTGCTCCACCTTGAGCAGAATCACGTCGTCGTCGCAGTCCTTGCGAATTTCCAGCACTTTTTGCACGTGACCGGACTCTTCGCCCTTGTGCCACAGCTTGCGGCGGGAGCGGGACCAATACACGGCTTCGCCCAGCTCGGCGGTCTTGGCCAGGGCGTCCCGATTCATCCAGGCGAACATCAGCACTTCGCCGGTCTTGGCATCCTGGGCGATCACGGGCACCAAGCCCTGCTCGTCCCACTTCACCTCGTTAAGCCACTTGGCGGCCATTAGAGGCGCACCTCGATGCCGCGATCCCGCATGTATTCCTTGGCTTGGCGCACGGTGTATTCCCCGTAGTGGAAGATGCTGGCGGCCAGCACCGCATCGGCGCGGCCTTGGCTGACGCCCTCGGCCAGATGCTGGAGATTTCCCACGCCGCCCGAGGCGATGACGGGAATGCCCACAGCGTCGGCCACGGCGCGGGTCAGGGCCAGATCGAAGCCGGCCTTGGTGCCGTCACGGTCCATGCTCGTGAGCAGGATTTCACCGGCGCCCAAGGACTCAACCTTGCGCGCCCATTCGATGGCATCCATGCCCGTGTTGTTGCGGCCGCCGTGGGTGAAGACCTGCCATTGACCGGGGCTGGTCTGCTTGGCGTCGATGGCCACCACGATGCACTGGCTGCCCACCTTGCCCGAGGCATCGGCCACGAGTTGGGGATTGTTCACAGCGGCGGTGTTCATGCTCACCTTGTCGGCACCGGCGTTGAGCAGACGACGCACGTCATCCACAGTGCGCACGCCGCCGCCCACGGTGAGGGGAATAAAGACCTGGGAAGCCACCGCTTCGATGATGTCGAGAATGAGATCCCGGTCGTCGGAACTGGCGGTGATGTCGAGAAAGGTGATTTCGTCGGCGCCCTGCTCGTCGTAGCGACGCGCCACTTCCACCGGGTCGCCCGCGTCCCGCAGTTCGACGAAGTTGACGCCTTTGACCACGCGACCAGCGTTAACGTCGAGGCAGGGAATGATGCGTTTTGCGAGCATGGGAAATTTGTTTTTTAGGCGGCTAAAGGTCAGGTGGTTATTTGCCCTTGCCGTTCAGCTTGTCGGCCTCGGCCTGGGCCTTGGCGAAATCCAGTTTGCCTTCGTAGATGGCTCGGCCGGTAATGGCACCGGAGATGCCTTCGTCGGCCACGGCGCAGAGGGCCTTCACGTCGTCCACACTGGCAAGCCCACCGGAAGCGATGACAGGAATGCGCAGAGCCTGGGCCAGCTTGACCGTGGCTTCGATGTTCACGCCGGAGAGCATGCCATCGCGACCGATGTCGGTGTAGATCACGCCTTCGACGCCGTAGTCCTCGAACTTCTTGGCCAGATCGATCACGTCGTGGCCGGTGAGTTTGGACCAGCCGTCCACCGCCACCTTGCCGTCCTTGGCATCCAGGCCGACGATGATGTGACCGGGGAACGCGGTGCAGGCGTCGTGCAGGAAGCCGGGGTTCTTCACGGCCGCGGTGCCGATGATCACGTAGGTGATACCGTCGTCGAGGCAGCGTTCGATGGTGTCCAGGTCGCGGATACCGCCGCCCAGTTGCACGGGAATCTCGTCGCCCACTTCTTTGAGGATGGCTTTGATGGCGCCCTCGTTCTTAGGCTTGCCGGCAAAGGCGCCGTTCAGATCCACCAGATGCAGGCGGCGGGCGCCTTGGTCGATCCAGTGGCGGGCCATGACAGCCGGTTCTTCGGAAAACACCGTGGCGTCTTCCATGAGGCCTTGCTTGAGACGCACGCAGTGTCCGTCTTTCAGATCGATCGCGGGAATGAGCAGCATAGGAGGAAGAGAGAGAAAGTTCGGCTGAAGGCCGCGGAAATCAGGGTTGCCAGTTCATGAAGTTACCCAGGAGGCGGAGCCCCATCTGGGCGCTCTTTTCCGGGTGAAATTGGACCGCGACGATGTTATCGCGGGCCACCGCACTGGTAAAGGGCACACCGTAAGTGGTGGTTCCGGCCGCAATCGCCGGGTCTTGGGGCACCACGTAGTAGCTGTGCACAAAATAGAAACGACTGCCGTCGGGAATGCCTTCCCAGATGGCGTGAGGCTTGGCTTGAAGCACCTCGTTCCAGCCCATGTGGGGCACCTTCAGGCGACCGCCGTCAGGCGCCACCATGGATGCTTCGGGGAAACGGGGCACGCGACCGGCAAGGACGCCGAGGCCGGGCACGTCGCCCTCTTCGCCGTGATCGAACAGCATCTGCAAACCCACGCAGATGCCGAGGAACGGCTTGCTGCCGGCGGCCTGAATGACCGCATCCTTGAGGCCGCGGGCGCGGAGCTGCTCCATGCAATCGGGCAGTGCGCCCTGGCCGGGCACCACCACGCGGTCGGCGGAGGCCACCACGGCGGGATCGGCCGTGATGACGATCTTCGCTTCGGGCGCTACGTGTTCCAGGGCCTTGGCGACAGACCGCAGGTTGCCCATGCCGTAATCGACAACGGCGACAGTGTTCATGGTCTCGCTCGGATGAAGAGAGTTTTAAAGGGTGCCCTTGGTAGAGGGAATGCCGCTGGAACGGTCGTCCACTTCAGCCGCCATGCGCAGGGCACGGCCGAAGGCTTTGAACACGGTCTCAGCCTGGTGGTGCGAGTTGGCACCACGCAGGTTATCCACGTGCACCGTAATGGCGGCATGATTGACCAGGCCTTGGAAGAATTCACGCACTAGATCCACATCGAACTCGCCGATGGCGGCGCGGGTGAAAGGCACCTCGAACACCAGACCGGGACGGCCGGACAGGTCCACGACAACGCGGGACAGGGCTTCGTCCAGGGGGACATAGGCGTGGCCGTAACGGCGCAGGCCCTTCTTGTCGCCCACGGCCTTGGCCAGTGCCTGACCGATGGTGATGCCAATGTCTTCCACCGTGTGGTGGGCATCGATGTGCAGATCGCCCTTCGCCTTCACTTCCAGATCGATCATGCCGTGACGGGCGATCTGATCCAGCATGTGGTCGAGAAAACCTACGCCGGTGGCGAGGTTTGATTTACCCGTTCCATCCAGATTGAGTCGGACGAAGACTTGGGTTTCGAGGGTATCGCGAGAGAGTTCGGCTTGCCGCATGGCACAGGGCACAGAGGGGGTTGAAAGCGGGCGCATGATACCATTTCGCCCTCCTTACAAACGCTCCCGGCACTTGCCATCACGCCCGGCTGCGAGCGAACCCAGTCCCCGCTACTTTCTCTGATTCCCTCTCGTTCCATCTATGAGCCGCTACTGGAGCAATACCGTTTCCCGACTGACTCCCTACGTTCCTGGAGAGCAGCCCAAGCTGGCCAATCTGGTCAAACTCAATACCAACGAAAACCCCTACGGCCCATCCCCCAAGGCCGTGGCCGCCATGCAGGCGACACTGAGCGACAGCCTGCGGCTCTATCCCGATCCCAGCGGTCATGCGCTCAAGGAGGCGGTGGCCCGCTTCTACGGACTGACGGCTGAAAACGTTTTCGTCGGCAACGGTTCCGACGAAGTGCTGGCCCACGTGTTCCTGGGGCTGCTGAAGCACGACAAGCCCATCCTGTTCCCGGACATCACTTATAGCTTCTACCCGGTCTATTGCGGCCTCTACGACGTGGAGTTCCGCGCCGTGCCGCTGGACGAGGCTTTCCGTCTGCGCGTTGAGGATTACCAGTCGCCCAACGGCGGCATCATCTTCCCCAATCCCAATGCGCCTACCGGCAGCCTGCTGGCCCTGGATCAGGTGGAGCGCATCGTCGCCGCCAACCCGGATTCGGTGGTGGTGATCGACGAGGCCTATGTGGATTTCTCTGGTGAAACCATTCCTACCGCCGCGTCGTTAATCGCCAAGTACCCCAATCTGCTGGTGGTGCAGACCCTGTCCAAGTCCCGCTCCCTGGCGGGTTTGCGGGTGGGCTTCGCGGTCGGACACAAGGATCTGATTGAGGGCCTGGAGCGAGTCAAGGACAGCTTCAACTCCTACCCCCTGGATCGCCCTGCCTTGGCGGGCGCCACCGCTGCGGTGGACGACCGGGAACACTTCGACACCACCCGCCGCGCGGTGATGCAGAGCCGCGATCGGCTGGTTCAGGAAATGGAAGGCTTGGGATTTGAGGTACTGCCGTCGGCGGCGAACTTCATCTTCGCCCGCCATGCCAAGTGGGACGGGGCAGAACTGGCGAAGCAACTGCGGGAGCGCAGCATCATCGTGCGCCACTTCGCCAAGCCCCGCATCGACCAGTTCCTTCGCATCACCGTGGGTACGGACGAGCAGTGCGCGACGCTAGTAACGGCGTTGAAGGAAATCCTGGCTTAATGCAAAAAGTCCGGCATTGCGCCGGACTCTGATACCGCTGTTACTCGTAGCGCAGTTCTGCTGCGCGGGCGTGGGCGGTAAGACCCTCTCCGTGGGCCAAGGTGGAAGCCACCGGCCCCAGGTGCTTGGCGCCAGCTGCCGATACGTCGATCAGACTGGACCGCTTCTGGAAGTCATAGACCCCCAGCGGGCTGGAGAAGCGGGCGCTACGGGACGTGGGCAGCACGTGATTCGGCCCGGCGCAGTAGTCGCCCAGGGACTCGGAGGCGTAGGCGCCCATGAAGATGGCGCCGGCGTGACGGATGTGGGGCACCAGCGCGGCGGCGTCTTTCACCGACAACTCCAGGTGTTCCGGGGCGATGCGATTGGCCACGGTGCAGGCTTCGGCCAGATCATTCACCAGAATCAGGGCACCGCGACCGGACAGGGACGCAGTGATGGTGTCCTTGCGCGGCATGGTGGGCAGCAGCTTTTCGATGCTGGCGGCGACGCGCTCAATGTAATCGACGTCCGGGCAGAGCAGGATGGATTGGGCCAACTCGTCGTGCTCAGCCTGGGCGAACAGGTCCATGGCCACCCAGTCGGGATCGGTGGTGCCGTCGGCAATCACCAGCACTTCGGAAGGGCCGGCCACCATGTCGATACCCACCACACCAAAGACCCGGCGCTTGGCGCTGGCCACATAGGCGTTGCCGGGACCGACGATCTTGTCCACCTGAGGAATGGTCTGGGTGCCGTAAGCCAAGGCAGCCACAGCTTGCGCGCCGCCGATGGTGAACACCCGATCCACGCCAGCGAGGTGAGCAGCGGCCAGCACCAGGGGATTTTTCTCGCCCCGAGGCGTGGGCGTGACCATGATCAATTCTTTGACGCCCGCCACCTTGGCCGGCACCGCATTCATCAGCACGGACGAGGGATAGGAAGCCTTGCCGCCGGGCACGTAGAGACCCACACGATCCAGGGGAGTCACCTTCTGGCCCAGGCGCGTGCCGTCGGCTTCCGTGTATTCCCAGGATTCGGCCTTTTGCCGCTCATGGTAGCTGCGCACCCGCTCAGCGGCGGTTTGCAGGGCCTGCTTCTGGGCGTCGGGCAGACTGGCGAAAGCGGCAGCCAACTCGGCCTTGGGCAACTCCAGAGCCGCCATTGAGGCCACGTCCAGGCCGTCGAAGCGGCGGGTGTAGTCCATCACTGCTGCATCGCCCACCCGGCGCACATTGGCGAGGATGTCGGCCACAGCACGCTCGATAGCGTCGTCGGTGGAGTCATCGAAGGCCAGCAACTGATCCAGGGCGGAAAGAAACTCCGGCTCCCGGGTGCTCATGCGACGGATGGAAACGCTCATTTCACGGCTCCAGCAAAGGCGTCGATCACGGGTTGCAGCAGCTCCCGCTTCACTTTGAGGGAAGCCTGATTCACTACCAGACGGGAGGAGATTTGCATGATCTCTTCCACTTCCACCAGCTTGTTGGCCTTGAGGGTGGCGCCGCTGGACACCAAGTCCACGATGACCTCGGACAAGCCCGCCAGGGGCGCCAGTTCCATGGAGCCGTAGAGCTTGATCAGATCCACGTGCACGCCCTTGCCGGCGAAGTGTTCCTGGGCGATGTTGATGTACTTGGTGGCGACGCGCAGACGGGCGCCAGGCCGCACGGCGGCGGCGTAGTCGAAGCCCACCGGCGCGGCAACGCACATGCGGCACTTGGCGATTTCCAGATCAAGGGGCTGGTAGAGGCCAGCGCCACCGTGCTCAATCAGCACGTCCTTGCCGGCAATGCCCAGATCGGCGGCACCGTATTGCACATAGGTGGGCACGTCGGAAGCGCGGACGATGACCACGCGCACATCAGGCCGGTTGGTGCCAATGATGAGCTTGCGCGATTGTTCGGGATTTTCGGCGGGCACGATGCCGGCCGCTGCCAGCAGGGGCAGGGTTTCTTCAAAGATTCGGCCCTTGGAGAGCGCAATGGTGATGCCGTCCACAAAGGACTCCGTTCAAAGCGGGAAAGGCTGGATTTTAGCCGGAAAGGCCCGGAAATCCGGGCCTTGGAAGGATGTACCGGGGCGAGCGTCCCC
>DASUJA010000018.1:0-4644 GCA_036279515.1 Rhodocyclaceae bacterium | reverse complement strand
GAAAAGACTCGCGTCCATATCCGCCAGATCTCCCTCGACAATCCCGAGATGACCATTGCCGACGCCTATGCCGTGCAAAAGGAATGGATCAAGATCAAGCTCAGCGAAGGCCGCGTCATCAAGGGCCACAAGATCGGCCTCACTTCCCGCGCCATGCAGATGTCGAGCCAGATCACCGAACCCGACTACGGCACCCTGCTCGACGACATGTTCTTCAGCGACGGCGGCGACGTGCCCTTCAACCGCTTCATCGTTCCCCGCGTGGAAGTGGAACTGGCCTTTATTCTCGGCAAGCGGCTGGAAGGCCCCAACGTCACCATCTTCGACGTGCTCGCCGCGACCGATTGGATCACCCCCGCCATCGAAATCATCGACCAGCGCTGCCCTCAGGTGGACCCGGAAACCAAGCGCATGCGCAAGGTGTTCGACACCATCTCCGACAACGCCGCCAATGCCGGCATCATTCTCGGCGGTCGCCCCATCAAGCCCATGGACGTGGACCTGCGCTGGGTTTCCGCCCTGCTCTACAAGAACGGCGTGATCGAAGAAACCGGCGTGGCCGCCGGCGTGCTCAACCATCCGGCCAACGGCATTGCCTGGCTGGCAAAGAAGTTCGCGCCCCACGGCGTGGCCCTGGAAGCCGGCCAGGTGATCCTGGCGGGCTCCTTCACCCGTCCGGTCCCCGCCGAACCCGGCGACACTTTCACCGCCGACTACGGTCCCATGGGCTCGATCTCTTTCCGCTTCGCCTGAGGACTCCACCATGGACATGCCCAAGAACAAACTCAAGCAGGCCTTGCTTGCCGGCCAGACCCAGATTGGGATCTTCCTCGGGCTGGCCGACCCCTACAGTGCCGAGATTGCCGCCGGCACCGGCTTCGACTTCCTGCTGATCGACGCAGAGCACGGCCCCAACGACACCCGCACTGTGCTGTCGCAATTGCAGGCCATCGCCCCCTACGGCGCCGAGCCCTTCAACAGCCACGCCATGGTGCGTCCGCCCCATGGCGACACGGTACTGATCAAGCAATACCTGGACATCGGCGTGCAGTCCCTGCTGGTGCCCATGATCGAAACCGCCGAACAGGCCGCCGAGATGGTGCGTGCCGTGCGCTACCCGCCCGCCGGTGTGCGCGGCGTGGGCACGGCCCTGGCCCGTGCCGCCCGCTGGAACGGCGTGGACGGCTACTTCAAGCAGGCCGACGGCCAGATGTTCCTGATGCTCCAGATCGAATCCGTGAAAGGTCTGGAAAACCTGGAAGCCATCGCCAACGTGGAAGGCGTGGACGGCGTGTTCATCGGCCCCTCCGACCTGGCGGCGTCCATGGGCTATCTGGGCCAACCGGGCCATCCCGAAGTGAAAGCCGCCGTGGAAAACGCCATTTCCCGCATCACCGCCACCGGCCGCATCCCCGGCGTATTTACCGCCGATCCGGCTGTCGCTCAGGTCTACAAAGCCAAGGGCGCCCGCTTCCTGATCGTCGGCGTGGACACGCTGTTGCTGCGCAACGCAGCGGTGAAATTGGCCGCGTCGTTCAAGACCGAATCCGAAACCAAGACCGGCGCCGCCTACTAATTGCAAGTAAGGCGCCTCAACATTCCCGCCGTTTGGAGAACCCCATGACCGCACAACTCAAAGACAAGAATCTGCTGCGTAGCGCCTGCTACATCGACGGCCAGTGGGTCGGCGCCGATAGCGGCGAGACGATAGCCGTGACAAATCCCGCCACCGGCGAAACCATCGCCACGGTGCCTCGTTGCGGCGCCGACGAAACCCGCCGCGCCATCGCTGCCGCCGATGCAGCCCTGCCCGCTTGGCGTGCGCTGAAAGCCATCGACCGCTCGCGCATCCTGCGCCGTTGGTACGACCTGATGATCGAACATCAGGACGACCTGGCCCGCATCATGACTCTGGAACAAGGCAAGCCTCTGGCCGAAGCCAAGGGTGAGATTCTCTACGCAGCCTCCTACCTGGAATGGTTTGCCGAGGAAACGAAGCGCATCTACGGCGAAACCATCCCTTCGCCTTTCGCCGACCGCAAGCTCATCGTCCAGCGCGAGCCGGTGGGCGTCTGTGCCGCCATCACGCCCTGGAACTTCCCCTCCGCCATGATCACCCGCAAGACCGGCCCCGCGCTGGGCGCAGGCTGCACCATGGTCTTGAAGCCCGCAGAACAAACGCCCCTTTCTGCCCTCGCTCTGGCTGAATTGGCCGAGCGCGCCGGCGTGCCGGCTGGCGTTTTCAGCGTAGTGACGGGCAAGGCCAGCGCCATCGGCGGCGTGATGACATCCAGCGACGTCGTACGCAAGCTGACCTTCACCGGCTCCACTCAAGTGGGTCGTCTGCTCATGGCGCAATGTGCGTCCACTATCAAGAAGCTGTCCCTGGAACTGGGCGGCAATGCGCCCTTCATCGTCTTCGACGATGCCGATCTGGATGCCGCCGTCGTCGGCGCCATCGCATCCAAGTATCGCAATGCCGGCCAGACCTGCGTCTGCTCCAATCGCTTCCTGGTTCAGGCTGGCGTCTACGATCAGTTCGCGGAAAAGCTGGCCGCAGCGGTCGCGGGGCTGAAGGTGGGCAACGGTCTGCAAGATGGCGTGACCCAAGGACCGCTGATTGACGATGCCGCCATCGACAAGGTCGAATCCCTGGTCAAGGATGCGCGGGACAAGGGCGCCAAGTCCCTGTCCGGCGGTAAGCGCCACGCCCTGGGCCGCACCTGGTTCGAGCCTACGGTGCTGACCGGCGTAAACCAAACCATGGAATTGGCCCGGGAAGAAATCTTCGGCCCGGTGGCTCCCTTGTTCCGCTTCGAGACCGAAGAAGAAGCCATCAAGATGGCCAACGACACCGAGTTCGGTCTTGCCTCCTACTTCTACAGCCGCGATATCGGCCGCGTCTGGCGCGTCAGCGAAGCGCTGGAGTACGGCATGGTGGGCATCAATACCGGCGCGATCTCCACCGAAGTCGCCCCCTTCGGCGGCGTCAAGAACTCCGGCCTGGGCCGCGAAGGTTCCCACCACGGCATCGAGGAATACACCGAGCTCAAGTATCTGAGCATGGGGTACTAAGTCGAGCCCTACTGAAACAGGCTCTAAATAGCAAACGGGGCGATCCTTGCGGATCGCCTCGTTTGTTTTTGAATCGTGCCAGGACCGTCAAGCCGATTCAGATGTTTCTCGCCAAGGGCCAGAACTTGAAATAGCCGGCATGGATCACCATGGCGGGGAAGGTCACTGCCAGCATGGCGGACGCAAGCCAAAGCTCCAGCACGTAAGTTGGCTGCCCCGCCGACAGGGCATAGCTGTTCAAAGCAATGGCGCGATAGAGGGCGAACAAGGCCACGGACAGCAGGCCAGCCGTCGTAATCAGTACCAGACCTCGCCAGGGCTGAGGCAATGCAAGCGAAGGAACACCTTCCAGCATGACCAACAGAATGAAGATGCCAAAGACAGTGGAGACGCACACCTGGGTGAGGAACACCACCATATCCATGCTCTGAGCACCGACGAAGGATCGCCACACCAGTGCTGTCAGGCTGGCAATGATGGCTGCATTGGCAATACCGAAGAATGGTTGCTTGGCGAGGACAGGAAACTTCTTCGCCAGTAAGGCCGTCGGCCAAAAGTCGAGCAACACCAGGGCCAAGATCACCATGACCGAAGCAACGCTGAAGATAAGGGGAACCCAGGCCATCAGAAGGCCAGCGGGATCCAGGGATGCTTGATAAAAGGGCGCCCCCTTGAGAAAGGAAAAATTGAACAGGGCGCGGAACAACATGTAGGCGATGCCGTAGGCGGAGAGCCACAACGTTGCACCCATTGCGCCGGGGTTCTTGAACAACGTGCCGAAGGGCCAAGCCTGGAAGGGAATGATGAGCCACAGCGTAACCGCCACCGCGAGAATCAGATACATGTTCACGAACGGGGTAGGCGGAGATATTCCGCCCCCAACCGTGTTCCACGCGATCAGACCGACCACGACGCCGATGGCGGCATTCAAGGCCAGGAAGGCAAGGCCGTTCCAGGGCTGAGGCAGCGCGGCGATGGACTTCGGATAGCCACACCCCCAAAGCAGACTAACGACCATCTGAGCCGGCACCATTGCCACCAGGAACAAGGTTCCCCACCCCATGAGTAGATCGGGAGACGCTACAACGCAGACCAGCAAGGACAAGCCGATAACGATAGCGGTCGAGAGAATTCCCTTGACCATCTGATCCGAGAGATTCATTGCGGCTCCATCAAAAAAAGTCCCCCGCGCCCCATGGCGGTATGCGGGGAAATAAGGAGGAGATGCCGGCATTGCTGCCACCAAGTGCCATGGACTTGGCTGAAACTGGTGCGGCTTGAAACCCTCAGTGCTTCATGACCTTGAGCGTCTGGATGGAGGTGTATTCCTCCAAGCCGTAGTGGCCGAACTCCACGCCCAGGCCCGATTGCTTGACGCCGCCGAAGGGCGCGTTGGGCTGGAGGGCGCCGTGCTCATTGACCCAGGCGGTGCCGCATTCCAGGCGCAGGGCCACTTGCGCGGCCTTGGCCGTGTCCGTGCTCCAGACCGAACCGCCAAGACCGTTGGGGTTGTCGTTGGCCAGCCGTATGGCCTCTTCCACGTCCTTGTACTTGATGACGGGCAAGATG
>DASUJA010000017.1:0-2132 GCA_036279515.1 Rhodocyclaceae bacterium | reverse complement strand
GCAATGCCGCGCACGCCGGGGGCGACGACGCGCAGGTTGTAGCCTGGGACGTCGGCGTTGGTTTCCACTTGCAGGGTGTCGAACCAAGTGGAATTCAACACCTTCACGCCCGCTTGCTTGAGGCCTTCGGCCAGGATGCAGGTGAGGCGGTGGATACGGGACGCGATGGTCTTGAGGCCGACGGGGCCGTGATAGACCGCGTACATGCCCGCCATGTTGGCCAGCAGCACTTGCGAGGTGCAGATGTTGGAGTTGGCTTTCTCGCGGCGGATGTGCTGTTCGCGGGTTTGCAGGGCCATGCGGTAGGCGCGCTTGCCGCAGGCATCCACGGATACGCCGATGATGCGGCCCGGCACGCTGCGCTTGTGCTCGTCCTTGCAGGCGAAGAAGGCGGCGTGGGGGCCGCCGAAGCCCATGGGGATACCGAAGCGTTGGCTGGAACCGAGGGCGATGTCGGCTCCCATGGCACCGGGCGACTTGAGCAGCACCAGGGCCATCAGGTCGGTGGCGACTGCGCTGATGGCGCCCTTGCCCTTGAGGTCGGCGATGACAGCGGTCAGGTCTGTGACTTCGCCCTTGTCATTGGGGTACTGAAGCAGAGCGCCGAATACGTCGTGGCTGGCCGCATCGGCGGCCTTGCCGAACACCAGCTCGAAGCCGAAGTAGCCGGCGCGGGTCTTCACCACGTCGATGGTTTGCGGGAAGCAGTCCTCATCGACGAAGAACTTGTTGGAGGCCGACTTGGACACGCGCCGCGCCATGGTCATGGCTTCGGCGGCGGCGGTGGCTTCGTCCAGCAGGGAGGCATTGGCGAGTTCGAGGCCGGTGAGGTCGATCACCATCTGCTGGTAGTTCATCAGCGCTTCCAGCCGGCCCTGGGCCACTTCGGCTTGGTAAGGTGTGTAGGCGGTGTACCAGCCGGGGTTTTCCAGCACGTTGCGCAGGATCACCTTGGGCATCAGTGTCTCGTGGTAGCCCATGCCGATCAGCGACTTGGCGATCACGTTCTTCTGCGCGATGGCTTTTAGGTCCGCCAGGGCCTCATGCTCCCGGCGCGGTGCGGGCAGGTCCAGGTCCTTGGGCAGGCGGATGGCTGCGGGCACAGTCTGGTTCATCAATTCGTCGACG
This sequence comes from Rhodocyclaceae bacterium, assembly GCA_036279515.1. Taxonomy (GTDB): domain Bacteria; phylum Pseudomonadota; class Gammaproteobacteria; order Burkholderiales; family Rhodocyclaceae; genus AWTP1-18. Next base: position 1,004 of record DASUJA010000017.1, on the reverse strand, counting down.
CTGGCTGCGCCGATGGTGGCAAGCATGGCGGCGATTTCATCGGCGTTGGAGCCGATGTGGCGGGAAACGAATTCGTCCTGTTGTTCGAGGGAGGCGAGGGAGGCGGGCGTTGTCATTAGGCGATGCATCCGATCGAAGCCGTCATTCCCGCGAAGGCGGGAATCCAGCGGCGGTTAAATTTTCTCCAGCAGAAAAACCTGGATTCCCGCCTGCGCGGGAATGACGTCACTCTGTGGAGGCGAGCTAAGCGACTTGAACTAAATGATCTCCGGCCATAAATCTCGCCAGCCGGGGTTTTGTTCTTCAATCAAGTTGATCTTCCACTGGCGGTTCCAATGCTTGAGTTGCTTTTCACGCTCGATTGCCGCTGGCATGGATTCGTGTTGCTCGAAGTACACGAGGTCGTGCACTCCGTATTGCTTGGTGAAGCCTTCGACCAAGTCCTGCTTGTGTTCCCAGACGCGTTTCACCAGGTCAGAGGTGACGCCTATGTAGAGCGTGCCATTGGGTTTGCTTGCCAGGATGTACACGATTGGGTTCTTGGACGCGGGAAAACCGTCGCTATACCGTCATTCCCGCGAAGGCGCCCCGAAGGAAGTGCCCTTGGGGTGCGGGAATCCAGGTGTTTGTTTGAGCATCGCTGGATTCCCGCCTTCGCGGGAATGACGGAGCTTCGTGGAAAGGCTTTCCGCTCTTGGCCTTACTCGGCTTCAGCAACGGCCGTGTAACCAGCGGCGTCGAGTAGGGCGTCGAGTTCAGCAGGATTGGACGGCTTGATCTTGAACAGCCAAGCGGCGTAGGCGTCGGCGTTCAGGCACTCGGGCGCATCCACGGCTGCACCGTTGGATTCGATGATCTCGCCAGACACGGGGGCGTAGATGTCGGAGGCGGCCTTGACCGATTCCACCACGGCCACTTCCTGGCCGGCCTTCACTTGGCGGCCGGCTTCGGGCAGTTCCAGGAACACCACGTCACCCAGGGCTTCCTGGGCGTGGTCGGTGATG
>DASUJA010000016.1:0-8014 GCA_036279515.1 Rhodocyclaceae bacterium | reverse complement strand
CCTCGACATCCCCATGGCGCCCCTGACGGCCCAGTACTTGAAGTACGTGGACGCCATGCACAAGCGCAACCTGGAGCTGGCGTCGGAATACCTGCTCATGGCGGCCATGCTGATCGAGATCAAGTCGCGCATGCTGCTGCCTCGTCCGCCCAAGGCCGACAACGGCGAACCCGAAGATCCCCGTGCCGAACTGGTTCGCCGCCTGCTGGAGTACGAGCAGATGAAGGCCGCAGCCGCCAAGCTGCACGAAATGCCGCAAGCGGGCCGGGATTACGAATGGGTCACCGTCTGGATTGCCGACAAGGTGGTCACGCGCCAGCCCGAAGTCAGCTTGCACGATTTGCAGGTGGCGTGGCTGGCCTTGATGAAGCAGGCCAAGGTCACCCAGCACCACAAGATTCAGCGGGAAGAACTATCGGTGCGGGAGTTCATGATCAACATCCTGCGCAAGCTGCAAGGCCGCAATTTCGTCGTGTTCGAGGATTTGTTCGACGTGGCAGCCGGCGCCCAGGCCCTGGTGGTGAGCTTCCTCGCCATCCTGGAACTGGCCCGCGAAAGCCTGGTGGAAATCAGTCAGACCGAAGTGTTGGCACCGATTTATGTAAGAGCCTCCGATGCAACTCTACAAGCCTGAAGACTACAAACGGGTGCTGGAAACCGCGCTGCTGGTGGCGGCGGAACCCATTACCCTGCCCGAACTCAAAAAGCTGTTCGACGAAGAGTTCGACGAAGACACTTGGCGCACGCTGCTTGATGATCTGCGCCGCGATTGGGCCGACCGGGGCATCGAACTGGTGCAGTTGGCCACCGGCTGGCGCTTCCAGACCCGCCCCGAATACCAGGAATACCTGGATCGGCTGAAGAACGAAAAGCCCCCGCGCTACTCCCGTGCCGTGATGGAAACCCTGGCGATCATCTCCTACCGCCAGCCCGTGACCCGCGGCGACATCGAAGACATTCGCGGGGTGCAGGTTTCGCCCAACGTGCTCAAGACCCTGGAATCCCGGGGTTGGATTGACACCGTCGGACACCGGGATGCCCCGGGTCGTCCGGCTCTCTACGCAACAACCAAAAAGTTTTTGGACGATCTCGGCCTGCGCAGTCTCTCTGAGCTGCCACCGCTGACTGAAATTGAAAGGGTCATGGACCTTGCAGACAACGCGCCCACCCCGCAGCAACAAGCGGACACCGTTCCGCCGCCCGCAGAAGACGAACAACCCGAATCAGACAACCAATCCCTCGACCTCCTCTCCTGAGGGCGGCGGCGAAGGTCGGGCTCCTGCGCAAGCGGGAGGCGAAGGCGCGTCTGGGCAACCTGGCGGCGGGAACCGTTCGCCCCGCGGTCCTCGCCCTGGCGGCAACAAGAATCGTCGTCCTCGTCCCCACAGCAATGGGCCTCGGCCGGAAGGCGCCCAAGGTGCTCAGGGCGAGCAAGGCAGTGCCCAAGGCCAAGGAGGCCAGCGGCGCCAAGGTGGCCCTGCTGGCGACGGTCAGTCTCAAGAAACCAATGGCAATCGCGCACCCGGCAAGCGTCGTCGCAACAATCGCAAGGGCGGTCCTCGTCCCAACGGCGGTCCCGAAGCGGCAGCCGCACAGGCCGCTATGGGCGACGTGGATGGCAATCGCGCACCGGGTAATCGTGCCCCTGGCGGCCGTCCTGTAAAAGGCAGACCCGGCGGCAAGCCCGGTGGCCGTCCCCAGAGTCGGGCAGGTAAGAAGGGGCCCGGCGGCGGTTTCAACGACGTAGGCGGCGGCTATGCCGGAGGCGCTTTCGACGACGAGACCGAAGAAGCCCCCAAGCTGCACAAGGCCCTGGCCGATGCCGGTCATGGCTCCCGTCGCGAGCTGGAAGAGTGGATCATCGCCGGCCGCGTGAGCGTGAACGGCATGCCTGCCCACCTGGGCCAGCGCATCAGCCCCACCGACAAGGTGCGGGTGAACGGCAAGCTGGTGAACCTCAAGGTCGGTCGCTCGCGTCTGCCTCGTGTGGTGCTGTATCACAAGCCCGAAGGCGAAATCGTGTCCCGGGACGATCCGGAAGGCCGTCCCTCCGTCTTCGACAACCTGCCGCGCATTCGCGGTGGGCGCTGGATCACAGTGGGCCGTCTGGACATCAACTCCTGCGGCCTGCTGGTAGCCACCAACAGCGGCGAGCTGGCGAACCGTCTGATGCATCCCCGTTACGGCATCGACCGGGAATACGCCGTGCGTATCCTGGGCGATCTGTCCGAGGAAGCGCTGGAGCGTTTGTACGACGGCATCGAGCTGGAAGACGGCCCGGCCCGCTTCACCCGCATTGAAGAAGCGGGCGGCGACGGTGCCAACCGTTGGTACAACGTGACCCTGGCCGAAGGCCGCAATCGGGAAGTTCGCCGCATGTTCGACGCGGTGGGCGTGACCGTGAGCCGCCTGATGCGGGTTCGCTACGGCCCCATCCCGCTGCCGCCGCAACTCAAGCGCGGCCAAACCCGCGAGTTGACCGAGACCGAGGTGAAGGCCCTGGTCAGCAGTCTCAAGCCGGTGAAGAAGGCGTCGGACGTGCTGCCTTACTGAGCAGCGGCAACATCGCCCGGTTGAAAAGAGAAGAGGCCTGCGAGGGCCTCTTTCTCATTGGGTGCTTCGGCGTTTAGCTTTGGCCTTCGACCGCTTTCGCCGGTAGCCATACGCGGAATCGGGAACCGCGTCCCGGCTGGCTATCCACTTCGATGCGTCCGCCGTGACGGGTGATGATGCCGTAGGTCAGGGAGAGCCCCAGGCCGGTGCCTTTCCCCACGGGCTTGGTGGTGAAAAACGGATCAAACAGGCGGCTGATGTTTTCGGGTGGAATGCCGCAGCCGGTGTCTTCCACCTCAACCCAGACCTGATTCCCTTCGGCGCCGCTGCGCACGGTGATCGTGCCTTTCTCCTTGATGGCCTGAACGGCGTTGATGAGCAGGTTCATGAATACCTGATTCATCTGGCCGGCGAGGCAGCGGACGAGCGGTAGCTGTCCGTATTCGCGCACCACCGTTGCCTTGTACTTGAGCTCATTCCAGACCATGTTCAAGGTGCTTTCCATGCCCTTGTTCAGGTCGGTGGGTTGCCATTCGGCTTCATCCACGTGGGAGAAGTCCCGCAGGTCCTGGACGATGCGCTTGACCCGGTCGAGGCCGTCCTTGGATTCCTGGAGCAGTGTCGTCACGTCTTCCCGCAGGAAGTCGATGTCGGCCGCCTTGCGGGCTGGCTTGAGCTTTTCGGCGGTGGCCGGATCGACGGCTTCTTCGTATTTGGAAATCAGGTCCAACAAGGTGCCGACGTAGTTCGTCAGCGTGCCCAAATTGGAACTGACGAAGCCGATGGGATTGTTGATCTCGTGGGCGACGCCGGCTGCCAACTGGCCGATGGATGCGAGCTTTTCCGATTGCAGCAATTGGCTGCGCGTAGCCTCCAGAGCCTGGGTACGTTCTTCTACCCGGCGCTCCAGAGAGGCATTGAGTTCAGTCAGGGCGGCGTTTTCTTCCGCCACCAAATGGTAGAGGCCGTGCAAGGCCCCGAGGAGGGCGGCGGTGGAGGGATCGGCGGCGTGTTCGTAGCGGTCGTAGGCCTGTGCAGCGTCCATGCCGGCTTGGATGGCCTGGATCTGGTGGGCCATCACTTGGTCGGAACCGAGGATGTGGAAGGCCAGCCAGCTGGTGAGGAAGCGCAGCAGCGTGTCCGTGGCGCTGCCGAGGTCGCCCAGGGACTGGCGCATCTGCATCACCTGTTTGACGAAGTCGTCGTGTTCGCCCTTGTGCCGCTTGTAGTGGCGCTCGTCGCAGGGCGCGGCCCGCATCAACTGCTCTTCGGTGCTGAAGTGCTCCACCGCGTAGGTGGCTAACTCCTGGAACACGTCTTCCAGCTTCTGCTTGTCCTGGGCGTTGTTGCTCGCCAGCAGGTCGCCGAAGCGGTTGATGAGATCCACCAGGTGGTGGTGCTGCCTGTCTACGTCGGCGAGGCCAGTGATGAATTTGTCATCCCAGAGGAAGGCAGCCACGGATCATTTCTCCGAAAAATATTCCAGCAAGTCTTCGCGGCTCAGCATGAATATCTTGGACTCGCCGCTGGGGGCATCCACCCAGGTGAAGGGCACGTGGGGCCAGGCTTCTTCCAGCAGATGGGCGTTGTGGCCCACTTCCACCAGCAGCAGGCCGTCTTCGCTCAGATGCTCGGCGCCGCCGGCCAGGATTTTGCGCACCACGTCCAGGCCATCGCTGCCGGACACCAGGGCCATTTCCGGCTCATGGCGGTATTCGGCGGGGATGATCGACATGGACTCTTCCGTCACGTAAGGCGGGTTGGAGATGATCACGTCGTAGCGGCGGTCGCCCAGATTGGCGAACACGTCGGACTGGATCAGTTCAATCTGTGTCTCCAGGCCGTAGTCGGCCACGTTGCGCTTGGCCACTTCCAGTGCATCGGCGGAGAGATCGACGGCATCGATGGCCGCATGGGGGAAGGCGTGGGCCATGAGGATGGCGAGGCAGCCGGAGCCGGTGCAAAGATCCAGGGCCGTGGTGACGCCATAGGGATCGTCGAGCCAGGGCGTGAGGCCTTCTTCGAGCAGCTCGGCAAAGTAGGAACGGGGCACGATAACGCGCTCATCCACGTAGAACTTGAAGTCGCCGAGCCAGGCTTCGTTAGTCAGGTAGGCGGCGGGCGAGCGCTTCTCGATCCGGGCTTGGAGCAGATTCAGCACGGACTTGCGTTCGGCCACCGTGAGCTTTGCGTCGAGAAAGGGCTCAAGTCGATCCAGCGGCAGATGGAGCGCGTGGAGCACCAGCCATACGGCTTCGTCCCAGGCGTTGTCGCAGCCGTGGCCGTAGAACAGGCCGGCTTTCTCGAAATGGCTGACAGCCCAGCGCAGCCAGTCGCGTACGGTGATGAGTTCGTCGGAGATGTTGGACATGGTTTTATGAAGGGCGAGGTCAAAGGCGAAGGGCAACCGCTTTCAACACAGAGGCCGCAGAGATACAGAGGACACAGAGAAACCCGAAAACAATATTCAGAACCTAAAAGCAGTTCATTTGCCTTTCTCTGCGATCTCTGTATCTCTGCGCCCTCTGCGTTGAAAGAGGTTAAAGATTTTTCAACAACCCGACCAACATCCCCTCGTAGGCCTTGGCCAGTGGCTCCAGGTCGGCGACGGGGATGCATTCGTTGAGTTTGTGGATGGTGCCGTTCAGGGGGCCGAACTCCACCACCTGCGGACAGATGTCGGCGATGAAGCGGCCGTCGGAGGTGCCGCCGGTGGTGGACAGTTCCGGCGTTACGCCCGTGGCTTCGGCGATTGCATCGGTCATGACGTCCACCAGCTTGCCGCGGGGCGTCAGGAAGGGGCGACCGCCCAGGGTCCAGACGATGTCGTATTCCAGGTTGTGCCGGTCGAGGATTGCATGGATGCGGGACTGCAAGCCGTCCGCCGTGCTGGCCGTGGAGAAGCGCAGATTGAACAGCACCTCCACCGTGCCGGGCACCACATTGGTGGCACCGGTGCCGGCGTGAATGTTGGAAATCTGGAAGCTGGTGGGCGGGAAGTATTCGTTGCCTTCGTCCCAACGCTCAGCGGCCAATTCGGCCAGGGCCGGGGCGATCAGGTGGATCGGATTCTTCACCTTCTCGGGATAGGCCACGTGGCCCTGAATGCCCTTCACCACCAGCTTTGCAGAGAGGGAGCCGCGTCGTCCGTTCTTGATGGTGTCGCCGAAACGCACGCTGGAAGTGGGCTCGCCCACGATGCAGCAGTCGATGGTTTCGCCTCGAGCCTTCAGCGTATTCACCACATGCACCGTGCCGGAAAGGGCGTCGCCTTCCTCGTCGGAAGTGAGCAGCAGGGCGATGGAGCCCTGATGGTCGGCATGGGCGGCAACGAAGTTTTCAATGCCCACCACGAAGGCGGCGAGAGAAGACTTCATGTCCGCCGCGCCGCGCCCGTAGAGCACGCCGTCACGGATTTCCGGCTTGAAGGGATGGGATGCCCACTGATCCACCGGGCCGGTGGGCACCACGTCCGTATGGCCGGCAAAGCAGACCACGGGTGCCTGAGTGCCGCGCCGTGCCCAGAGGTTGCAGGTGCCATTGGCATCCATGCGCTCCAGGGTGAAGCCCTGGGCGGCAAGTCGTTGGCCGATGAGTTCCAGACAGCCGGCGTCGTCAGGTGTGACCGAGGCGCGGGAGATAAGGTCTTGGGCGAGGGAGAGAACGGGGGATGTCATAAAAATCTATTTCACCGCAGAGGCGCTGAGGCGCAGAGATGAAGCGAGTTTGGTGGGGCTGTTAGGCGAGGCTAGTCTCGTCGGTAGGCGAGAGTTTTTCAGGCGCTTTCTGTGTTCGTGCGCTCATCTGAATGAGATCAATAATGTCGGCCCCACTTGCGCTGCTAACAACAAACGGTTGATTTGCTAGAGAGGCAATGATGTCGCTAAGAAGGTGAACCTTGATGTCGTGACTAGCAATAAGTGCCAACTCCTGTTCAGACTTCACAGCATTGACCACCAATTCCGACGACCACTCTCCATTCCAGAGTTTCTTCATCAAGTCTCTTTTGTCCGGGCGACGAAACTTCTTTTCCACCCATTCGGAGACGCCTTGAGTCAGTTCTTGATCCGAGCGTTTTGCACTGTTGGCGGCACGCCCATTTTTCTGTTCTTCCTTCGGTACTCGGGAGATGTAGCTGACTGGGCGCATGGACGCCTGAACTTCCAGGTGGCGACATTCCGCCGTGCCATCTGCTTGCCATTTGACAGCAAGAAGATCGATTTCCTGAACGCCTATTTTGATTCCACGGATCGTGAAATACCCTTGGCGGTTTAGCCATTCTTCAACGATTTCTTCAGCAAGCAGCGCCATGGCTAGTTGTTAGTTGTAGGTTGGCACGGGGTTAGGTTTTCTCTGCGCCTCAGCGCCTCTGCGGTAAAAGTCTTTCGGCTTCACTCGCCCAGCGTCAGCTTGAATTCCGAGAAGGTCGCGCCGCTCGCACCCTGTTCGCCACCTTCCATCACCAAAACAGGTTCGGGCGCCTTTGCTTCTTCGTTGGCGGCGTTGTTCACCAGCCAGAGGAAGTTGTTGGCGGAGTCGGCATTGCTGCTGGCTTCTTCCAGCGTGATGGTGCCTTCCTTGTAGAGCTTGAACAGAGCTTGCTCGAAGGTTTGGGAGCCGGGCGACATGCTCTTTTCCATGGCTTCCTTGATGCCCGCCATGTCGCCTTTTTCGATCAGCTCGCCGATGTGGCGAGAGTTCATCATGATTTCCACGGCAGGCGCACGACCGCCGTCGGGCTTCTTCACCAGACGCTGGGAGATGATGCACTTGGCCGTCACAGCCAAGTCGGCCAGCAGGGCGGGGCGATTGTCCAGGGGGTAGAAGCTGATGATCCGCGAGAGGGCGTGGTAGCTGTTGTTGGCGTGGAGCGTAGCGAGGCACAGGTGGCCGGACTGGGCGTAGGCGATGGCCTGGCTCATGGTTTCTTTGTCGCGCACTTCGCCGATCAGGATGCAGTCTGGCGCTTGGCGCAGGGCATTCTTCAGAGCAATGCCGAAGGCCTTGGTGTCCGAGCCTACTTCGCGCTGGTTCACGATGGACTTCTTGTTCTCGAACATGAATTCCACCGGGTCTTCCAAGGTCAGGATGTGGCCCGACTTGTTGGCGTTGCGGTAGTCCAGCATGGACATGAGGGTGGTGGATTTGCCCGAGCCCGTGGCGCCGACCATGAGGATCAGGCCGCGCTTTTCCATGATCACTTCCTTCAACGCCGGCGGCAGGTTGAGGGTGTCGAAGTCGGGAATCTCACCGGGGATATAGCGCACCACCATGGCCGGTGTGCCCTTCTGGCGGAACACGGACAGACGGAAGTTGCCGATGCCGGGCATGTGGTACGAGGTGTTCAGCTCCATCTCGTCCTCGAACTCGCGCATCTGCTTGTCGTTGAGGATTTCGTGGAGCAGGCCCATGATGGTCGGGCCATCCATGATCTGCTGGTTGACCGGCATGGCGTTGCCGT
>DASUJA010000015.1:0-3599 GCA_036279515.1 Rhodocyclaceae bacterium | reverse complement strand
CAAAGCATTCTGGATGCGGCCCTGCGCGCCGGCATCTACCTGCCTCACGCTTGCGGCCAGGGCTACTGCGCCACCTGCAAGGTGAAAGTGGTGGACGGCGAAGTGGATCACGGCAACGCCTCCAATTTCGCGCTGATGGATTACGAGCGCGAGGAGGGGAAGTGTCTGGCCTGCTGCGCCCACCTGGAGTCCGACATGGTGATCGAGGCGGAAATCGAGATCGACGAGGACTCCCGCAACCTGCCCGTGCGCGACTACGCCGGGGTGGTGAGCCGCATCGAAGATCTGACGCCCACCATCAAAGGTATCTGGATCAAGCTGGACGGCGGCGAATCCATGGACTTCCAGGCCGGTCAGTACATCAATCTGAACCTGCCGAACGACATGGGCTTCCGCGCCTTTTCCATCGCGAATTCACCTTCCACCGGCGACGAGATCGAGCTGAATATCCGCATCGTTCCCGGCGGCGTGGGCACTACCTGGATTCACAAAGAACTGAAGGTCGGCGACCGCCTCACCTTCACCGGCCCCTACGGACGTTTCTTCGTGCACAAGTCGGCGGGCTTGCCTTCCCTGTTCATGGCCGGCGGCTCAGGTCTTTCCAGCCCTCGCTCCATGGTGCTGGACTTGCTGGAAAGCGGCGATGACAAGCCGATCACCCTGGTCTACGGCGCCCGCAATCAGAAGGAGCTTTACTACCACCAGGAATTCCTCGATCTGGCGACGAAGTATCCTCAATTCACCTACGTTCCTGCGCTGTCCGATGAGCCCGCCGACAGCGACTGGAACGGCTTCCGCGGTTACGTGCATGAGGCGGCCAAGGCGCATTTCGACAACGATTTCCGCGGCCACAAAGCCTACCTGTGCGGCCCCCCGATCATGATCGAATCCTGCATCACCACCCTGATGCAAGGCCGATTGTTTGAACGGGACATCTACACCGAGAAATTCTTCTCCGCGGCAGACGCGCAGCAGGTACGCAGTCCCCTGTTCCGCAACATCTGAAAACTCTCCTGTGGGAAAGTGGCTGGTAGTCAAAGACTGCAGCCACTTTCTGCGCAAGATTGCCACTTTGTAATAGGGCCTCGTCCCGGTTGGTGCTGCTATTTCGCAGCAGGCCGGAATTGCCAGGTAGTGTGCTTAAGGCACGGAGTAGGACAGACATCGTCTGTCCCATCAATTGGGTTTCCCCCATCCTCGCGTGCGGTCATCCATTGATGACCGGGAACTTCCCTTCCTTCGCGACCTGCAATATGGACGACGTGAAGTAGAAAAAGCTTTTCTACCGCGAGTTCGGCGAGCAGGCTCAATCCATGAACTGCAAATCACTGCCACTGTGCCGTTATAACCTTTTCGGCGAGAGGGGTGGTGATGTACCGGCACTTCTGGTCAGGAGTGCGCTACTACGAGTTCCCCCTCGGCTGTTGCGGCCAGCGTGGTTTGCCAGAGCACAAAAAAGCTCGCACGGATCGCTTCGTCAGCGCTCTGATTTCAGCTACCGGCTTTCGTCGCCATATCTCCTTTGTTTCTTCACGCGCCCATACCCCCCATATGGGAGGTGAACCGTTTTCGTGTTCTCCCTATGCTCGGTCTGTCACAGAACAAAGAGTTTCCCCAGACCCATTCGAGCGGAGGAATACATGAAGAGAGCGACCACGATCATTCCCAGTAGGCATGTCTTGAAAACCACGGCCCTGGCCGTTTCCTTGCTGTGGGCCGGCAGCGCCAGCGCCCTGGAGTTGGATACAGGGGATTCAGACATCAAGCTGCGTTGGGATAACACCCTAAAGTACAGCGCCGCGTGGCGCACGCACAATCCCGACTCGACCCTCACGGCTCGGATCAATCAGGATGATGGTGATCGCAATTTCAAGAAGGGCCTGATCTCCGATCGTTGGGATCTGCTGTCCGAACTCGATGCCTCGTACCACAACTTCGGTGTCCGAGTCAGCGGCGCTGCTTGGCACGACGCGGCCTACCTGGGCGGCAACGACAACCCCGGTGGCGCTGGCGGTGCCCTTCCCAACCAGTCCAGTGTCGGCGTCAATCAATTCACCTCCGCCACCCGCCACATCCACGGCCAGGGTGCCGAGTTCCTCGATGCTTTCGCCTACGGCAAGTTCGACCTGGGCGACAGCCGCGCCACCGTCCGCGCCGGCAAGCACTCCCTGGTCTGGGGCGAGACTTTGTTCTTCGGCGCCAACGGCATTGCTGGCGGCATGATGCCGGTGGACGTGGTCAAGCTGATGTCCGTGCCCAACACCCAATTCAAGGAAGCCATCCGCCCGGTGCAGATGCTCTCCGGCCAATTGCAGCTCACGCCCGAAGTCTCTCTCGGCGCCTATTACCAGTATCGCTGGCAAGCCAGCCGCCTGCCCGCATCCGGGAGCTATTTCTCCAGCACCGACGCGGGTCCAGAGGGCGGTGAGCGCTTGTGGATCGTTCCCCCCGGTGCGATTCCGGCCTTTGTCAATCCGGGTGCCAATGCAAACGGTATCTATGCAACCCGCGCGGATACCCAGAAAGCCCGTGATTCCGGCCAGGGCGGCATCCAACTACGTTTCCGCGACGAGGATACGGACTACGGCCTCTACGCCATCCGCTTCCACGACAAGACCCATCAGCTGGTTCCCAAGCTGGGCATCCAGCCCGTTATCGGTGTCGCGCCGGTTAGCTACAACCTCGTCTACCACGAGGACATCACCGCTTATGGCGGCAGCTTCAGCCGCACCTTCGGCGAAGCCAACGTGGCGGGCGAAGTCTCCTTCCGCAACAACCAGGACTTGGCGACCAGCAGCGCCGCAGTGGACGCAAGCGCCCTGACCGGCGGAACCGCCAATAACAATTCCGATAATCCTGCGTATGCCGTTGGCAATACCGCCCACGCCAATCTATCGGTGCTTTGGAATCCCTCGCCCAGTGTGTTGTTTCCCGAGTCCACCCTGGTGGGCGAAGTGGCCTGGAACCGGGTGTTGCACATCACCAAGAACGCCAACCTGATCGCTCCCCGCGCTACGCGGGACGCAGTGGCCTTGCGCATGACCTTCGAGCCTACCTATCGACAGGTACTGCCCGGTCTGGACATGGGCGTGCCCCTGGGCGTCGGCTTCAGCCCCAAAGCCTCCCGTTCCATGGCGCTCGGCCCCGGCGCCATGCCTTCCGACGGCGGCGGAGACGTCAGCCTGGGCCTCAACTTCACCTATCTGGCGAGCTGGTACGCGAGCGTGGCATTCACCCATTACTACGGGCCCAAAGCCACCTTCCTCGATGGCAATAACGATTACACCTACAAGCAAAACATGAAGGACCGGGACTTCATCGCTATGTCCATCCGGCACACCTTCTAATCCATGGAGAGTCGAATCATGAAGACCAAATTCGTCACGCGTCCTCTGTTGTTCGCGGGCCTCGTTGCCTGTGCATTTACGGCCCACGCGGGCGTCACCCCGGACGAGGCTGCCCAGCTCAAGTCCACTCTCACGCCCATGGGCGCCGAAAAGGCAGGCAACAAGGATGGTTCCATTCCCGCCTGGACGCCGGTGACGGCGCACTTCGCTGGTTATAAGCCGGATGGTTCCCCCCGGCCTGATTCCTTCGCC
>DASUJA010000014.1:0-7398 GCA_036279515.1 Rhodocyclaceae bacterium | reverse complement strand
GCGGCCTACACCCCGCTCAACCGTTCGCCCTGAGGTATCGAAGGGCGAGTTACGGCACGGTGGCCCATTCATGGTTCGATACCTCACCACGAACGGGAAGACGAGCCATGCCATTTTTGCGAAAAGTCCTCCGTGCGACATCTATCCCGGACAGCAGTGGGCTTTCGCCGGAATGACGACATCACTTCGATTTGACGTGTCGAGCTATTGATCCCGGACAGCAGTGCGCGAAAGCGGGGATCCATGGGCGTGTCTTCGTAGGGGAATCGCTGGATTCCCGCTCGGGAGAAGCCCGGCCTGTCCTGAGCCTGCCGAAGGACGGGAATGACGGAGCTACGTATTGGCGGTTCGAGCATTCGCGATTGCCCTTCGCATCGGCATGAACGCCCCCAAAAGGGCCGTTGCCCTGATACCCTTAGCGTTTTGCTCCCTAAGAATCTCGCCGTGGATTACCTGGAAAAAATACTCAACGCCCGCGTGTACGACGCGGCGATCGAAACTCCTCTGGAGCTCGCCCCCAATCTCTCCATCCGCTGCAACAACCAGATCTTCCTCAAGCGGGAAGACATGCAGCCGGTGTTCTCCTTCAAACTGCGCGGCGCCTACAACAAGATGGCGCAGCTCACCCCGGCCCAGCGCAAGCGCGGCGTGATCTGCGCATCCGCCGGCAACCATGCCCAGGGCGTGGCCCTGTCGGCCAAGCTGATGGGGTGTCGCGCCGTGATCGTGATGCCCACCACCACGCCGGCCATCAAGGTGAATGCCGTGCGCGCACGGGGTGGCGAAGCGGTGCTGGCGGGCGAGTCCTACGACGAGGCTTACGCCCACGCCCTGATCCTGGAGAAGAAGCACGGCCTCACCTTCGTCCATCCCTATGACGACCCGGACGTAATCGCCGGCCAGGGCACCATCGGCATGGAAATCCTGCGTCAGCATTCCGGCCCTATCGACGCGGTGTTCTGCGCCATCGGCGGCGGCGGTCTGGCTGCCGGCGTGGCGGCCTACATCAAGCGTCTGCGCCCCGAGACCAAGGTCATCGGCGTGGAGACTTTCGACGCGGATGCCATGAAGCAATCCATTGCTGCCGGTCGCCGCGTGAAGCTGGACAGCGTCGGCCTCTTCGCCGACGGCACCGCCGTGAAATACGTGGGCGCCGAAACCTTCCGCCTCTGCCGCGAACTGCTGGACGACATCGTGCTGGTGGATACGGACGCCATCTGCGCCGCCATCAAGGACGTATTCGAGGACACCCGCTCCATCCTGGAACCTTCCGGCGCCCTCGCCATTGCAGGCGCCAAAGCCTACGCAAAGAAGAAGCGCCTCAAGGGCAAGACCTTGGTGGCCGTGGCCTCCGGCGCCAACACCAATTTCGACCGCCTGCATTTCGTCGCCGAGCGCGCCGAAGTGGGCGAGCAGCGCGAAGCCATCCTGGCCGTGACGCTGCCCGAGAAGCCCGGCGCCTACAAGCAATTCGTCTCGCTGATCGGCAAGCGCAACATCACCGAGTTCAACTACCGCTACAACGATGCCAGCCAAGCTCACGTCTTCGTCGGTATCCAGGTGGCGAATCGGGAAGAGTCCCACAAGCTGGTGGCCAGCCTCAAGCAGCACGGCCTAGCCACGGTGGATCTGACCGACGACGAAATGGCGAAGAACCACGTGCGCCATCTGGTCGGCGGCCATGCGTCCCCGGCGAACGAACTGCTCTACCGCTTCGAGTTCCCCGAGCGCCCCGGCGCCCTGATGAACTTCCTGGAGCACATGAGCAAGGGCTGGAACATCAGCCTCTTCCACTACCGCAACCACGGCGCCGATTACGGCCGCGTGCTGGTGGGCATGCAGGTACCCAAGGGCGAGGCCAAGGCGTTCAAGGCCTTCCTCAAGAACCTGGGCTACCGTTGGTGGGACGAGACCAAAAACCCGGCCTACAAGCTCTTCCTCGGTTGATTCATTTTTAGGCAATGGGCAGCAGAGCAATCGTATGGCCTCGTGTAACCGCCAATACGTAGCTCCGTCATTCCGGCGAACGCCGGAATCCAGGTGTTCTTGCGGCCCTTCCTGGATCCCGGCACCCCAAGGGCACTTCCTGCGGGGCGCGTTCGCCGGGATGACGGGGTGGTGCCAATTGAGGCGTTTTCCCGTTCAAACGCTTACGCTGCAATGAACCTCCTGCGCCGCTTCGCCGCCAAGACCTGGGTTCTGGCTCTCGTGGCGGCGCTGCTGGGCACCGTCGCTGCGGAATCGCTTCACCGCAGCCAGCTCGGCGCCCGCGCCGAAGCACTCTACGGCGACCTCTGGCATCGCCTCGCCGGTCAGCGCTACACGCCCAGCCACACGGCGCTAGTGATGATCGACGACGCCACCCTGGCGGCCCATGCCGACGAACCGCTGGCTTTCTGGACACCCCATTTCGCCAAAGCCTTGCAGACCCTGGATGCGGTGGGCGCCAAGTTGGTGGTGCTCGATTTTCTTTTCAGCGGCAGCCCTGAGCGCTGGATCGAGAAGCTGCAACTAAGCGGCATCGCCAACGCCCGCAACTACGACCAGCCCTTCCGCACCCGGATTCACGACGGCCACTCGGTCCTCGCCGCGTTTCGCGTGGGCGACGGCAGCGACGAAGCGGACTACATACTCCCCAGCCCCGACTACCTGCTGGCCCTACCCGATTACGATTTGGCGCGGCACGTGGGCCTTTCCAATCTGGTGACGGACGCGGACGGCGCCGTGCGCCGTTTCGCCGCCACGGAAAGCGGTAGCGGCAAGCCGCCTGCGGGCCTGCCTCGGTTGTCCCTCGGCATGCTCGCCGCCGTGCGCGCCAGCGGCCAGGAGCCGACAGCCGATCATTGGCGCTTCGGCGAACGCGAGCTGACGGCGGCAAGCAAGCTGCCCATCACCTTCGCTGGCCCGCCGGGCAGCATTGCGCCGATTTCCTTTGAAAGGCTGCTGGCCAGCAACGCAGTACAAGATCCGCAGGTACAAGCTCTCGCCGGCAAGGTCGTAGTGATCGGCACCGGCTACGCGGGCATGAACGACGTGCATCCCACGCCCTACTCCACCACCCTCGGCCAAGCCGATGCCCTGATGGCCGGGCCGGAAGTGCAAGCCAACGTGGTGGAAACGCTGCTCTCGGGCCGCATCTTCGCGCCCCTGTCGCCCAGCCTGCGCCTGATCGCCTTCGCCGCCACCTTCGCGCTGCTCGCCCTGTGGGGCCTGCGTCTGCCCCTGGGTTGGAACGCTGCCCTGCTGGGCGGCCTCGCCCTGGGCTGGACGGCGGTTGCCTACGGCCTTTTCAGCCGCGAGATTCTGTTCCCCGTCGCCAGCCTCCACGTCGGGCTGGCCGTAGTGTTTCTCGCCCTTGCCTTGCTGCGGCTGACCCATGAGCAGCGGGAGCGAGCCCACATCCGTGCCCTCTTTGGCCGCTACGTGTCACCCCAGGTGGTGCAGACCCTGGTGGCCAGCCCGGACCTGCCCGAACTTGGCGGGCAGGCCAGATGCATCACCGTGTTGTTCTCGGACATTCGCGGCTTCACCACCTTCTCGGAACAGCTCGCACCCAAGGAAGTGGTGGAAATGCTCAACACCTATTTCCAACGAGCCTGCACCGCGCTCCAGGCGGAGGGCGCCAGCATCGACAAGTTCATCGGCGATGCAATCATGGCCGAGTTCGGGGCGCCCCTGGCCCAAGAAGACCATGCGGAGCGGGCACTCCGCGCCGCTATCGCGCTGCGCGCCGTGGCAGTGGACTTCCGCAAGTGGATGGCAAAGCGCTTCCAGGGCCGCGATCTAGCCGAGTTCGACGTGGGCATTGGCATCCACACAGGCGTCGCGGTGATGGGCAACATCGGCTCCCGTAGTCGCATGGAATACACGGCCATCGGCGATGCGGTGAACGTGGCGTCGCGCCTGGAAGGCATGACCAAGGAAGTGGGCGCGGCCATCCTCGCCAGCCGCCAGACAGTGGAAGCCGCGGGAGGCGAGTGGAAGACCGGCGCTTGCCACACCCTGCACGTGAAGGGCCGCGCCCAATCCGTCGAGGCTTATTCGATCCAGGTAAGCTCCACGCACTGATCCACGCCGCACGGATACTTCTATGTGCCGCCCAAAAGGACTCGCCCCATGTTGAAACGCTTAATGCTGCTTTTGATCGCCACCATTGCCATGAGGGCGGAGGCTGCCAGCGACGATGCCCTCGTTACCCTGGCCGAAGGCAAGGTCACGGGCACCGTCGGTGGGCAAGCCGTTCTGGCTTTTTCCCGACTCAAGGAAGGGCAAATCGTCAGCCTGGGCAAGGACGCGCGGCTGCGCATCGTCTACTTCGCCAACGGTCGCCAGGAAATTTGGGGAGGCCCCGGCAAGCTGGAAATCGGCGGTACGGGCGGCAAGGCCACGGGGCTGCGCGATATGGGCGTGGTCCAGTTGCCTGACGTGCTGGTGCGGCAAATGGCCAAGACGCCCGTGGAAGGCGGCCAGGGCCGCGCCGGTATGACCCGGCTACGCGGCATCGTTTCGCCGAGCGCCATTGCGGCGGTGGAGGACACTTACCGGCAACTTCGTTCCAGCAGCGCTGCCGACGATTTGAATCCGGAGATGTATGCCCTCTCCTCTTGGCTTGAATTGCGCGCCTTCCCTCGGGTGGAACAGATGATCGGCGAACTGCGCGCCCATCGTCCTGCCGATGCCCAGGCATCCCAGTTGGCCGATCTCTATGAACGAACTCTGCGCGAACAAACCTTGCGCGAAAACAGCGAAGCCGCACCGCGCTGATGGTTCCGTCCGATGCCGCTCCACCAAGAGCGAAGTCCAATGTGCGGCTTGCGCCGAAATCGCAAGACGTAGAACAATGACGCCTTTCGCATCGTCGCCGATGCATAGCCGCCGAGGCATCCCATGAACGCCAAACCCCGTTTCGATTTCGACACACCGATCAATCGCATCGGCAGCGACTCCATGAAATGGTCGCGCTACGGCGACCGCGACGTGCTTCCCCTGTGGGTAGCCGACATGGACTTCGCCGCGCCGCCAGCCATTCTTGAAGCTATCCACCGCCGTACGGACCACGGCGTCTTCGGTTATGCCAAGCCATGGCCCTCGCTGATCCAAGCGGTGCAGGATCATCTGCAAGAGGAATACGACTGGGCCATAGAGCCCTCATGGATCGTCTGGATACCGGGCGTGGTCGCTGCGTTCAATGCGGCATGTCGTGCGGTAGGCGGCGTCGGCGCAGGGGTGTTTACCGCCACGCCGGTCTATCCCCCTTTCCTCACTGCCCCAGAACATTCCGGTCGTCATCTGGTGGCGATGCCACTGACACAGGAGGAGCATTGGCGCTTCGATTTCGATGAAGCCGATAGGCGCTTGGCCGAATCCCGTGCCCGCATGTGGCTGCTCTGCCATCCCCACAACCCCGTGGGTCGCGTGTGGAGCGATGACGAGTTGGAACAGATCGCTCGACTCGCAGCCAAGCATGACGTGGTGGTGTGCTCCGACGAAATCCATTGCGGCCTGGTGCTTGATCCAAGCAAGCGTCACAAGCCGCTTGCCGCCCTCTCGCCCGACATG
Organism: Rhodocyclaceae bacterium; assembly: GCA_036279515.1. Classification (GTDB taxonomy): domain Bacteria; phylum Pseudomonadota; class Gammaproteobacteria; order Burkholderiales; family Rhodocyclaceae; genus AWTP1-18. The sequence goes on along the minus strand of DASUJA010000014.1, from coordinate 1,839 downwards.
GCCCGGCGCACCATCACCTTGATGGCACCCTCCAAGACCTTTAACGTTCCTGCGCTCTACAGTTCCTTCGCGGTGATTCCGGACGCCAATCTGCGCCGCGCATTCAATCGCGTGACCGAAGGCATCATGCCCCACATCAACACGCTGGGACTGGTCGCCACCGAGGCCGCCTATCGGGATTGCAAGGATTGGCACAGCGCGTTGATCGACTATCTACGCGGCAATGCAAAGCAGGTGGAAGCATCCGTCGAGAAAATTCCAGGCCTCAGCACTACCCCTGTGGAAGCGACCTATCTGGCATGGATTGATTGCCGCGAACTCAGCACAACTTACGGCGTAGACAATCCGCAACGCTTTTTCGAGAAGGCCGGCGTGGGACTCTCCGACGGGGCGGACTTCGGTTTGCCCAGTTTCGTCCGCCTCAACTTCGGTTGTCCTCGCTCCACTTTGAACCTAGCCTTGGAACGGATGAACCGCGCGGTAGCCTCACTGGCCTAGCCCCAAAGTGAAACGAGAAATACGGTAATTTTTGCCGCCTTATCTGCGGCAAGCCATTGCCGACCATCTCAGGACGAAAACTCCCGCAACAGCGGTGTATTGCTCAAAACCCGTGTCTCGCCTAGGCTTTCGAGGGGGTACATCAACCAGGGCAAGGACCAGGCCGGCTTTTTGCATAACAGCCGCGTAACGGGGCATACGCCCCTCTCATCATTTCGGAGGTCGTATGTCTGTCAATGGGATCAACGCATCTGACTTGGCCGCGCTACTCAATCCCCGTGCTACTGGCAATTCGGCCACGGGCAGCACCACTGGGGCGAGCTTCGCCAGCACGCTGGCGATACAAGTCGCCACCATGCAAAGCCAAACGTTGAACAGCCTCGTCAACACAGTGACCGGCACCGGACAGACATCCAACAATGCGACCAACCTGCTTGACCAACTCACAGGCAGCAGCAGCTTAGGCAGCGTAGGCGGGCTCTCTAGCACGGGCCGGAACACGTCCCTGTTCGATCCCGAGTCGGCCTACCAGATGATGAGCTTCATCAATAAACAGGACGTGGTGTTCAAGGCCCAGTACTCGGAGCTGAGCAACATGGGCACTTACGTGAGCCAACTCCAGCAAAGCGCCACGGGCTTGGAGAGCATCAGCGTCTCCACCAGCAATACGGATTTGAAAAGCCAGTTGCAGCAGTTCGTCACCCAATACAACGATTGGGTGAAAAAGTTCGATGGCGACATGGCATCCGGCGGCGCGCTGAACAACGTTCAGGCCGCCGAAGAGTCCCGCTACGAGCTGGAGCAGAGCGTCAACAATATGTTCAACGGCGCGGCGGACGGCTTCAACGGCCTGCCCAGCCTGGGCATCACCATTGACGCCACCACGCATCTGGCGAAGATTGACAACGCGCAACTGGATGCGGCACTGGCTAGCAACAAGCAAGGTGTCGTGAACACCGTGCAACAGTTCGCCGGCAACTTCGCCAAGTCCGCGGAACTACTGACCTCTGCCGGCAACTTCATCTCCAACCGGCTGAACAACCTATCCGGCGCCATCCAATACATCGGCAGCAATGAATCGGCACTGCAAAAGGAGTTCGGCACCGGCGACAGTTACAAACCCACAGGTGCCATAGCGCAAGCCGCTGCGGCCTATGACGAGTCGCACAAAGCCTGAGTCGCGTCCCCTTCGTAACACAGGCAACAAAGGCTTACACGGGTTGTGTCCCCGCTTTTCAGAGGGGCGGCGTTATTGGTCTCATGGGCAACGTCGCCCTACTACTGAAAGAAGAGAGACCACCATGAACGCACGTATCCGCACTCTGATTGCTTCCGCCATCG
>DASUJA010000013.1:0-35740 GCA_036279515.1 Rhodocyclaceae bacterium | reverse complement strand
TCCGCTGGCGCAGTTCAGTCATGTCGTTCTCCTCGTCAATTCGGGAACATTCCCGGATGACAGGATCGAACGACCCTCCCTCAAAATGCAAAACGCGGGGGTGACTCTCGCCACCACCGCGCTAGCGGTTTAGTTCAACGTTAAATGTGATGCCTAAAAATGACGGAAAGTTTTCCGTCATGACGGATAATCTGGTGTACCAGTATACTGTATAAATACACAGCCATCTGATAAACTCCTTTGTATCAATGGGTTGAACCAAACCATGCAGCATGGAGGGCACCTAAACATGCCGACGATTCCGTCATTACCTACCACTGGCGCACCGACTCCTCGACTGCTCGATCAAGTCCGGGACAAGATTCGACTCAAGCACTACAGCATTCGTACCGAGCAGGCCTACACCGATTGGATCAAACGATTTATCCGGCATTTTAACAAACGCCATCCTCGTGACATGGGCGCGGCGCAGATTGAAGAATTTCTGACGCATCTTGCCGTGGATGGAAAGGTCGCTGCCGCCACACAAAATCAAGCAAAAGCCGCGCTGTTGTTCCTTTATCGCGAAGTACTGGAAATCGACTTACCCTGGCTCGACGGAATTACCCAAGCCAAAGCTCCCAAGCGCCTACCCGTCGTTTTAACGCGAAATGAAGTACAGCTTCTGCTTCGCCATTTGGATGGGATTCACTCATTGGTTTGCAGTCTGCTGTATGGCACAGGTATGCGCATCATGGAATGTCTTCGGCTACGCGTGAAAGACGTAGATTTTGAGCGCCATGAAATCCTCATCCGCGATGGAAAGGGATTCAAGGATCGAGTCACCATGCTTCCCTCCGCGCTTTCGTCTGCCTTGCAAAAACAAATGGAGCACGCACGACTTTTTCATCTTCGCGATCTTGAGGCCGGCCACGGCGAGGTTTATCTGCCCTATGCGCTTGATCGCAAGTATCCCAATGCCGGGCGGGAATGGATGTGGCAATACGTTTTTCCCGCCGACAAACCTTCAGTCGATCCCCGTTCCGGAGTCGTCCGCCGTCACCACGTGCAGGACCAAGCCGTTCAACGCGCCCTCAAGCAAGCCGTGCGGGACAGCGGCATCAACAAGCCCGCCACGCCGCATACGTTGCGCCATTCTTTCGCTACACACCTGCTCGAAGGCGGTTACGACATACGCACCGTGCAAGAACTCCTCGGCCATTCGGACGTTTCCACGACCATGATCTATACCCACGTGCTAAACAAAGGCGGACGAGGCGTCGTAAGCCCTCTTGATCGCATCGCTCATTGAAAGCCATCAGATGGAAAAGCTCACTCCCCGCCAGCAAGAAATCCTCGACTTCATTCGCAATCACATGGAGGTCTTCACTGTGCCGCCGACGCGGGCGGAGATTTCCAGCGCCTTTGGTTTCGCCTCACCCAACGCAGCGGAAGATCACCTGAAAGCCTTGGCACGCAAGGGCGTCATCACCATGGAAGCGGGCTCTGCGCGGGGCATTCGACTGGTGGAGCAATTGGGGCTGCCGCTCATCGGCTCCGTCGCGGCAGGGAGTCCGCTGCTGGCGGTGGAGAATCGCCTTGGCAACTATCGCGTCGATCCGGCCATGTTCTCGCCTCGCGCCGATTTTCTGTTGCGCGTGCGCGGCCTGTCCATGATCGATGCTGGCATCCTTGATGGCGATCTCGTCGCTGTCCATCGCACCGATCAAGCGGCCAACAAGCAGATCGTGGTGGCACGCCTGGGCGACGAGGTAACGGTCAAGCGCTTCAAGAAGCGCGGCAACATCGTTGAGCTGATCGCCGAGAATCCGGACATGGAGCCCATCGTGGTTGACACCCGCAAAGAGCCATTGGCGATTGAAGGCGTGGTGGTTGGGCTGATTCGAGATGCCGTCGACAGCTGAAATCCCTCATCGCGGCTTTCTGCGCCGCTCCATTGCGCTGGACAAACGCCGCCCCTGTCGACGTCGGACATAGAGTTCCATCAGCGGCGTCACCGAAATGCCGTGCAGCACGATGGAAATCGCCACGGTCGTCAGGGTCACTGCCGTGATCTTCTGCCCAAGATCGGCGTCCAGCCCATGGTGGATGGCAAACATCAGGTAATAGATGGAGCCGATGCCGCGAATACCGAACCATGAGATCAACAGTCGCTGTTCATGGGACACCTCCGCACCGCGCAGCCCCACCCACACAGACATGGGCCTCAGCAGCAGGAACAACAGCGGCACGAACCAAGCCGTCTCTTTCGCCGGCACCACATAGGGCAGCATCGCCCCCACCATGAGCACGATGGCCAACTCGGCGATGCGCTCCATCTGCTCATTGAATCCCCGCACGGCCTGCATTAGGTAGGCGCCTGCCAGCTCAGGATGGGTCGCCACGGCGATGTGCGCCTCCTTGTCGTGCAGCCCCGCCGGCGCCTTGTGGGGCACATCCTTCACCCTGCGCCCCGAGCGAATTCTTTGCAGCGCCAGCCCCGCTGAGAACACCGCGAGAAAACCCGATGCATAGGCAAACTGCGCCGCGCCGTAAGCCAAGGCCACCAGCCCCAGAGAGAGGAACTCGTCCAGCCCCACCGCCTCCTGGTAGTTGGTACGCAGATGCACCACCAGCTTGCCGATCAGCCACCCCAATGCCGCACCGATGAAGACGCCGCCCAAGAGCGACCACAGCACATCCACCGCCAACCAGCGCCAGCCCGCCGTCCCCAGATCGTGCAGCCCAAGCAGCCCCAGGCCCAGCATCACGAAAGGGAACGAGGCCCCATCGTTAAGGCCGCCCTCACCGCTCAAGCCAAAGCGCAGCCGATCCCGATCACCCGGCTCTTCCACCTGCACGTCCGAAGCCAGCACTGGATCGGTGGGCGCCAGAATGCCGCCCAGCAGGATCGCCGCGCCCAGCGGCATCCCCATACCGAAAAACGCCACCAGCGCGATCAACGCAACGGTAATCGCCATGGACGAAAACGCCAGCTTCAAGGGCAAGTGCCACTGGCCGCTGGAAAGCGGCACACCAAGCTTGAGGCCCACCGAGAACAGCGAGATCAGCACCGCCACCTCGGCCACGCGCTCCATCACCGCAGAGTAGTTTCCAGGATCAGGCCGCAGCAAGCCCCACTCGCTCGGCCCGAGCAAAAAGCCCACCGCCAGATAAAGCATCGAAGCGCTGACCGGGAGCCGCTTCAATAACGATCCCGAAAGCGCCATGACGATGAGCAAGGCGCCGATGATGAGTGACCAGATGGAAAAAGGCATAGGCAGTGCGACGCACTCTAGCCGCGCCTCCGCCACGAGTCTGTTGGATAGCGAACGCGGCGGGGTTTGGTTTGGCTGTGCGGGAGAGCGCCATCAACGCGATACACCTCATCCAATCCCTACCGTTCGTCCTCAGCGTCCCACAAGGACTTGCTTCGCGGCGTGGTGCCCCAGGCGCGAAGTCGAAGAATGAGTGAATGCACCGGGGAGCCATATTTCATCCTTCGACTTCGCGCCGTTGGCGCTACGCTCAGGACGAACGGAGTCGACTAAACGGCGCAAGTTACCCCCGTTCGCCCTTGGGCCGTTTCACCACCACCGTTCGTCCTGAGCGTAGGCATAGCCGAAGTCGAAGGATGAGTGAACGCACCTCTTCGCCATATCTCATCCTTCGACTTCGGCGCTCGCGCCTACGCCCCGAAGGAAGTCCCTGTGGAACGCTCAGGACGAACGGAGTCGACTTGCGTTGATTCAGCACGCTCTCCCCCTTCCCCCCTTCCCCCCTTTCCCCAACTCCGCTCGCCCCCGCACAGACTCTCCCGCCTCCGCCCACTAGGCTCCCCCTTCACGCGCACTGCTGTCCGGAATAATTTGGAGGGTCTTCCGAAAGCGCAGGCAGGTACTGCGATTCAGGCCTTGCAGCCGGGAACAGGCTCAAAACTACGACGGTGTTTGATTTTGGCGCCGGTTGGTAAATCTTCGTCATTCCGGCGAAAGCCGGAATCCAGGGGATTTTGCGGCCCTTCCTGGATCCCGGCTTTCGCCGGAATGGCGAGGTCACTTCGGTTTCGCCGTCGCGATATTTATTCCGGACAGCGGTGCCTTCACGCGGGGAAACGCAGAAGGAACACACAATGGACATCGGCATGATCGGTCTTGGCCGCATGGGTGCGGCCATGGCTAAGCGCTTGCACAACGGCGGCCATCGGGTGGTTGGCTTCGACGGCGACACCGCCGCTCGCACCCACGCGGAACAGGCCGCCGAGTTGGAAGCCGCCACCTCCCTCGCCGATCTCGTCTCGCGCCTTCCCCCGCCCCGCGTGCTCTGGCTCATGGTGCCGGCGGGCGAGGTGGTGGACGATCTCATTGCCGAACTGCACCCCCTGCTGATCCATAACGACACCCTGGTGGACGGCGGCAACTCCTACTACAAGGACACTCAGCGCCGCGCCGAAGCCCTCGCCGAGAGCGGCATCCACTACATCGACTGCGGCACCAGCGGCGGCATCTGGGGCGCCACGGAGGGCTACTGCCTCATGATCGGCGGCCCGGACGCCCCAGTGGAAAATCTGCGCCCGCTCTTTGAAACCCTCGCCCCCGGCACTGATCGCGGCTGGGCGCGGGTCGGCCCATCCGGCGCCGGACACTTCACCAAGATGATTCACAACGGCATCGAATACGGCCTCATGCAGGCCTACGCCGAAGGCTTCTCGCTCCTGCGCCACAAGGAGCAATTCGACCTGGATCTGCATCGCATCGCCGAGGTCTGGCGCCATGGCAGCGTGGTGCGTTCCTGGCTGTTGGACCTCACCGCCGCTGCCCTCGACGACAACCCTACCCTCGCCGGCATCGCGCCCTATGTGGCCGACTCGGGCGAAGGCCGCTGGACGGTGAACGAAGCCATCGACCTGGACGTGCCAGCGCCGGTCATCACCCTATCCTTGCTCGCCCGCCTGCGTTCGCGGGACGCCTCGTCCTTTGCCGACAAACTGCTCGCCGCCCTGCGCAACCAGTTCGGCGGCCACGCCATCCAGAAGGAATAGCGGTGGAAGCGGAGGACTGCCTCTTCGTCATGTTCGGCGCCACCGGCGATCTGATGCGGCGCAAGCTGCTGCCTGCCCTGTATCAACTCGCCGAGGATGGCCGCCTGCCCATGCACTACTGCATCCTCGGCGTAGCGCGGGAGACCGACTTCGACGACGCCCGTTTTCGCGACTGGGTGCGCAGTGCCCTCAGCGACATGGGCTTTGGCGGGCACGATGCACAACGCGCCCAGCGATGGTGCGAAACCTGCCTGCACTACCAGCCCGTCACCAATCACGATGGCGATTACCAACACCTGCGCTCCCGCATCGCCGCTCTGGAACACAGCCACCACCTGCCCGGCAATCGCATCCTCTATATGGCCCTGCCGCCGGAAGCCTTCTCCGGCACCATCGCGGCCCTGGAACACGCGGGCCTTGCTCACAGCCTGGGCTGGACGCGCCTGGTGATTGAAAAGCCCTTCGGCCACGATCTCGCCTCGGCCCAACAACTCAATCAACTGGTCCATCGCCATTTCGACGAACACCAGGTCTATCGCATCGATCACTACCTGGGCAAAGAGACGGTTCAAAACCTGCTGGCCTTTCGCTTCGGCAATGCCCTGTTTGAATCGGCCTGGAACCGCGAACACATCAAGAGCGTGCAAATCACCGTGGCCGAGGCCCTGGGCGTCGAACGCCGCGCCCCCTACTACGAGCGCACCGGCGCCCTGCGCGACATGGTGCAGAACCACCTGACCCAACTGCTCACCCTCACCGCCATGGAAGTCCCCGCCGCCTTCGACGCGGAGAGCATCCGCTTCGAGAAGATCAAGGTACTGCGCTCGGTGCAGCCCGTCCCCGAAAACGCCGTCGTCCTCGGGCAGTACGTTCAGCAAGCCCCTCAGGGGGAAGCAGCGACAAGCGCGCAGAATCCTCCGCCCCTCCGCGCCTACCGCGACGAACCCGGCGTCGATCCCCAATCGCAGATCGAAACCTTCGCCGCCCTGCGCCTCTCCATCGACAACTGGCGCTGGCAGGGCGTGCCCTTTCTGCTCCGCACCGGCAAGCGTCTGGCGCGGCGCTCCACCCGCATCGCCATCGAATTCCGCGGCCCGCCGGTCGCCATGTTCCACCACGACGAACAGCACAAACCCCGCACCAACGTGCTCACCATCAACCTGCAACCGGACGAAGGTTTCAACCTTTCCTTCGAGGTCAAGCAGCCGGGCGAGGGCTACACCCTGCAAACCCGGCAGATGGAGTTCCGCTATGCGGACGCCTTCGGCAAGCCCCTCGCCGCCGGTTACGAAACCCTGCTGCTGGACGTGATCGAAGGCGACCAGACCCTCTTCGTTCACGCCGACGAGACCGAAGCCGCCTGGCGCCTCTACACGCCCCTGCTGCATCCGGGCATCCCCCGCGAGCCCTACCCTGCGGGCTCTTGGGGGCCAACCGCCGCCGACCGGCTGCTGGAGCCGGACGCCAGTTGGGTGAACAGCTGACGTCATGGCACACGCAAAGCAACGGCTTCCCGTGGCCGACACCATCATCCACTTCGACCACTTCCAACGCTGCCGCTGGCTGCCGGTCCATGATCGTCACGCCCTGGCTCAGGCGGCCCTGTCCCACATACTTTCGGCCGCCAATCTGGCCCTCAATTCGCGGGGACGTTTCCTCTTCGTCCTCGCCGGCGGCGAAACGCCGAAGCAGGTGTACAGCCTGCTCCCCCACGCCGCCACCGACTGGGGCAAATGGCACCTGTACTTCAGCGACGAGCGCCGCCTCCCCGCCGATGATGAGCGGCGCAACTCAACCATGGCCCGTCACTACTGGCTGGACAAGGTGAACATCCCCGCCACGCAGATCCACCCCATCCCCGCCGAACTCGACGCCGCACACGCCGTCAGGGCCTACACCGAAACCCTGCGCCGAGTCGGCGAGTTTGATCTGGTACTGCTAGGCCTCGGCGAAGACGGCCACACCGCCAGCCTTTTTCCTGGTCACGACTGGGGCTCGACCGTGAACTCCCACGACGTGCTGTCCGTAAGCGATGCCCCAAAACCTCCACCGGAACGCATCACCCTGTCGGCAGCCCGCCTCTCCCGCTCACGGCAAGTGCTGTTCCTGGTGGCGGGGGAGGAAAAGCATCAGGCAGTGACCGCATGGCGCAAGGGCGATCCCATTCCAGCCCGAAGCATCTCACCGCTCGCGGGCGTGGATATTTTGGTGGAAGCGGCGTTGCTGAGAGAAGGAGGAAGGGAGAAGGGGAAAGGGTAGGCCGTGCCGAATGGAGGCGGATTGGCTTCGTAGCAAGTTCGTTCTGTCCATTGGCTGGCCGCTGCACCACCGCCGTTCTTATTTCAATACGCTGCTCGCTACACCAGCACCGTTCGTCCTGAGCGTCCCACAGGGACTTGCTTCGCGGCGTAGCGCCAACGGCGCGGAGTCGAAGGATGAGTGGACGTACTCCCGTGCCACATCTCGTCCTTCGACTTCGGCGCTTCGCGCCTACGCCCCGAAGGAAGTCCCCTTGGGGGACGCTCAGGACGAACGGAGTCAACTAAACGACGCTCAAGTTACCCCGTTCGCCCTGAGGTATCGAAGGGCGAGTGAACGTAAGTCGGTGCCATATCTCGCCCTTCGATACCTCAGGACGAACGGAGTCGACTAGCGTTGATTCGGCATGGCGCCTCCCTTCTCCCATCCCACAAATCCCTCAACGTTCCCCACCGCACCGACCCTCCCATCCCCTCCGCGCGAAAGTGTCCCGGTGACCACGGCGACTCCTCGCCGACTGGTAGCGCCAGCGTCGCTCAGAGGATTCCCCACCGTGCCATGCGACTCTCCCTTCGCTTCGTCCTTCCCCTGATGCTGGTTCTGGTGGGCTTTGCCTACTCGGTCACGCCGTTGGTGGATCGGCTCACACTCAGCTGGTTCGTGCGGGACACGGAGTCCCGCGCCATGCTTGTCGCCCACACCATTCAAGAACCACTGCTGGAACAACTCTCCGCCGGTCGGCGTGCTTACATTCTGGAATTTTTCAGCCGCATCACCCAGGACGAGCGGCTCTATGCCATGGGCTACTGCCCATCACCCAACAGCGCCGCGCTGGCCACCGCCTCGCTGCCACCTGAAATCCATTGCGACAATCTGGCCGCATGGGAAAAGAGACCCGGCGATCATCTACTCAGCAGCAACCGGGGCCTGCTCCAGATCACCGTAGCCCCCATGGAAAGTGCCGAGTCGCCCCAGGGCCGGCTCGTGCTGGTGCACGACATGAGCTTCGTCCAGCGCCGTAGCCGCGAGACTCAGCGTTACGTCTTCTATTTCTTCACTGGCCTCGCCTTGGCAGTGGCGCTCATCACGGTCATCATCGCCCAGCTTTCCTGGCGCGGCTGGGTGACGGGCATCCGCGCCCTGCTCCGAGGCGAAGGCCTGGTGCGGCAGCCTGTGATGCGCAGCCTGCCCATTGCCGAGTTTGGCCCCGTGGCGAAGGATCTGAAGCAACTGATCCGCAATCTGGAACTGGAACACCGGGTGCGCAACGAAAGCCTCGTCACCTGGACGCCCGACCGCCTACGTACCATCCTCCACACGGAACTGCGCGGCGAACAAGTCATCGTCGTCTCCAACCGGGAGCCCTACATCCACCAACTGCGCGGCACCCACATCGAAGTACAGCGCCCCGCCAGCGGATTGGTCACGGCGCTGGAACCCATCATGCGCGCCTGCTCGGGCACCTGGATCGCAACGGGCAGCGGCAGCGCCGATCGCGCCGTGGTGGATGCCAAGGATCGCATCGCCGTGCCGCCCGGTGCGCCGGTATACCAGCTGCGCCGCATATGGCTGACACCCGAAGAAGAAGCGGGCTACTACTCCGGCTTCGCCAACGAAGGGCTCTGGCCCCTGTGTCACATCGCCCATGTGCGCCCCACCTTCCGCTCCAGCGACTGGGCCTGCTACAAGGAGATCAATCGCCGCTTCGCCAAGGCCGTGATGAGCGAAGCAAAAACAGAAGCGCCCATCGTCCTGGTACAGGACTACCACTTCGCCCTGCTACCCAAGATGATCCGCGAGCTGATGCCGGAAGCGACGATCATCACCTTCTGGCACATCCCCTGGCCCAACCCCGAAGCCTTCGCCATTTGTCCCTGGCGCGAGGAAGTTCTCGGCGGACTTCTGGGCAGCAGCATCCTCGGCTTCCATACCCAGTTCCATTGCAACAACTTCGTCGACACCGTGGAGCGGCTGCTGGAAGCGCGCGTCGACAGGGAAGACTTCACCGTCTCCCTTGGCGGCAAGCTCACCTCGGTGCAGCGCTACCCCATCTCCATCGCTTGGCCGCCGGACAAGGAAATGGTCGGAAAACCCCTGGCGCAATGCCGCGCGGAAGTACGCGAGAAATACGGACTCACACCGGAGCAAAAAATCGGCGTCGGCGTGGATCGGCTGGACTACACCAAGGGCATCTCCGAACGCCTGCGTGCGGTGGAGCGACTACTGGAACAGAACCCGGACTGGATCGGCCGCTTCACCTTCATCCAGATCGCGTCGCCCACCCGCACCGACATCGAGGAATACCAGCACCATGAGGCACAAATTCACGCCCTGGTGACACGCATCAACGGCCGCTTCGGCCGGAGTGGCGCACCGCCCATTATCCTCAAGGTGGAACATCACAGCCCCCAAGCCGTCTACGAACACTACCGCGCGGCAGAGCTGTGCTTCGTCAGCAGCCTCCACGACGGCATGAATCTAGTGGCGAAGGAATTCGTCGCCTCACGGGACGACGAAGCCGGCGTACTGATCCTCAGCCAGTTCACCGGCGCCGCCCGCGACCTGCCCGAAGCCCTGATCGTGAACCCCTACGACACGGACCAATGCGCCACCGCCCTACTCATGGCGCTCACCATGCCGCTAGAGGAACAACAAGCACGGATGCGCCTCATGCGCAGCCTGGTGCGGGAGTTCAACGTCTATCGCTGGGCGGGAAGAATGCTGCTGGATGCCGCCACGATGCGGCGGCATGGGGTGGCGTGGAAGAGTCCGTAGGGGGAATTGCAGCTTCTCGTACTGCTGCCTGGGACAACACGAAGCGACATCACCATCCCAGCGAACGCCCGCTGCTGTCGGGAATAAATTTGAGATGCTGATAATTGGCAGCAGCCCCTTCATCTCGGAGGGGGCGGTGACATGTATCGCAGCACCATGCTCCCAATCTCCACCACCGTTCGTCCTGAGCGTAACGCCGAAGGCGTGAAGTCGAAGGATGAGTTTTGGCACACGGTACGTTCACACATCCTTCGACTTCGGCTGCGCCTATGCCCCGAAGGAAGTCCCCTTGGGGGACGCTCAGGACGAACGGTGGTGGAGATTGGGAGCACGGTGCTGCGGATACATATATCCCCTTCCGAAATGAAGGGGCTAGTGTTGATTTTCGGGCCCGCCAATTTATCTCGGACAGCAGTGTTATCCCGGACAGTAGTGCGCGAAGGCGGAAATGAAGATTTTTTTCTCGGCAATAGCCTCACTCCTGAATCTCGGCCTCCACCAACTTCGCCAGCAGCACGAGCGATTCCTGCCAGCCCAGATAGCACGCCTCCGGGGGAATCGCCTCGGGGATTCCTTCCTGAACGATGCTCAACGCCGTGCCGCAAAACACCGGCTTCAAAACGATGGTCGTCTCCATCTTGCCGGGCATGTTGGGATCGTCGAATTGGTCGGTATGGCGAATGCGCTCATTGGGTATCAGTTCCAGATACTCGCCGCCGAAAGATTCGCTCCGGCCCGTAGTGAAGTTGGTAAAAGACATTTTGTAGCTGCCGCCCACCCGTGCGTCCATCTGGTGAACCTTGGCGGTAAATCCATTCGGCGGCATCCACTTGACCAATGCGTCGGAATCGAGAAACGCCCGATAGATTTTCTCCGGTGTGGACCGGAGCACTCGATGCAAGCGGACGGTATTCGTGGGCATGATCGGTTCTCCTTTCGAGGGGAACGCCCCAACATCCAGGCGACTCCGGTTGGAAAAACCTGCACGTAAATCCTTCCACCCAGGAAATTTCTTCCCGGCTGGAAGGACCGTAGAAGAGCTTCAATGATGCAAGCCGCTCGATGTGGCCTTGCTACCGCTCTTGCTTCCGGAAATACCGCAAACGGCCTTGCCTGCCGCTTTCAGTCCTTCGCTCTTTGCGATATCGGCCAGGGCGATGATGCCCACCAAATGCTTTTGTCGATCCACCACGGGCAGGCGATGCAACTGCACGTCGCCGATGTTCTCCGCCACGTGGGAAATCTCCTCGTCCTCATAGCAGTACTTCACGTCGCCACTCATCACTTGCCTCACCTTGGTATCCAGCGACAACTTCTTGGCCACGGCGCGGATGGCAATGTCCCGGTCGGTGATCATGCCGACCAGGCGATCGTTCTCGCCAACGGGCAATGCGCCCACGTTGAAATCGGCCATGATCTTGGCCACGTCGCTGATGCTTTGATCGGGACTCGCGAGGTGCACGTCGCGAGTCATGGCTTGACTGACTTTCATGATGGTCTCCTTGATTTCCGGTATGGGGGAACCCCCCTCCTGGGAGAGCAGGAGACGTGCCCATCACCGCATCAAATGGGCGAACCGGCCAGTACCGAACTCAAGCGGCCTCGGCCAACTCCCGATGCCCTGTCTGGAAACGATTGACGATGCTCGCCATCTGCCCCGAGAAGGAGCGGATGTTGTCGGCGAATTGGCGCGTGTGTTCCGCTGCGGCATTGGCCTCGCTCATCAATTGTTCGATGGAGCCAGCCTGCTCCACGATCTCTTTGCTCGACGCATGGCCCACGGTCACTTGTTGGCCGATCTCGCCCACCACGGAAATCACTTGATGAGACGAGGTCTCGATCTGCGACATGGCAGACCCCGCCGTGCTGGCCAGCTCGATGTTGATCTTCATGTCCGCCACCACTTCACGCATCAGGTCGGTGGATGCGGCGGAGGTACTGCCGATGCTTTTCACCTGCTCCGAGATGGACAGGGTTGCCAGGGAGACGCGCTCCGCAAGCTTGCGCACCTCGTCGGCCACCACGGCGAAGCCGCGTCCTTGTTCTCCGGCGCGGGCCGCTTCGATGGCCGCGTTGAGGGCGAGCAGATTGGTCTGATCGGCGATTTCTCGAATTTCCTTCACCTGAGAGGCAATGGTGCTGCCCGCGCGGGCCAGATCGAACACTCGCTCGGCGGCGGATTCGATACTGCGAGACAAGGCATGAATGCGCTCCACCGCCGTACGGATTACCTGGCCGTTCTCGGTGGCCTGCTTGGCGGAGACCACGGTCAAATCGCCAGCCTGACTGGTGTTGCAGCCGATCTGGTCGATCTGGGAAAGGATTTCGCCCACGGCGGCGTGAATGTCCTTGGACGACGCATTGCCGCTGACGGCGATGCGCTCCAGCGCCACGGCGGAGTTGTGCATCTCCAGGGCCGCCGCCTCGTTTTTGCGGATCACCCTCGCCATGTCGGCCAGACTGTGTTGCAGCGTATCGATCAGAGAATTGAATGCTGCGATGGAATGGCCGATCTCATTGCGCCGATGAATCGGCACCCGCCGCGTGAAGTCCAGGGTGCGAGCGATGGTCGCCATGGTCTCCTCCATCTCCTTCAGGGGATGGGAGATATTGCGATAGAGGCGATAGCCCAGCAAGGACAGCAGCGCCAGCGCCACGGGCGTTGAGAAGGAAAGGATCATGATGGATTGGTTCATGCCCTCCTCCACTGCGCCTACGGCGTCCTGCTTGGTGCGGCGCTTTTCCACCTTGAGGGTTTCCAGAATCTGCTCCAGCTCTTCCAGGCTGGGCTGGGCATTGCCGGACAGGGTAGCTTCCGCCAACGTCTTCTGCCCGGAGGAATGAAATGACACCACCTGATCCAATGCCTGGTAGTAGCCCTGCACGCTCTCCTGGGCCGACTTCACCAGCTTGGTCTGCTTCTCGTCCGTAGCCAGTTTCAACTGGGACTCCAGCTCCTGGTTCAGGGCGCTCTGTTCGTTGCGGATTTTTTCCTTGATCGGATCGTCCGTTCCCGGCGGCGCCGCCAACAGTGCCATGGCGGCAATCTGCAGCGTCTTGAGCCGCGACACCAACTCGGTGGCGCTCACCAAGCCGGGCACCGCTTCATCGGTCAATTGTTTGAGCGTTGCGCTGTTGCGATGAAACTGCACCAAGCCTGCGCCGCCCAGGGCCAGCAGGGCCGCAGTGGCGATGGACAACAGGATGATGAGGTGGCGGCGGATGCTCATATGCAAGGTTCAGTGAGAAAGGAAACTGACCGCGAATCTAGGTCATGAATGTTTCCCTTCCGTGACAGGTCTTCCCTACAAGCAATTACGCCTTAAGTCATATTCAATATTTCGCGCCTCATCTTGCACTTCTTACCGATGCGGGGAAAAAAATACAGGCGTTCCAGGCTTTGGATAGAACTTCACCGTTCCGGCCAAACATGGCGATTAGCCCATGAGCGCCACTCAAAGCAGATCAAGGCTATGGCATGGAAGCTGCCTTTGGACTTCTGTGGCTTGGCACCCTTAGCAAGACAAACTGTCCTGCTGCATCGGCCCGGCCCGTTGAAAAAAGGATACGGACCATGAATCTGAATTCCCCTCAATCCCCCGGCAGCCCCACGCCTGGACGTACGTCGGCCTTGCCGTTGAAGGCTGCCATGCTTGCCCTGGCGCTCGCACTCACTGCCTGTAGCAGCATGAAGGGTGCTGCCGTCGGTGCGGCATCCGGCGCGGCCATCGGCGCGGGCACCGGCTACGGAGCAGGCCGTGGCGCCCTGGTGGGCACCGGCGTCGGCGCTGCTGCCGGCGCCATCTACGACATTGTTAAGTAAGGAAGCCTGTCATGAAACGTTCTACGTCTCTTCTCATCCGCTGTTTCTTCCGCACTCTCTCAACCGCCGCCTGTCTCCTGGCATTCGCTACGGCCCCAGCCTTTGCCGACGACAAAACCGACTGCGATCCGGCCAAGACGCCATCGATGATCGACGGTACCGTCACCGCCGTTTCCGGGGACCGCATCACCGTGCGCCTCGCTGACGGCTCCACCCATGAGTTCCAGGTGGGCAAGGAGACAGCCCAGGGCTACAAGGCGGGCGACCGCATCAAGGCTCGCTTGCGCACCAATCCCAAGTGCGATGGCAAGTGAGTGCCAGAAGTAGGTTGGGATGACGTCCGGAGTATTTTCGAGAACCTTCCGGAAGCGCAGGCTGGTAGGGCGATTCTGGCTTTGCTGCTGCGAATGGACTCAAAACTGCGGCGGCATTCGATTTGGTCGCCAACCATAAAACTTCGTCATTCCGGCCCTTCGACAAGTTCAGGACAGGCCGGGCTTCGCCCGAGCCGGAATCAAGGGGTTCTTGCTGCCCTTCCTGGATCCCGGCTTCCGCCCATTGCTGTCCGGGATAAATGTTGCACGGAGGACTTTTCGCAAAAATGGGATGGCTCGTCTTCCCGTTCGTGGTGAGGTATCGAACCATGAATGGGCCACCGTGCCGTAACTCGCCCTTCGATACCCCAGGGCGAACGGTTGAGCGGGGTGTAGGCCGCGTTCAAATCGTCACGTCAGAGTCTCGAGTCATCGGAAGGGAGAAATCTTGCAATGACACGCCAGCAACGAGAGCACCGAGAGCTTCAAGAATTATCCCGGACAGCAGTGGGCTTCCGCCGGAATGACGACGTCACTTCGGCATTTCCGTCGCGATATTTATTCTGGACAGCCGTGCGTACCCCACGGGTAATTCCAACAGGGCGCTTTCGCGGGAATGACGCCGTACCCACAGATTCAGCGCTTCTCTACTAAATAGTCCGCAGCTAGCACCAACCAAGGTGCGCCGAGGCACTGAACTGCCTGGGTAATTTCTTTAGGGTGTCTCCCTCGGCAGCGACGCTGCGCCATTCGGGCGCGGCGATGACCTTCTGCTGCCGCGCCCTCTGCGCTCCAAATCGCGCGGGACGACCGCTGCACAGGCGACGATTCATGAGGTTCCAGTGTCAGTTCCAATTTGCAAGCCCCATGCCTGAAGCGGGACATACCCGCCGCTGCACATTGACGAGGAAGTGCCATGAATTACCCCAACTATGCTTTGGCCCTGGAGGATGAATGCGAGACGCTTCATAAGCTTCCGCCCGGCGCTGGTCGCGGATTTCACGGCAGTCCCGAAGCTCTGGCGGAAAAGATGGCAGAGGAGTGGCAGGAGACTGGCCGCTTTGGCCACCTGTGGGGCCGCTCCTCCTCCATGCAGCGGGTTTATGAACAAATCTCCCGCGTTTCCGCCACGGCGGTCACGGTCTTCATCACCGGCGAAAGCGGCACCGGCAAGGAGATGGTGGCACGCACGGTGCACGATCTCAGCCTGCGCCATAGCGCCCCTTTCCTTGCGGTGAACTGCGGCGCCATCTCGCCCAACCTGATCGAGAGCGAATTGTTCGGTCACGAGAAAGGCAGCTTCACCGGCGCTGAACGGCAGCATCGAGGATTCTTCGAGCGAGCCCACGGTGGCACGTTGTTCCTGGATGAGGTCACTGAAATGCCGGCAGAACTTCAGGTGAAGCTACTGCGCGTATTGGAAACCGGCATGTTCATGCGCGTGGGATCGACGCAAACCTTTTCCGCCGACGTGCGTATCGTCGCCGCCACCAACAGACCACCTGCCCAAGCCGTCGCAGCGGGGCGGCTACGTGAAGACCTGCTCTATCGACTCAACGTATTCCCTATCGCTCTGCCGCCCTTGCGCGAGCGATCCGACGACGTGGTGCTGCTCGCCGAACAGTTCCTCGCCGAGGTCTGCCGGAGGGAAGGACGCAACAAACATTTCTCCGCCACGGCCCTGGCGCGACTCTCGGCCTATCGCTGGCCGGGCAATGTGCGCGAAGTGTACAACGTGGTGCAGCGTGCCTACTTGATGGCAGCCGGCCCCAGCATCGACGACGAATGGCTACCCGAAGAAACACCGCGCTGCGGTGCCAGCCCCGCCAATTCCACCGGCGATGGACCTGCCATCACCGTTCCCGTCGGCACATCCCTCGCACGGGCCGAATACCAATTGATCCGCGCTACGCTCCAGCACTTCAACAATCACAAGGAACGCACGGCAGCCGTGCTTGGCGTAAGCCTCAAGACGCTCTACAACCGCTTGAAGGAATACGCGAACGAAGAAGAGGTTGGCACAGGGGCTAGAAACTAGCCCCTTCCTTGAATCACAACTCCGGCGATTGCCAGTAGTTGGGTTGGCCGTAGTAGGCGTGCACTTGGGTTGCCCAGTTAGTGTCGGCCATGGAAGGCCAATGGTCCTTATCGAAGCCGGGGGCCTTGTCCAGCCGGTCCTTGCTGACGTCAAGGACGAAACACTTGCGATTGGCGTCAAGCACCATGGCACTCCAAGGGATAGCGAACAGCTTGTCGCCGATGCCCAGAATGCCGCCGGAGGACAGCACCGCATAGGCGACACGACCGCTGTTCACGTCGATCATGATGTCCTTGATCTTGCCCAGCCCCTCGCCCAGCGTGTTGACCACGGAATCACCTTCCAGGGTGTCAGCCGCCATGATGTCGGGACCGGGCCCTTCACCCTTAGTTCCGCCGACCACGCGCGTACCTGTTTGGCTTCCGGTATAGGTAGTAGATGCCATTTCTAATCTCCTCGGTTCAAAGTTTCCTCAGGACAACTCTCTGTCGCTATGGCGCTACGTGCCGTGGCGCCATAGCGACGCCTTAACGTCGCATATGGCGTGCCTGATGAAATCGTTGCCGATACGGGGCGAAGCCCAGCCAACAGATCCAAGCCTGCTGTAACTCTTACCCGTTGCAGAAGAAATTACGCGCCGCTACTTTTCCCGTCGCGGCCGATGAAAGACCTGACGCAGCTCGTCCTTGGCCTGTTCCAGGATCCATCGCCGCTCGGCGGGCAGCTTACGGCCCGCACGGTTGATGTAGAAGTTGAGCATGGACATGGCCGAGCGAAACGGATCCACCTTGCGCTCATGACTCGCCTCCGCCGAACGCTTCAAAGAGAGCGCGATGGCGCGAGGCTCGCGCTTTGAAAATACTTGCGGCTCCAGGTCCAGAGCGTGGCTGGTCTCGGTGACATGCCGAGACCAGCGGCGGGTAGGCATAGCGGACTCAAAAGAGAAGAGAATGCGCGCCGACCGGAACGGCGCGCGCAAGGGAACCCACCCAAGGGGAACCCACCCACGGCGATACAACCTACTCCGTGCGGATGGAGGTCTCGGAGCCCGTGAGCGAGGCCTCTCGCCGGAATACCTTGCCGCCGACGCGCCGCGTGGCATGGGCACCCAACATGCCGCCACCCATGGCCGCCAATAGGGAAAGCAGGATGGATGCGGAGAGCCACACAATCGCGATGGAGGTACTACGCGCTGCCCCCCGCACCTCGGCCCGCCCCTGTTCGCTAGCGCTTTCAGCGCGACCGGATTCGATCAAGGCCTGATCCACGATCCTGCCGGCCTGATCTGGCGAAAGACCGAGGCTATTTTGCAGCGCGTTCACGGCAGCTTGCCGGTCCCTGGTATCCACGCTACGGAGAACCACGGAGGGCTCCCCACCAACGCGATTCGCCACAGTCGCAAACATCCCGCTCAACGTCGAGCCGGCGGCCGATCCCGCCAGCAACGCCGACAGCAGCATGGTCACACTCCAGGCCACGGCGCCATGCAGCACGCCATCCGGCGTGCGCCGCAACCCTGAAGCGCGGGCAGCCACGTAGCCGCCGATGAAGGCGCCGACAATCATGCAGAAGGTGTTCCAAATTCCAGCCGCGATGGCAATGCCCTGGCTACTGGACTGTGGGGTGGTGTTGAATACCGCAAGCCCTACGGCTCCGCCCACTAGCAGCAAAAACAGGTTGGCGGAAATACCCACGACCAAGCCTGCAAATACCGCTGCCCAACGCATGTTCAACAAGGGCAGCCGACTAAGCCGCGCATAGGTTTCAGTGATTTCGAGGGCCATGGCTGCTACTCCTTTTCACAATCGATCAAAGGCTGATCGCCGTACCGGGATCAGTCGATAGGTAATCTCATAGCAAACCCCATACCCCCGCCAAGCCGCACCAATAGCCGTACTACGAAGGCCTCTATGACTCCGCACGCCATTTGTTCGGCAAAAACTTCTGGCACGTCGTAATAACTACCGGCTACAAGCATAGGCGAACACTGGGATTCCGGCATGGCAAATCCCCCGTCCGACGGGGATTACAGGAGACGTGCAATCACCGAGAACATCGATGGCAAAGTTGTGGCACAGCGGTTGCGCTAAGGGCTGACGCTCAATCGCAAGGAGAAGCAAATGAACACATCGACACGCGCTACACAAAGCAGCACACTGCTCGTGACCATGCTCGCCATCGCCATCAGCACTTGCCAGAACAGCACCGCGTCGCCCCTTGAAGGGGGCCAGCCCATGCTGATCGCCGAGAGTCCGCAGGGCATGTCCGCTTACCCCCTCGGCACCGACCAGGAGACAAGTATTGTCTCCCGCGTTCAGCAAGCGCTCTCATCCGACCCCGGCATCGGCGGCCAAGGAATTGCCGTACGCAGCGACAAGGCCGGCACGGTGATCCTGAGCGGCACAGTCAGATCGCCCGAAGACGCAGAACGCGCACGCCGCCTCACCGCTACCATCCCCGGCGTCCGCTACGTGGACGACCGCCTCGCAGTTCAATCGGGCGGCAACCCTCCCCAGTCCACATCGCCCAGTACCCCCAGCAGCGACGCCACGAAAGGCGGCATGGGCGGGAGCTACTAGGCCTGACCTGGCGATGCGTAGCGTCGATACAGCGGTGCGAAATCCAGGGAGAGCATTGACGTTGGTCGGTTTGACCGCCGTACGCCAAACCTTACCGCCCAGTGTGCGCGATACCCCCGCCGATGTGCCACCGCCGAGGGCGCTAATCGCTATCGCCTCCCACCAGCCAGTGCAAGGGCGGTGATCGCGAGTACGGCCATTCGGCGGGTCATGAAGTGCATTGATACGTACGTTGACGGAAAGCACCACACTCGGCGCATTTGGAAAGACGCTATATCCTGCCCATAAGAAACAGAACCAGCACGATCAACAGGATCAAGCCAATTCCGCCGCTGGGACCATAGCCCCATCCCCGGCTGTGAGGCCAGGTTGGAAACGCGCCCAGCAACGCGAGTACCAGGATGATCAGAAGTATTGTTCCCAGAGTCATTTCAGTCTCCTCAATTGGTATCGCTGGAACTTTCTCGAAGCGCCGTTCTTCGATACCAAACTAAACGCTCGTAAAAAGCAAATCCGTGCGTTACCAAACACGAAGGCGCCAACGCTTCTTCGATAGATAGACCTCCCCTTGACCACGCATCTCGTGCCAACTGGCATATAGCCGAGATGTTGCTGATCGCCTAGGGTGGGTAACAGTTGTCATTCCGCCGTATTTCAAGTCGCGACGAGAAATGTGCCGTTGAGATGCATCACGGATATCCGCTCTGGCATTGGCGATGGCCCGATCAGTCACCGCATATCTGCTATTACCAGGAGCGGATC
Source organism: Rhodocyclaceae bacterium (assembly GCA_036279515.1). Taxonomy (GTDB): domain Bacteria; phylum Pseudomonadota; class Gammaproteobacteria; order Burkholderiales; family Rhodocyclaceae; genus AWTP1-18. Next base: position 16,170 of record DASUJA010000013.1, on the reverse strand, counting down.
AAGTCTGGGGGACTTGCTCACAATCACGTGAGTAGTTCCGGTACGCCAAAGAGGAGGAAATGCCATGAAATATTCCAATCTATCCGTCGTAGCGGCAATGATGCTTGCGTTGAGCGCTTGTACGGGGCCAGCCGGTCCGCAAGGCGCAACGGGTAGCCAAGGCAATACTGGATACACGGGGGCTACTGGGGCAACCGGGGCAACGGGAGCGCAAGGGGCACACGGATACACCGGCCCCGCTGGCGCAACCGGGGCCACGGGCGGCACTACCGTGACCGGCGAGTATTTTGAAGACAGCGCCATCACCACCAGGGTAAAGGCGGCCCTATTGGATGAGCCGGCTCTGAACTCCGGCGAAATCAACGTCGATACCTTCAAGGGTACGGTTCAACTGAGTGGTTTCGTGACGTCCCAAGCTGCCGCAACCAAGGCGATCGAGGTAGCGCGCAGCGTTGGTGGAGTGAAGGCTGTCAGGAACGACATGCAGATCAAATAATGCGTGCTGGGCAGGGCAACTCGTCGACAGAAACTCCACCCGCCGAAGCTGCTCCAGCCAACGCTACGGGCGGTAGCGCACTGAACGCGTGGGACTTTAAGTCGAGACTTCCCCTCGCTGAGCGCCAGATGCCAACTACGGCTTTCTCGACCGCCAACAGCATTCATTATCAGGAGACCGCTATGAATAAGGATCAAGCCAAAGGCCGCATCCACGAGGCAAAAGGAAAAGTGAAGGAAGTCGCCGGTAAGGTGACGGGCAATAAGGAGTTAGAGCAAAAAGGAAAGCTTGAAAATATCGGCGGCAAAGTCCAGGCAGGTTATGGTGACCTGAAAGAAGACATCAAGAAGGCAACCTAACGCGAACGATCATGACCTCACGCGACATTGCTCGATCGTGTCGGAAAGGCGTAGCTGGAATTCAGATGCGCTATCTGCCGCAACTCAACGAAATGTCGCGTACAGCCGAATGGCTGTGCTACTGAAAAGCGAAAACCGAAATGCGGGGATCCCGGTATCTCTAGGGCCGAGGGTTCGATCTAGCATGTCGGTATCGGCTAAATTGGTTTCAGCCACTTGTGGGGCCGGATTCAGGAATTCAACGGCATCACGAAAGATGAGGCCGAAATGCAGGTTTCCGATTGAGGGGCTCACCAGAGGGATCACCTCCGCCCATCTCATCATTACATCCGACCCTTGATAAGGACATCATCATGAACAAGCTGAATATCGGTGCGATCTTGCTGGCAGGCAGTCTTGCGTTTAGCGTCAACGCCATGGCGCAAAGCATGTCGATGGACGAATACAAGGCTGCCGAGAAGAATATCGGCGCCGAGTACAAGTCCGCCAAGGCGAACTGCGATTCGCTCTCTGGTAACGCCAAAGATATTTGCATGGCCGAGGCAAAAGGCAAGGAGAAGGTGGCGAAGGCCGAACTGGAAGCGCGCTACAAGCCGTCCAAAAAGGCGGACTACGAAGTCACTGTTGCCAAGGCGGAAGCTGCGTACGCGGTAGCCAAAGAAAAATGTGACGACAAAGCGGGTAACGTCAAGGACATCTGCGTGAAAGAAGCGAAAGCCGCCCTGGTACGCGCCGAATCAGATGCCAAGGCGCAGTTGAAGACTGCGGAGGCAAGCGCGAAAGGCAGCGAAGCGCGCCAGGAGTCGGCGGCGGACAAGCGTGACGCAGACTATGCCGTGGCAAAAGAGAAGTGCGATGCCATGTCAGGAGGCGCCAAGGAACGTTGTTTGAACGACGCAAAGGCGCGCTTCGGAAAATAGAAGGCCGCCGCTGGGTTGACGATCGTTGTTTGTTTGAGCAGCACCGCCCCGTACAACTCTCCCTGTACGGTTGTCCAGGGTGTGCTGCGTTCGACGCAACGTGACCGTAATCGCCGTCGCCATCGGCACATCCCTGAACAGCACAGCCTCGCCCTTTGAACAGGGCCAGCCCATGCTGATCGCTGATGGCACGCAGGGTATATCCGCTTACCCCCTCGGCACCGAGCAAGAGACAGGCATCACCACCCGCGTTCAGCAAGCCCTATCCGCCCCGTGCATCGGCGGCCAAGGAATATCTCGGTACCCAGCGACACAGCCGGCACCGTGATCTTGAGCGGCGCAGTCTGATCGCCCGAAGACGCAAAACTGAAATCAGGGAGAGAGGCTGATTGACTGCTGCGACGGACTACGCGACCTCGCATTGGCGAGGTTCGTCCTGGACATTGTTCCAGTCCAGCACGTTCAGAACACCAGTCTTGATGGGGCGCTTCTCATCCCAAAACACTAGCGACGACAGCAGCGAGAGTGCCGACGCCGACGTCAGCTTTTTCAATGCTCTACGGGCATCTTCCTCGCAGTCAAATGATACGTAATAGACGGTGTCATCAAACATCACGGGCTTACCATCCATGGGGCCAACAAGCCGAAACCGCAAGTATTTGTAGAGTCCACAAATAGCGATTCGCCAAGGTCGAAAAGCATAATCGCCAACGCCAAAGACGGAAAAGCGAGGGTTCTTGGCGTAGATGGTGCTGCCTCTACCATCCAACTGCACTGCATGTTTTTCAAGGTATGCCCACGTCTTAGGCGCCACTTCCCGTATTGGATCGGTAGGCTCACCAACACGGCGTTGCGTAACAAGGGTGTACTTGCCGCGCCATCCCTTTCCGCTGCCGACATCGGAACCTTTGAGCAGGGGAAAAAGATAGTCGGACTCAATGTCGACGACTTCGCCAAGCCCATTTTCCAGCCCTTGGGCGGTCAGGGTAAGTTCCATGACACCGGAGGCATCGTGCTTGACCCCTGACCGCCATTTCTGCGGACTCTCACCTACGAGGTAGCGGTTTGTCTCAAACGAGTCGAGATCGCCCACCGTGAGACCCATTCGGTGCCCCACACGGCGACCGCGGATAGAGGCTAGATCGTCGAAAACCGTGTAGTCATGGCAGATTGCGGCATCGCCAGAGAGCCGTATGACAAGCAGGCTCGCATCGACTGACGCCCCGAATTCCTTCTTGGCGTCTATGCCAAAAACGAATGCTTCCCGAATTGCAGCGCCTTGCTTTGCTGCATGAGCGAGTATCTTGCGAGCGACCGCCGTTTTGACAAGCATTGCCACATCGCCTTCTCGGCCCTTCATCCAGCGCAAGACTTCGAGCAGCATCCACTCCGAAATGTCGAAGTTGGCTTTACCGCTAATCGCATCGAAGCCGTTGTGACCGAGGAAGTTATTTTTTTTTGGAAGATTGGAACCACCAATGCTTCCTTGAGCCGCATTGGTCACCCAAGGAAAGTTTCCGAGGACGAGAATTTTTCCAGGAATCCGTACCAATTCTTCGTGCCAGTCCTTGGCAAAAAAGTCGGCGTGGCCTACGCGGACGCGCCCGCTATCAGGCATGGAGGCCAATCGCTCGCGAAGCGTTTCCAGATAGGTCTCGTTGATGTCGAAGCCGACAATTTCCCTTGCGTTTGTAAACGCCTCGGTTGCAGCCATAACGAACGCCCCAACGCCACAGGTCGGTTCAACAACCGCATCAGGACGAATGCCAAGCGTTACCAGCCTTCGACAGATTTCGATCGCCAAGGTATAGGGGGTTTGAAAATCCCCAAACTCGATACGGCGTTTTCGAGCATCCATTGTCATCAACCTTTGAATACGGACCGAACGCCATCTACAGATCCTGCTTGGTCAATGACTCGCTTGTATTGGAGCCGCCATTGCAGCGCGGGCGAGATCGTCAGATAGCCTTGTTCCGGGTGCCTGTTGATAACTTCCGCTGCCAGTGCTCGCAACTCGTGTTCGTCCGCAGTCAAAGAACGTTCGGCCATGAAAGCCATGAGGTCATCTTCATTGCCCTCTTCATCGAGTATTTTCCGAAGACCTCTGGTCATTTGAAAATCAGCGGTTCGCGACGCTTCCACGAAGATTGTGTCGGTCATACGCAAGATAGCCGAGCGATTTTTGTGGTCATCGGTCTTCTCATATACGAACACGAGCAACGAATAGCCCAGCCCGAACACTTTCTGCCGAATGGAGCGGAAAGGGCATGATGACTGAGGCTGCTTGATACTGGTGACCTTGATGTCAACATCAAGGCCAGGAAAATCTAGACCGTTGGCTGCATTCCCAGCTTCGTACTCGTAACCTTTAGCCGTAAGGTAGGCCCGAAATTTGTGCTCAAGATAAGTCCCAATGGCCTTCCCATCGGTGGTGCCGAACAAAGAGGGCTCAGGGTGGACGCTTTCGGCTGCGGAGAACTTTTGGCCCTATTGGCACAACGCTTCGATGGTCAGAATGGACAAGGACATTTCCTTAAGGTTACGGACTAGCCGCGCATTATCGTTTAATAGGTCGCGGTACGTATGTTTCGAACTCAAGCGCAACCCTGATTAGCAGGATTGAAAGGGCGAGAAGCAATAGCATCCGAGCCTCTCCGACAGCAAAACAAGAATAGGGCCTGCACTCCATCTCTACCGCCCGTACAACCTCGCAAGCAGCCGACCGAATTCCGCTTGTCGCCAAGGCTCGGTGGGGCGGATTACGCCGTTTTCTTGCAGCACCTGGATCAGCTTGTGGGGCATCACGCCGTTTTCTCCGACGATCTCCACGTGGCCGGCGGGGACCACGACGCCGACCGTGTGGCCCTTGCCGTCGATCAGGGGGTGGCGCTGCTCTTCCAGGCTGAAGATGTAGTCGCTCTCTAGGCAGCGCCCGTTGTCGTCGACGCTGCGGCAGGTGTTCCGTTCGTCGGTGGTCACCTTCAAGTAATCCTTGACCTGGGGCAGCAGTTCGCCGGGCTGGCGGATGAAGTCGGACGCGGAGGTAATGTCGTACCACTTGTCGCCACTGATGACGCGGCAGGCGAGGTCGTTGATGCCGAGACTCAGAACTCGGTACAGGGTATTGGCGCAAGGGTTGGCGCTGGCGATGCCGGCGAAGGGGGCCGAGATGGTTACGAGGCGCAGGTTCACGTTCGGTGTTTTGACCGGATCCGGTCGCTCAGCGACCACGCCCTTCCTTGCGATCAAGCCTCCCATGCTATGGCCGACGACGGTAACGTGCGGGGATTTCAGATGTTCGGAGACATTGCTGATGGCGGCTGCCAGTCGGCCAGAAGTCGCCATGAGATTTTGCCGGTCGTCGTAGCTGAAGCAGGCGGTTTGTTGCCCGTGGAAGGCGAGAACTTCCGCCAGGACTTTGAACTTTCCTGCGGAGCCTCGGCAGCCATGAACGAGGATGGTCAGAGGCTGGCTCGAATCCAGATGGAGGGTGCGATCCGGACCGTCGTTGCAGGGACCGAGGCCTTCCACCTGCACTTGAACGTCGGGCGTTCCGGCTTGGCCGGGATCGGGCGCATCCACAGGAATCGAGGACCGGCTGGCGCAACCGGAGAGCAACACTCCCAAGAGCACTGCCAATAGCGAAAGTCGTTTCATGAATGCCTACCCGACGACGTTTGGGAAATACCGATCAAGTCCGTCCGCACGGCGCCCTTCGGCAAGTTCAGGACAGGCCCTTCGACGAGCTCAGGACAGCCTTATCGAAGTGGAGGCCCGCAGTGCAGCCTTTGGGCACAAGGGCTTCGACAGGCTCAGCCCGAACGATATTCACTTAATCAGCGCTTCATTAGAAAAAACGGGGCCTGCGCCCCGTTCCCTGTTCATTGCTATCTACAGAAACCGATACGCTCGCTTAGTAGCTTCCCGGCATCGCGAGGTTAACGAACTTGGTGTACTCGCCCTGGAAGTTGAGACGCACGGTGCCGGTGGGGCCGTTACGGTGCTTACCGACGATCACTTCGGCGACGCCTTTGTCCTGGGTTTCCTTGTTGTAGTACTCCTCGCGGTACATCATGATGATGATGTCCGCGTCCTGTTCGATAGCGCCTGATTCGCGCAAGTCGGACATCATGGGGCGCTTGTCATTACGCTCTTCCACTTTCCGCGAAAGCTGCGAGAGCGCAATCACCGGCACGGACAGTTCCTTGGCGAGCGCCTTGATGGAGCGGGAGATTTCAGAGATTTCCGTGGCCCGGTTTTCGCTGCCGCCACCCGAGGTCATGAGCTGGATGTAGTCGATGACGATGAGGCCGAGCTTGCCGAACTGGCGGTGCAGACGGCGAGCACGGGCGCGCAGATCGGTGGCGCTGATGGCGCCGGTTTCGTCGATGTGGATGGGCGCGTCGTGGAGCTTGCCGAGGGCGACGGTCATCTTGTCCCACTCTTCGTCGCCCAGCTTGCCGGTACGCAGCTTGTGCTGGTCGAGTTTGCCCACGGACGAGAGAAAACGCATGGCCAGCTGAGGGCCTGACATTTCCAAGCTGAACACGGCTACGGGTAGCTTGGCTTCCACGCCCACGTATTCCGCGATGTTCAGGGCGAAGGCGGTCTTACCCATGGAAGGACGACCGGCCACGACGATCATGTCGCCGGGCTGGAGGCCCGAGGTCATCTTGTCCAGGTCGGTGAAGCCGGAAGGGGTGCCGGTGATTTCGGAAGGATCGTCCCGGTCGTAGAGCTGCTGAATGCGGTCCACCACTTCGCCCAGCACTTCGGGCATGGAGACGAAGCCCTGCTTGCCCTTGTTACCCGCCTCGGCGATTTCAAAAACCTTTTGTTCGGCTTCGTCCAGCAGCTCTTTCACGTCGCGGCCTGCGGGGGTCAAGGCGCTGGAGGCGATCTCGTCGCCCACCGTCACCAGCTTGCGCAGCACGGCGCGCTCGTGAACGATTTCCGCATAGCGGCGGATGTTGGCGGCGGACGGCGTGTTGTTGGCGATTTCGCCCAGATAGGCGAGGCCGCCGGTCTGGTCCACCTCGTTGGATTTTTCGATGGATTCGTACACCGTCACCACGTCGGCGGGACGGCCGGTTTCCACCAGCTTTTGGATGTGGGTGAAGATGCGACGATGGTCGTCGCGATAGAAGTCCGCCGATGCCACCACGTCGCCGATGCGGTCCCAGGCCGTGTTATCGAGCAACAGGCCACCGATCAGGGATTGCTCCGCTTCGATGGAATGGGGCGGCAGCTTGAGCGCCGCGACCTGCGGATCGATGGATTGCTTGGGTGAAAATGCGCGGCGTTCAGCCATGGGGAACCTCCAAAATCAGGGGCGCGAGTCTACTCGTTCCCGACTGAACAACCTGTGTATAAACCTGTGGAAATGCTGTGGGTTAGCGGGGGATAAGCTGTGAGAGAGTTGTGAATTAAGTGTGATTAACCCGGATTGGATTTTTGCGTTTTCAACCACCGCGCAACCCCCTCGCCCGCCGCACGGCCCGTGGCAAAGCAAGCGGTGAGAAGGTAGCCGCCAGTAGGCGCTTCCCAGTCCAGCATTTCCCCCGCGCAGAAAACGCCTGCCTTGTTCTTGAGCATCAGCGTGTCGCCCAGGGCCTGTTGCTCCACGCCGCCGGCAGTGCTGATGGCCTCGTCCAGAGGGCGGGGCCTCACCAGCGCGAGAGGCAGCGCCTTGAGAGCAGCGGCCAGGCGTAGGGGATCATTCATCTCGTCCTTGGACAAACACTCCCGCAACAGACCGGCTTTGACGCCGGTAATGCCAAGGCGGCTTTGCAGGTGGCTGGACAGGGAACGGGAACCCCGCGACCGGCAGGTTTCGGCCTGCACCTGCTCCAAGGTGCGATCCGGCAACAAATCCAGATGCAGCACAGCATGGCCCGAGGCTTCGATCACGTTGCGCAAGGGGGCGGACAAGGCGTAGATCAAACCGCCCTCGATGCCGCTGGCGCTGACAAGGCATTCGCCCCGGCGCTGATGAATGACGCCCTTCGCATCCACGCAGGAAGCTGCCAGGGACTTCACCGGCTGGCCGGCGAAACGCTCGCGGAAGTACGGCGTCCAACCCACGTCGAAGCCGCAGTTGCTGGGTTTCAGCGGAGCGACGGACACTTGCTGGTCGCGCAAGAGCGGAACCCAGGCGCCATCGGAGCCAAGCTTGGCCCAGCTACCGCCGCCCAAGGCGAGCACGGTGGCAGCGGATCGAACCTGACTCTCGCCATCCGGCGTTGAGAAGCGCAGGGCACCTTCCGCATCCCAGCCCAGCCAGCGATGGCGTACATGAAAACGCACACCCGCCTCCCGCAAACGATGGAGCCAGGCCCGCAGCAGCGGAGCCGCCTTCATCTCACGGGGGAACACCCGGCCCGAAGTGCCGATGAAAGTCTCGATGCCAAGACCATGTATCCACTCGCGCAGCGCTTCCGCACCAAAGCGCGCCAACATGGGTTCCAGCCAGGGCCGGCGATCACCGTAGCGAGAGAGGAAGGCACCCGTCTCCTCGGAATGGGTGATGTTCATACCGCCCTTCCCCGCCATGAGGAATTTGCGTCCAAGAGAAGGCATGGCCTCGAACACGTCCACCCGGTAGCCGGCAGCGGCAAGCACCTCGGCGGCCATGAGCCCTGCCGGGCCTCCACCGATGATTGCAATTTCAATGTCTTGCATATTTACCTTGAACACCACGGGGCTGCCATCTATACCAGACATATAACTAAAGCAATAGAACAAAGGAAGAACGACGACTCCCAATAACAAGAGAGTGAAGCGTTATGACTTCCATGCAAGCCAGCATCATCGCTCGCCCAACAAGGGTGAGCGTCCTTTGGCGATATCGGCGATTCTCCTGGCAATGGGGGAGAGATAACTCAATACAAACACAGCCCGAGTCTCTGCCTTGAGGGAAGTGGATGGATTGGTTTTTCTCGCATTCCTCTTCGCGATTCCCTTACTGCTGTGCTGGGAAAGGATGACGCAGTGACTACGTTCCGCAAGTGCGCCTCACCTCGCCCCGATCAGCCGGGGGAGCGAGGATAGCGCCTTCCGGCCCACGTCGGAACTAGCGGAAACAGCATCGTCCGAACAAATCAATGACACCAAGGATGGCACGGCAACATCAATCCCAAGACCGGACCAAGCCGCCCGCCGGCGTCGGCACTACCTTTCCATACAGGTTTGGGATACGGGCATAGGTACTGAAACCGAACGCCACATCTACACAGATGTTCTTCCGCATTACGGACAGCGACGATTTATTCCGGCCAGCAGTGCGCGAAAGCGGAAGGCATGAGGGTGTACGAGGAGCACTTATTCTCCAGCACCCGCCAAGCTTTCCTGGCAGAAATCCACCGCCGCCTTCGGCCTACTGCCAGCGGACCGCGCATCCTGCTCACCACGCCGCCGGGAGAGTTGCACACCCTGGGGTTGGAGATGGTACGAGCGCTAATCGCCGAAGCAGGGGGGAGACTGCATTTTCCTGGGTGCCCAGACGCCGCTTGCCGATGTTGCCGAAGCTACCGCTGCCTACAACGTAGACGCCGTCGCCGTTTCCTTCAGCGCAGCCTATCCCCACCGCCTGCTGCCACCAACCCTGCATCAGTTGCGCGTACTGATTCCCCCCACCGTTACCGTCTGGGTCGGAGGTGCCGGCGCCCTCGCGGCGTCCCGCCTACCGCCTGGCGTCGAAGCCTTTGTCACCGCAAGCGATGCCATTCCAGCATTTCACTTACTCACACTAAAGGCCAAGGACAGGCCGCACTAACGCCCAGGCGCCCCATCACGGAGATGCTTGTCTCCAAGCATCACACAGACATAGGGCAACGCCAGAACCTCACCCCGCTGCAAGGCGAGTCGGAGATGTCAAAAAGGCGGACGCACCGCTACGCACAGACGGGCGCCCGCTGAAAATCGAACAATCAGGCGACAGACTGGGACGGGGGGGCTGCCGTCACATTGGCCAGCACGGCCACTTCGTCCATGGACAACACCTTGCTCACATCGAGGATGGCAACGAACTTGCCGCCGACCTTGCCCATGCCCCGCAAAAAATCGATGCGGATGCGGGCACCGAACTCGGGGGGAGGTTCGATTTCACTGGCCGGAATTTCCAGAACCTCCGATACGGCATCCACCACGATGCCCATTTCATGAGTGCCTTTGTCGGTCTCCATTTCCACGATGACGATGCAGGTGCGGCGAGTGATGTCGCGGGGGGATCGGCCAAAACGAACAGCCAAATCCACCACGGGTACCACTGCGCCGCGCAGATTGATGACACCTCGAATATAGGGGGGCGTCATGGGCACCTGAGTCACCTGGCCGTACTCGATGATTTCTCGGATCGAAAGAATGCCAATGGCAAACATTTCATCCCCAAGAGTGAAGGTCAGGTACTGTTGCTGATCCAGCGCCTCCTGGGCCATCGGCGCAGTCGGTTGGGTTTCGGTCGCTTGCATGGCTGGGCCTTCTTTTAAAACTCGGTGAACTCGCCATGGTCGATCTCATGGGAGGCCAAGGTTTCTTCCAGCTTCTGTTGATTCGCCGCCATCTTTTGGTCCAACTCGGCCATCACGGCCTTGTCATCAGAAGCCACGTGCTGCCAGCTCAGAACCCGGAAATTGCCAAAGGTTGTGCTGACGACGCCAATAGACTGGAGACTGGGCACCGCATTCACGTTATCGTAGTTGGCGCTTTCAAACACTCGCCCCATCTGATATTGGGCGATGCCGGCAAGCATGAGGATGCCTGCCAGGGCCAAGGCCAAAAGCATGGCCACTTTCTTGGTGATGGTCATTTGCAGTTACCTCCTTATGGAGAGTGCGTGGGGATTAAGCCGCGAGGGTTGATAAAGCGTCGTGGTGGCGAGCGTCGAGTCGCACGACTCGCCGGACGAGACCGGGAGCGTCCAGGATCAGTGCCGCCTGCCCCCGATCCGAGAATGGTGAAACCGCTGATGCCCTCCACCCCGGCGAAGACGTTGCCCAGAGGCCGGATGACGGTCTGGACCGCCGAGAAGGTTGTCCACCACCAGCCCAGCACGATGGCCGACGTACTGCACCACCACCACGTTCTGGCGTTGAATGGGTTGAATGATGTTGCCCGCAACCTCAGGGACATGGGACACCGCGCCAGCGTACTCAAGCTCCAGCGCCCGCTCGGTACTCGCTGTCACGGCTGCATCCTCAATATCGAAGCGTTACTTGAGGCGGATGTAGGGAAGCACTTCGCCCCGAAGATTGAGATGATCCCAAATGGGGCATCTTCTTCAACGGGAAGTTCCATGCACTCCACGACCATGTCGAGGGGCACGACGAAGCTTGAGGCCCTCACGTTGTCCAGGAAGCCATCGATGATGGCGAGGGTCAGGGTCAGACGACTCTGCATGGTGGTGCCTCGCCCCAGCGCGCTCTTGATGTCTCCAGAAGGTCGCGGCCTTCGATGATGAAGGTCTGTAGTGCCTCGTCCAAATCCATGATGTCTTCTCCGTGGGCAGGATGGTTTCAGGCGGGAGCGCCGACTACTTGAAGCGCCGCTGATTGGGCCTGCGCGGCGAAGCGTTCGGCCAGGCCATAGAGGGCCATCACATCGGCCACGGCGCGACAGCTCCCGACAAACCACAGTTGCTTGCGACGGTTGGAGGCATCCAATTGCGCGGCCAGAATGATCTGTAAGCCCGCCGTATCCATTTCGCTGACGCCGAACAAATCCACTTCGACTTGATCGCTCCCGTTGAGGGCATCCAGCAGCCTGGCTTTGATTTCCGAAACGGTGAAGATGGTGAATTCGCCGTCGATGACGACCCGTTGCACTTCGCTCATGGCCGCATCCCTCACATGACGAGCTTGGAGACAGCCGCAAGCATCTGGGCCGAAAGGAAGGGCTTGATCACCCATGCTTTCGCACCCGCGGCCTGGCCGATGGCTTTTTTGTCCTCCCCCGCTTCGGTGGTGAGCATGATGACGGGAGTGAACTTGTAGGTCGGGTTCTGCTTGGCCGCCTTGACGAAGGAAATGCCGTCCATGTTCGGCATGTTTACGTCGCTGATGAGGAGATGCAGCTTGCGACCATCCACCTTGGTCAGGGCATCCTTGCCGTCGCAGGCCTCGACCACGGCATAGCCAGCACCCTTGAGGGCGATGGCAACCACTTGCCGAAGGGACGCAAAATCGTCCACGATCATGATCGCTTTTTCCATGATGATTTTCTTTGCGGTAAGGGTGTTCAAGTCAGAAGAAGGTGATCTCGCTCGCTGACGATGACCTGCCTGGGGGCTTTCCGCCCCGGTGCACCACGTGCTGCTCGGCAGTGGTGTAGGTGCTGGACAGTTCGTTCAACCATGCATTGGCATCGATGGGGTGTCCGCTCCTAAGGGCACTGCCGCTCTCCGTCAGGTGCTTAGCCAACTTGTCCAGATCGTTGCGCACTTGGCTCAGGACTTGGCTGGTGCGGTCCTGGAACTGAAGGGCCACCAGCACGTCGTCCACGTCGCTGCGCACGGCCCGGCTTTCGCCGCGCAGGGCTTCTGCCGAGGCTTCCATGTCGGCCGTGGCAGTGCGCAGTTCGGTGATGATCCGTTGGATCAAGCCCTCGGAGCGAGTCGCCATTTCTTCTTCCTGGGCCGAGTATTGCTGGGAGAGTTGCAGGGTAGAGGTAATGGCAACGTTCACCGTATCCACGGTCTCGGTGATCTTTCGCCCGGTTTCGCCGGACATGTTGGATAGTTTGCGGACTTCGTCCGCCACCACCGCGAAGCCACGCCCGACCTCGCCCGCCCGAGCCGCTTCGATGGCGGCGTTGAGTGCCAGCAGATTGGTCTGCTTGGCAATCTCCGCCACCTCCTTGGCCATTTGCTTGAGTTCTTCGGTGAAATGGGAGAGCTGCGAAATCTGGCCTAGCAATGTTTCCTTCATGGAGAGGGCAGAACGCAGGGAGGTAACGATGGAATCCAGCTCCGTCTGGCTGTCGTTAAGCAGTGCCACCACTTCAGAATCGACAGCCTTTCCGCTTGATGCGCCAAGGGCGGTATCGATACGCTGGGCCATTGCGGCAAAGCGATTGGTCAGGGCGCCGATGGATTCTTCGGTCAAGCCGCGAGTCATTTCCAGTTGGCCGGACCAGATGGGCAACACCGAACGGCACAACTGATCCAGGCCATGGACGCTTTTGGCCTGCTCCAGATCGAACTGGGTCTGAAGACTTGCTCTGGCCCGCGCAGCGGCATCCGCTACGGCTCGTCGAAGATGGACGAGCGCCCAGCGGACAGCGAGGATGGCAACAATCACCAGGGCCAGGGCCCCAAGCAACAAAGGCACGGCGGCCCCATAGCCGCCTTGAGCCAGCAGGAGCAGCCATGCAATGCCGACGATGGCAGGCAGGGCAACGGCAAAGCAAATGTGACGAACGCTGCTGGGATCTGGCAACACTGTAGGTAGATCGGTGCGTAGTTTCATGATGACTTCCCAAACGTTTTAGGAGCAGCCGGGTCTTTGCCCGTCTTCTTTATGTGCGGACCTATGTGCGGACCTATGTGCGGACCTATGCTCTGATCAAGGAGGCCCCGTCTCCCGCCATGCGGCGAAATCGAAGGGGCGACCATAGAAGGATTCGGCGAAAAGTTTGTCGCCGCCACCGTCACGAACCAGAAGCTCCAGGCCACCCTCCGGCTCATCGACGAGCACGCAGACATCGGGCGCCACCTGGGTGAACAAATTCACCATTTCCACCCCGCGCGCATCGCAGGAAGACTGATCGAGAACGATCAGGTCGGGACGGCAACTGTCCACGTACCAAGCGGCACTCAACATTCCGCTGGCCTCCAGAACCTCATCTCCAACGGAAATGGGCATCCAGGTGAACAATTTGCGACGCAACTCTCTGGCGGAGCCGACAATTACGACTTTCATATACCCCCCCCCGACTCTTTATTTCCGCAGCAATGGGAACATCCTTACATTCACAAGGAAATAGGTAAATCGGAGTCGGATTATTTTTAGCTCAGACCTTTCGCCGCTGTCTAGGATGAACGGAAGCGGATGTCAGACTTGTCCAACCTGAGCTTGCAAAGCCTTTCACCATGCTTTGAAAATGCGCTTGGTTATGGGATTCCATGGATTTCTGCAGCTTGGACAACGTGGAGGTAGCCGCCCCGATCGATAGATAGGGCAATTCCTATTGGCTTACATTGGCGTGCCGTTACGCCTCTGTTTTCGGCAACTATCAGGCGCGTTTTGTTCCATGACAGCCCTCGTCCGCCATATCGCACCGGGAGAGGCCGCCGTGACTAGGGCCTTGTTCTCAGCATGAATAAGCGTCATTCCATTTACATAAGAATATCAATCCGGCTTTCTACGTAACCCACTCCGTCAGTAGGGAATACGACACAGCCTGACAATCATTCCAGACCCATGTATTGAAAATCATCCGGAGGCGGCGTAAAAAGCGCGGTCCTGTAATACAGAAAACAGTTACCTCGCATATCCACATATAAAACAAGAGGTAACGCAGTCAGAGGAAATGCCGTGTCCACTACGAAATCGCAGATGACGCTCAAGCGTCAGCTACTCATCACCCTATTCACTGTCGTAGCAACCCTGATCGCCCTGAGTGCCTGGACGCTGATCAAGCAGCGTAGCGATATGCTCAACGACCGCAAGACTAAGCTGCGCGACGTCATCGAGACAGCGCAAACCACGGTGGGCTACTTCGAGAGCCAGGCAAAAAGCGGACAGGTACCGGAAGAAGAAGCCAAGAAGGCCGCCCTCGAAGCCCTGCGTCAACTGCGCTACAACGGCGGCAAGGATTACTTCTTCGTCCAGGACATCAGCGCCGGTCTCATGCTCATGCACCCCCTGGTACCAAGTCTGAACGGCAAATCCATCGAGGTGCTCAAGGACAAGGCGGGCAACCCCTTCGCCGTTCAGTTGAACAACGTTGCAAAGGAACAGGGAGAGGGCTACGTCGGTTACGTGTGGCCTCATCCCGGCAGCGAGGAAGCCGTAGCGAAGCTTTCATTCATCAAACGTTTCCCGGCCTGGAACTGGGCAATCGGTTCGGGCATCTACATTGACGACATAGATGCCGCCTTCCGGGCCGAGATGGCGCGATTCGCCGGCGCCATCGTCGTCATTGGCCTGGCCATCCTGCTGCCCATCATCGTTTTCCATCGCCGCCTGCTCAGACTGCTTGGCGGCGAACCCGCCGTGGCTGTGGCCGCCGCACGCCGCATCGCCTCGGGCGACTTGACCCAGCCCCTGCAATGCGAAGCGGGCGACGACAGCAGCCTGTTGGCGGGCATGAAGGGCTTGCAGGAAAACCTGCGGGAAATCGTCTCCCACCTTCAAGGCGAAGCCAACGCCCTCGGTCAACAGGCTCACGAACTGGGTGCTGTTGCGGATGAAACCTGCCGCCGCACCGACCAGCAAAGCGATGCGGCGCAGTCCATTGCTGCATCGGTGGAGCAGCTGACAGTCAGCATCAGCCAGATCGCCAAGAATGCAGAAAACGCCCACACCATCGCCGACGCGGCGTTGCAAGGTTCCGACCAGGGCAGCAAGGTGATCCACCAAGCCGGCGAGGAAATGCGCCAGATCGCGGCCATGGTGAAGGATTCCTCCACCATGATTAACGAGTTGGGCAAGTACTCAGCCGAAATCGGCACGATCGTTAACACGATTCAAGAGATCGCGGACCAAACCAACCTGTTGGCGCTCAACGCCGCCATCGAAGCAGCCCGCGCCGGTGAGCAAGGCCGCGGCTTTGCGGTGGTGGCCGACGAAGTGCGCAAGCTCGCCGAACGCACCTCCTCTTCAACCGCCGAAATTTCCACCATGGTGACCCGCATCCAGGCCGGAACCAATAGCGCCGTGGAAAGCATGAACGTGGGCGTCGCCCGTGCCGACGGCGGTGTAACCCTCGCCAACGAAGCCGCAAGCGCCGTGACGCAAATCCATCACGATGCCGGCCAAGTCACCGAGGTGGTGGACTCCATCACCTACGCCATCCGCGAACAGAGCTCCGCCAGCACCCAGATCGCCCATAGCCTGGAGCAGATCGCCCAAGCCGCCCAGCAAAACGCTGCGGACGCCCATAAGACAACGGAAGCCATCGCCCAGATGGAAACCGTCTCCCAGGCCGTTCAGCAATCGGTAGCGCGGTTCAAGCTGTAACGCTAGGCAGAACGCAGAAAAAAGAAGCCCCGCTTTTTGCGGGGCTTCTTTTGGGAGACCGGCGGGCCTTTTCGCGCTACCGGGTCAATCTCGTCGTAGAGCCAACAATCAGAAGCGTTCGCCCTCGCGCAGGTAGCGCCACTGCCCCAATGGCAGATCGCTCAAGGGAATGCGGCCGATGCGCACACGCTTCAAGCCCACCACGTGAAGGCCAACCA
>DASUJA010000012.1:0-29343 GCA_036279515.1 Rhodocyclaceae bacterium | reverse complement strand
CTTATCCACAAGAACTGGCCGACACTAGTTATTAAAGGAGAATTTAAAGATGCTTCTATTCAAAGGACCCCGTGACCAGATTTTGGCTCCCTTGCAGTCGGTCAGCGGCATCGTCGAGAAGCGTCACACCTTGCCCATTCTCTCCAACGTGCTGATGGAAAAAGACGGCGAAAGGCTCACCCTCCTCGCCACCGATATCGAGATCCAGATCAAGACCGGTACCCAAGCCGTTGGCTCCGAAAAGGCATCCCTGACCGTAGCTGCCCGCAAGCTGCAGGACATCCTGCGCTCCCTGCCCGAGTCCGCCGAAGTCAGCCTCGACTTTGAAGACCGTCGTCTTCAGCTCAAGGCAGGCAAGAGCCGCTTCAACCTGCAGACCCTGCCGGCGGAAGATTTCCCCCGCATGTCCGCTCTGGATGGTCAGCAAACAAAGCTCACCCTGTCCCAAGGCCAGTTCAAGCGCCTCCTCGGTCTGGTTCAGTACTCCATGGCCCAGCAGGACATCCGCTACTACCTCAACGGCCTGCTACTCGTGGTCCAGGGCAACGAAATGCGTGTCGTCGCCACCGACGGCCATCGCCTTGCCTACGCCAGCGAGCCGCTGCCTGATCACCAGGAGCGCATGGAAGTCATCCTCCCGCGCAAGACGGTCCTCGAACTCTCCCGTCAGCTGGGCGACAACGACGAGCCCCTGGAAATCATCATCTCCCCCACCCAGGTCCAGTTCCGTTTCGGTGACATCGAGTTCATCTCCAAGCTCATCGACGGCAAGTTCCCCGACTACGAGCGCGTGATTCCCCAGAACCACACCAAGGTCCTGCGCATCCCCTCGACCGTGCTGCATCAATCCCTGCAGCGTGCCGCGATTCTGACCAACGAAAAGTTCCGCGGCGTACGTCTGGTGCTTTCCAACGGCAGCTTGAAGATCATCTCCAGCAACGCCGAACAAGAAGACGCCCAGGAAGAAATCGAACTGGACTACACCGGCGAATCTCTCGACGTGGGCTTCAACGTCACCTACCTGCTCGACGTCCTCAACAACGTAAGCGCCGACATCATCGAGACTCGCCTGGCCGACGCCAACTCCAGCGCCCTGTTCACCCTGCCGGACAACGAGCGGTTCAAATACGTCGTCATGCCCATGCGCATCTAAGCGGACGATTTTGAAAACTCTTGGTCCCCGGCAGGCCGGGGACTTCGTTTTTTTTGCTACACCTCAACGCGTAAAAGATCATGACTGAGCAAAACCCTGCCAACGGCGGCTACGACGAATCCTCCATCCAGCAACTGGAAGGCCTGGAAGCCGTGCGCAAGCGTCCCGGCATGTACATCGGCGACACCTCCGATGGCACGGGTCTGCACCACATGGTTTTTGAAGTCGTCGACAACGCCATCGACGAAGCCCTCGCCGGCTACTGCGACGACATCGTCGTCACCATCCACGCCGACAACTCCATCTCCGTCTCCGACAACGGCCGCGGCATCCCCGTCGGCGTGAAGATGGATGACAAGCACGAACCCAAACGGTCCGCTGCCGAAATCGTCATGTGCGTGCTCCATGCCGGTGGCAAGTTCAATCAGAACTCCTACAAAGTCTCCGGCGGTCTGCATGGCGTCGGCGTCTCTTGCGTCAATGCGCTGTCCAAGTTCCTGCGTCTCACCATTCGCCGCGACGGCAAGAAACACTTCCTTGAATTCAACAAGGGCCATGCCATCAATCGCCGCATCGAGCTGGTGAATGGCATTGAAACCAGCCCCATGGAACTCCTGGGTGAAACTCAGAATCACGGTACCGAAGTTCACTTCCTCGCCGACGAAGAAATCTTTGGCACCATCGAATTCCACTACGAGATCCTCGCCAAGCGTCTGCGCGAACTCTCCTTCCTCAACAACGGCGTCAAGATCAAACTCATCGATCAACGTACCGGCAAGGAAGAAGACTTCGCCTTCTCCGGCGGCGTCAAAGGCTTCGTCGAATACATCAACCGCAGCAAGACCGTTCTGCATCCCAACGTCTTCTATGCCGAAGGCACCACCCTGGTCACCACCGGCCAAGTGCAAAACGTCGAACTCACGGTTGAAGTCGCCATGCAGTGGAACGACAGCTACCAGGAACAGGTGCTGTGCTTCACCAACAACATTCCCCAGTCCGACGGCGGCACCCACCTCACCGGCCTGCGCGCAGCGATGACTCGCGTCATCAATAAGTACATCGAAGAAAACGAAATCGCCAAGAAGGCCAAGGTTGAAATCACCGGCGACGACATGCGTGAAGGTCTCGCCTGCGTCCTCTCCGTGAAGATGCCTGACCCAAAGTTCGCCTCCCAGACCAAGATGAAACTGGTCTCCGGCGAAGCGCGCCCTGCAGTGGAAGAAGTCGTCGCGCAAAAGCTCGCCGACTACCTGCTCGAAAAACCCATCGACGCCAAGACCATCTGCGGCAAGATCGTCGAAGCCTCCCGCGCCCGCGAGGCCGCACGCAAGGCCCGCGAAATGACACGCCGCAAAGGCGTCCTCGATGGCGTTGGCCTGCCCGGCAAACTCGCCGACTGCCAGGAAAAAGATCCCGCGCTCTGCGAGATGTACCTCGTCGAGGGTGACTCCGCCGGCGGCTCCGCCAAGCAAGGTCGCGACCGTAAGTTCCAGGCCATCCTGCCCCTGCGCGGCAAGGTGCTCAACGTCGAGAAAGCGCGCTTCGACAAAGTGCTCTCCTCCGAACAAATCGTCACCCTGCTCACCGCCCTCGGTTGCGGCATCGGCGCCGACGACTTCAACATCGAAAAGCTCCGCTACCACCGCATCATCATCATGACCGACGCGGACGTGGACGGCGCGCACATCCGCACCCTGCTGCTCACCTTCTTCTATCGCCAACTGCCCGAGCTGGTGGAGCGCGGCTACATCTACATCGCCCAGCCGCCCCTCTACAAAATCAAGCACGGCAAAACCGAGCTCTACATCAAGGACGACGCGGCCCTCAACCAGCACCTGCTGACCATGGCCCTCGACGGCGCACAACTCACCCCCAAGACCGGCGCCACCCCCATCGAAGGCGACGCCCTCGGCGAACTCGCCAAGAGCTACCTCACCTCCGAAGCCATCATCAAGCGCCTATCCGATTTCGTGGATAGCGAAGTCCTGCACGCCCTGCTTTCCAACCCCATCGACCTCAAGCTCGACGACGAAGCAGCAGCCCGCGCCAGCGCTGCCACCCTCAGCCAGTACGTCAAGGAAGTCAGCATCGAAGCCACCTTCGACGAACGCAAGGAAGCCTGGTGCCTGGGCATCCAGCGCATGCGCCACGGCAATAAGCGCATCACCCGCATCGACGGCGAATTCCTCCTCTCCGGCGACTGGCAACAACTGCATCGCACCGCCCAACTCATCGCCGGCCTCATCGGCCCCGGCGCTGTCGTGAAGCGCGGTGACAAATCCAGTGCCGTCGAAAGCTTCAACCAAGGCATCAACTGGCTCCTCAACGAAGTGGAACGCGGCCTCAGCAAGCAACGCTACAAAGGTCTGGGCGAAATGAATCCCGAGCAACTCTGGGAAACCACCATGGACCCCGCCGTCCGCCGCCTGCTCAAAGTGCAGATCGAGGACGCGATTGCTGCGGATGAAATCTTCACCACCCTCATGGGCGACGAAGTGGAACCGCGCCGTAACTTCATCGAGAGCAACGCCCTGTACGCCAAGAACATCGACGTCTGATATCTCGTCGGCATGGGTAATAATGAAGGCCCCTATGCGGGGCCTTCATTGTTTGTAATTGTCTTTTCAGTAGGACGAAATTCCCTCAAATCCTTCGAGTCCTTCAATAGCCATGACGCCTGACGCTAAAACCAGAATCGAGATCGACAAAAAACTGTCCCTGGTCGGTTGGGCGAACAAGAAACAGATCAATCTCAGTGCCGTTACGGGCGTGGCCGTTCGTGAGTATCCGACCGACGCTTCCAGGCCTGGGTCTTTCGCTACAACGCCAAGCGTGCCACGGCCTCTACACCAAAGCAGACCGAATGGCTACGCCTTATGAAAGACCACATCGCCATCTCATATAGCACCAGGCGTGATTATTTTGACTACGCCGAATTCGCCAGTTGGGGCGGCCTGCAGAAAGCCTGGACTGTGCTGAGCAAGGATATCGACAGGCTGATGACGGAGATGAATGAGGAGACGGTGGCGTGAGTGAGCAAGGTCTGCCGAGGGGATGGGCAGAAGCAACTCTGGATGACGTCGCGGTTTGGTCGTCCGGAGGGACACCCTCAAGAACAAATCCAAGTTTTTATGTTGGCAAGATTCCGTGGTTCAAAACGGGTGAGTTAGGCGTTCGTACACTCTTCAAGTCAGAAGAGTACATCTCCGAAAGTGCAGTTCAGTTCTCAAGCGCGAAGTTGTTTCCACGAGGCTCAGTTGTGCTTGCCATGTATGGGGCAACCATAGGAAAAGCATCGATTCTCGGTATTGACGCTGCAACCAATCAAGCATGTGCTGTCGGCATACCAGACGCCGTTACGTCTGAGTTCTTGTACTTCTATTTGATTTCTCAGACACAGGCGTTTGTTGATGCCGGTAAAGGTGGAGCACAGCCCAACATTTCCCAAGGAATTGTTAAAGGCTGGCCGATCAAACTTCCTCCTCAACGAGAACAAACCCGCATCGTCGCAAAACTCGAAGAACTCTTCTCCGACCTCGATGCTGGCATGGCCGAGCTGAAGGCGGCACAGAAGAAGCTCGCGCAATACCGCCAGTCGTTGCTGAAGGCAGCGGTGGAAGGCGCGCTCACCGCGCCCTGGCGTGAGGCGCGGACCAAAAAGAAAGCCACCACCGAAACCGGCGCCCAACTGCTTGCCCGCATCCTCAGCGAGCGCCGCAAACGCTGGGAAGCTAAACAACTCGCCCGCTTCGCCGAACAAGGTAAAACCCCGCCCAAAGACTGGCAATACAAATACCCCGAACCCATCCCGCCCGACACTACCAACTTGCCGGAACTACCGGAGGGATGGGTGTGGGCAAGCTTGGACATGCTCGGAGAAATCGCTTCCGGCGTTGCCAAAGGAACAAAACGTGATATTGACATGCTGGTTCGCGAAGTTCCCTATCTTCGCGTTGCCAACGTCCAGCGTGGATACCTCGATCTTTCGGAAGTGAAGACTATTCTCGCAACCGAAAAGGACATCGCAGAGCTCACTTTGCGAGCTGGGGATGTTCTATTCAACGAAGGTGGTGATCGCGACAAGTTGGGCCGTGGCTGGGTCTGGCGCGATGAAATGAAAAGCTGTATTCACCAGAATCATGTATTTCGGATGCGCCCTTTCCTTTCGGAGGTGCTACCTGAATTGGTGTCCCACCATGGAAATACGTTTGGCAAGACTTGGTTCCAGAGTGCTGGAAAGCAAACCACGAATCTTGCCTCTATCAACATGACCGTGCTGCGGATGTTTCCAGTACCACTCGCACCTGCTGATGAGCAAAAGGAAATCTTGATTCAGCTTGAACTGCAGTTAGAGGCGCTGGACCGACAGGGAAAATCGATAGAGCTCGGGCTGAGCCAATCCATAGCCCAACGCAAAAACATCCTTAAAGCCGCTTTTTCCGGCCAGCTCGTACCGCAGGATCCAACTGACGAACCCGCTAGCGCGCTGCTCGCTCGCATCTGCGCTGAACGTGCTGAGCAAGCGAAGCTACCTAAGCCACACAAAAAGAAATCAAGTAAGGAGGCTGTCTCCATGGCATTAAAACTGATTGATGTTCTGACGGAAGCGGCTGACTGGGTATCCGCTCAGGAGGCATTCCATCGGTGTGGAATTGCCGATGGCTCCGCAACCGACCAGATCGAAGTCCTGTATGCAGAACTGCGCGAGCTGACCAAAGCGAAGCGCCTGGCAGTTGAAGCGGTGACAGATGCTCAAGGGCGAAAACTCTATGATCGTTTGAAACTGGTCGCGAACTGAACATGCGCCTCGACAAACTCACCATTGGCAGTTCGAAAGACAGCCGGACCCATCAGTTCAAGAACCTAAAGAATGTCACCATCAACTTCGATCAGAATCACTGGGTAACGGTGGTGATTGGTTGGAACGGGACAGGCAAGTCCAACGTACTTGAAGCATTGGCAATTATTTTTCGCGATCTGATTGCCAAGAAGCGAACGCCTGAGTTTGCTTTCAAGCTTTCGTATCGCATGGGTTCTGGCGAGTGCATGCGTCGTATCCATATCGACGCTGATCCGGATCGTTCAAAGGAGCCATTCCTTATCTATGTTGCAGATGCCAGACAAATCAGGCAGAGCGAGCTTATCGAAAGCGTTCAGGACTTCGGAGAAGAATCGGACTCGTCGCCACTAGGCGAACCCATCAAGCTCACCGCATTCCTAACTGCGGAAGCGGACTATCTACCGCGCTATGTGTTCAGCTATTACTCGGGCGAAAGCAAGCGCATGCAGGAGGTATTTCTCCCTTATTTGGAAAACTACGACAGCAAGCTACGGAATGGTGACAACCCAGGACTGAAGCGGCTGTTCTACGCCATGCCTGTTCATAGCCAGTTCGTGCTGCTGGCCTTTCTGATTCAGCAACCCGAGGTGGTGCGAGATTTTCTCAATGATCACTTGGGTCTTGATCCCGATGAGGGCCTCGAGTCAGTGCTCTTCGTGTTGCGGCAGCCACCGTGGAAATCCAAAGCCGCTGATGGAGACCCCCGCTTCTGGAATGCGCGCGGCATCGTGCGCGATTTCCTTGCACGTCTGTATGACGTAGCTCTAGCACCGATTGAGGTAAGTCGGCGTGTGTCGACGTCAATCTGGAACAAGGAAACGCTCCAGTTTAAATATCTGTATGTGAGAGATATCGATGCTCTGCGGCGTCTGGTTGGAAAACAAGCACCAGCAGAGTTCTTTCGCGACCTTGAAAGTACGTATGTATCGGAATTGATCGAGGAGGTTCGTATCCGCGTACGACTCAAGAAAAATGATGGCACTGTCACTTTCCGCGAGCTCAGCGAGGGCGAACAGCAATTGCTAACGGTCCTGGGCCTGCTGCGTTTTACTGCTGAAGATGAAAGCCTGTTCTTACTTGACGAGCCAGATACGCATCTAAATCCCCGCTGGAGTGTGGATTACATCTCGTATCTGAGGAAGTTCATCTCTAGCGGATCGCAGCAGGAAGAAACGAGCCACATCCTGCTCACTACGCATAACCCTTTGGCAATTGCTGAGCTGGATCGTGAGCAAGTGCAGATTCTTCGCATGGTCAAAGAGGACGAGCGCCGTCGCATTGTGGCTTGTCCGCCTGAAATGGCCCCGAGAGGCATGGGTTATGCGGCTATCGTGACGAGCGATATGTTTGGTATTGCGTCGTCACTTGATCAGCAGACGCAGCGACTCTTGGAGGAACAGCGCGCATATGCAGCGAAAGAGAGTCTGACGCAGGAAGAGCTGCACGAGCTGGACAGGATCAATGCCCAGTTGGATCGGCTGGGATTCAGGTTCTTCCATCCGGATGACGAGTATTCCCGCTATCTGAGATTGCGCAACCAACTTTTGGAGGAGCAGTTCGAAACGACTCAGCCGAAAGAACTTGCGAAAGCTGTCATTCAGATGCCGAGGACTGAAAGAGAAGATCTGGCAAAGCGGCTGATCGCAGAGCTACTGGCAGACGAGGCGAAAGACAAAGGCGGGGCTTCCAATTGAGGTACGTTGACCGTTCGAAGTTGGCGAAGCCCACCGGTTGGGATCAGCGTGCACAAGCTGCAGCACAAGCTGTGGCAGGCGGCGACGATCCCAATGATCATTCCACTGTGTGGCGTGAGCTCAAGAATGGCTTGGCAAGTCTGCTGCATGACAAGTGCTGGTATTGCGAATCAACAGTAGACCGTTCAGATAATGCGGTCGATCACTTCCGACCAAAAAATCGGGTGAGTGACGCGGCCAATCCGCACGAGGGTTATCGCTGGTTGGCATTTGATCCGAACAACTTCCGTTACGCCTGCACGTTTTGTAACAGCAGGCGCAAAGACGTGGTCAATGACACGGTCGGAGGTAAGGCTGATCGCTTTCCACTGCTCAATGAAACCCGGCGTGTTTACACGGTCGGGCCAGTCAATGCGGAGCAGCCTGCGCTCCTTGACCCTTGCGAACTTTCGGATTGGAGACTACTGGGCTGCCATCAGGAGAACGGACAACCTTGTGCTGCCAGTACCGAGCCAGTGGCCAAGCAGAGGGCCGAAACTTCAATTGAGGTGTATCACCTTAACTACGAGCCGACATGCAAGCAGCGCCACCGTATGGCGGTGCAATTAATGGCTGATGTTGATGAAGGGAAGCGGCAGTTTGAGTTGGCCACTCAAGACCCAATTAGGATTGTTGACTTCAAGACGGTTGCTGCTCGTCTGCGTCGCGCGATTGATCGCGAAGCCCCGTTCAGCGGAGACATGCATTTTCTGCTTCGGGGTCAGCGTAGCGATGCACATCCATGGATTCAGGAACTGTTAGAGACTTAACCCGTAATGTTCTGGATAACCGACAAATGCATAGATATTGACACTATGACGTCAATACGATTGTCTGATTAAGGAAAAAATGAACACCTCTGCTCTTGTCCAAAAAGTCTGGAATTTCTGCCACACCCTGCGCGATGACGGGGTGGGTTACGGTGACTACTTGGAGCAACTGACGTACCTGCTCTTCCTGAAGATGGCGAATGAATATTCTCAGGAACCCTATCTGCGGGAGACTCATGTGCCGAAGGGCTACGATTGGGCAAGCTTGCGCAACAAGGCTGGCGAGCGTTTGGAGGCGCATTACCTCAAAGTCTTGAACCGGCTGGGCAAGGAGCCCGGAATGCTCGGAGCAATCTTCTTCAAAGCGCAGAACAAGATCCAGGATCCGGCCAAGCTTTCTCGCCTTGTGCAAATGATCGATGCCGAAAGCTGGGTGGGCATGGATACGGATGCCAAGGGCGATTTGTACGAAGGCCTACTGCAGAAAAATGCGGAAGACACCAAGAGCGGTGCCGGCCAGTACTTCACTCCGCGTGCGTTGATCCAGGCAATGGTGGCCTGCATGCGGCCGCAGCCGCTGAAGTCGATTGCCGATCCGGCATGTGGTACGGGGGGCTTCTTCCTCGTGGCAAATGAGTGGCTGTCCGGCACTGGAGATTGGATCAGGCAGAACGCCGAGTGGCTGAAGTACGAGCCGCCGAAGCTGGGTCGCAAGAAGAAGGCTTTCCTGCGCGATGAGACATTTCACGGCAACGAGATCGTGCCGAACACGCGCCGTCTGTGCCTGATGAATCTTTTCCTACACAACATTGGCGAGCTGGATGGTGAGCCATCGGTGGAGCGTTCTGACGCGCTGACTGCCGAGCCGAAACTGCATGTCGACTATGTGCTGGCAAATCCGCCCTTCGGCAAGAAGAGCAGCATGACCATCACCAACGAAGAGGGTGAGGAAGACCGCGATGCGCTGACCTATGAGCGACCAGATTTCTGGGAGACCACATCGAACAAGCAACTCAACTTCCTACAGCATATCGTGAGCATGTTGAAGGTGACAGGCAAAGCCGCCATAGTGTTACCAGATAACGTGCTGTTCGAAGGCGGTGCGGGCGAGAAGATCCGCTACAAGCTGCTGGAGACATGCGACGTGCACACCATCCTGCGCTTGCCTACCGGTATTTTCTACGCGCAGGGCGTGAAGGCAAATGTAGTGTTCTTCGACGCCGCGCCCAAGGATGGCAAAGTGCATACCAAAGGCGTGTGGTTCTACGACCTGCGCACCAACCAGCATTTCACGTTGAAGACGCGACAGCTCAAACTCGAAGACCTGCGCGATTTTGTGGTCTGCTACAAACCGCAGAATCGCCACGAGCGCAAGGAAACGGAGCGCTTCAAGTACTACGCTTACGAAGAATTGATTGCGCGCGACAAGGCCAGCCTGGACATCTTCTGGCTCAAGGATGACAGCCTCGACAATGTGGATGACTTGCCCAAACCGGACATGTTGCAACAGGAGATCATCGAGCACCTTGAGGCTGCACTAGCGGCATTTCGAGATGTAGCGGGGAGCCTGCCGAGCTTTACTGCAAAGGCCGAGTGATGAGCGATATCAAACTCTTTCCCTATACCAACCAAGACGCCTGCTGCTTCCACCCACGCCGACCAAATCGCCACCACTTCGCCGCTTGAAGAACTTCGTCTGCATGTCGCTCATCTCCAAGCAAGACCCCCACGTCTTTCTCATCCTCAAGCTCGATCCCCAAACCGTCGCGCTGGAACAAAGCTTCACCCGCGACGTGAGCAAGATCGGTCACTGGGGAACGGGCGATCTGGAAGTCACGCTCCGCACCCCCGCCGATTTTGAAAAGGCGAAGGCGCTGATCGAACGGGCGTACCAGGAGAACTGAGATGAGCGAATTAATCCTCTACCAAACCGAAGATGGTCAAGTTCAAGTCAAGCTGCGAGCGGAGGACGGCAGCGTCTGGCTGAGTCAGGCTGAGATTGCCGAGCTGTTTGCCACCACGATCCCCAACGCCAACATCCACATTCGGAACATCCTGAAGGAAGGCGAACTGGGAGCCGATTCAGTTATTAAAGAATCCTTAATAACTGCCGCCGATGGCAAACGCTATCGCACCAAGCTCTATCGCCTGGAAATGATCCTGGCCGTCGGCTATCGGGTCAAAGGTGTGCGCGGTACCCAGTTTCGCCAATGGGCCACGGCCTACCTTGCCGAATACCTGATCAAGGGCTTCGTCATGGACGACGAACGTCTGAAGAATCCCGGCGGCTGGGATTACTTTGATGAACTTCTCGCTCGCATCCGCGAGATTCGAGCTTCGGAAAAACGCTTCTATCAAAAGGTGCGCGACCTCTTCGCCCTCAGTGCCGATTACCGCGCCGGCGATGCGAATGCCCAGCTGTTTTTCGCCGAGGTGCAAAACAAGCTGCTTTATGCGGTTACTCAAAAGACCGCAGCCGAAATCGTCATCGAGCGTTGTGATCCCAATGTCCCCAATAGCGGTCTGACCACGTGGAGCGGTAGCCGCGTACGTAAGCAGGACGTGATCGTCGCCAAGAACTATCTGACCGCAGATGAAGTGGATACGCTCAATCGGCTGGTCGTCATCTTTCTCGAACAAGCCGAGCTGCGCGCCAAGGAAAGAAAGCAACTTACCTTGGACTACTGGCGTCAGAACGTGGACCGCCTGTTGGAATTCAACGAGCGCCCTGTGTTGCAAGGTTTTGGCACTCGCTCAGCCGATCAAGCCAAGGCCGTTGCCTGGGAACGTTACGAGCAGTTCGATAGCCAGCGCCGTATCGCCGAAGCCGACGAAGCGGATGCCGAGGACTTGCGGGTGCTGGAGTCGATTGAGAAGGATGTGAAGGCCAAAGGAAGCTGAGCCAGGGCTAATCCTGAAAACGCGACTTACGCGCCTTGCCCATGTAGGGCATATCCTCAACCCAATTCATCCTCGGCCTATAGCAGCTAAGGCGAGCGTTGCGGAAAATCCCCGCCTTTTGTCGACCACTGCTCGACGGATGGCGATCTCGCGTATCGTCATCAACCCATGTCGCTAGAATGCGGCGCCCTGCGCAGCTTTGCTGACGGTAATGCCACCGCGTCAGTTCGCTTCTTCCCTGGATCATCGAATGCCCCAACCTCCTTCGCCCGCCACTTCATCCGCCGCCTCCAGCGCGTGGATGCTCACGCTGTGGCAGCGCACCTGGCGGCTGTGGTGGCTCAAGACCCTTGGCACGACCGCATTCATGATGGGCTTTTTCACCATCTACCTGCACGTGCTCAAGCACCCGGCCTATCCCGTGATCAGCATGCCGCTCACCGTGGTCGATCACATGGTGCCCTTCCAGGCGGCAAGCCTGCCGCTCTACCTTTCCCTCTGGGTCTACGTCTCTTTGCCCATGGCGCCCATCCATACCTGGACGCGGCTGGTGCGCTTCGGCCTCGCCATGGGCGGCCTCTGTCTTGCAGGGCTGGTCTGCTTCTTCTTCTGGCCCACTGCCGTGCCGCTGCTCGATGTGGATTGGAGCGCCCATGCCGGCTTCGCCCAACTGCACGCCATTGATAGCGCAGGCAATGCGTGCCCTTCCCTGCACGTGGCGGCTGCCGTGTGTGCCGCAGGCTGGCTGCATCACCAACTGGTGGAATTGGGCGCCGGTCGCGCTGTGCGCTTCGGCAATCTGCTGTGGTGCGCGGGCATCGTCTATTCCACCCTGGCCACCAAACAGCACGTTTCCCTCGACGTGCTCGCGGGTACTGCCCTCGGCCTGCTGACTGTCTTTCTTTCGCTGCCGCGCCGGACGGTGCTCGCCAAGGCCGAGTGAGCGCGAAGTGAGCGTCGTGTCTCGAAATTGCCCCAAACCCACCCGATATAATCCGGGCCGCTTTTTGCCTGCTGCCAATGGCGCCCCGCACCGCTTTCACGCCCACTCGTCCCGTTCGAGGATCGCCATGCCTTCATCCAAGTTCCTGCGTTCCGTTGCTTTGGCGCTTGCCGTCATTGCCACATTAGCCGCCCATGCGGAGAAGGATCAGCCCCTGTGGGAAGCGGGCGTAGGCGTCGCCGGTTTCAGCTTTCCCGCCTATCGCGGCTCGGACAAGGTGCACAACTTCCTCATGCCGGTGCCCTACTTCACCTACCACGGTGATTTCCTCAAGGCCGACCGTCATGGCTATCGGGCCCAACTGTTCGATTCCGACAAGGTGGATCTAAACCTCAGCCTTTCCGCCTCGCCTCCCATGAAGAGCGATGACGTGGCCGTACGTGCAGGCATGCCCAACCTCAAGGCCACCGTGGAATTCGGTCCCCAGTTGGACGTCAAGCTGTGGCGCAGCGCCGATCAGGCCCGCGTGCTGCGTCTGCGCCTCCCCATGCGTGCCGCCTTTACCGCCGAGCATTCGCCCAAGTCCATCGGCTGGGTGTTTTCGCCCAATCTCAATCTGGACGTTTCCGATCTGCCGGGTCTGCCTGATTGGAACTTCGGCTTCCTCGCCGGTCCCATCTATGCCGACCGAAAGCAGCACGAGTCTTTCTACGGCGTGTCCCAGCAATACGCCACGGTTAGCCGTCCCGCCTATGCGGCCAGCGGCGGCTATAGCGGCAGCCAGTTCCTCGCCTCCGTGAGCAAGCGTTTCGACAAAACCTGGTTCGGCGCCTTCGCCCGCTACGACAGCCTTTCCGGCGCGGCCTTCGAGAACAGTCCCTTGGTGGCCAAGCGCAGTTTCGCCACCGTGGGCTTTGCTTTCTCCTGGGTGTTGGGCGAATCGTCCACTCGCGTCGCGGTGGACGACTAAGTTCGTGACATCGAGCTCCATGCAGCGCACTCGCCCCGGTTTCAACCTGAGTCGCTTGCTCGTGGCCGCCTATGAGCCCATCGCCATGGTGCTGGGGCTGGGTTTCCTCGCCCTGCTTTGTGCGCTCTGGTCGCCCATTGCGCTGCCCTTGCATCTGCTGCTGCCCAAGTCCATCGGTCAGCGCTTCGGTCGCTGGGCGATTCACGCCGGCTTTCGCATCTACCTGGGTTTCCTGCGCCTCTTTTGCCTCTGCCGCTTCGATCTGAAAGAAGTGGAAGCCCTGCGCGACGAGGGTTCCCTGGTGATCGTCGCCAACCATCCTTCGCTGCTCGATGCCGTCATCATCATCGCCTGCCTGCCCAACGTGGCCTGCGTCATGAAGAGCAGCCTGATGGACAACCCCCTCTTGGGCGCCGGCGCCCGGTTGGCCGGCTACATCCGCAACGACTCCCTCCTTAGCTTGGTGCGCCAAGCCAAGGAGCAATTGC
Organism: Rhodocyclaceae bacterium; assembly: GCA_036279515.1. Lineage (GTDB taxonomy): Bacteria > Pseudomonadota > Gammaproteobacteria > Burkholderiales > Rhodocyclaceae > AWTP1-18. Next base: position 15,545 of record DASUJA010000012.1, on the reverse strand, counting down.
ATGACGGCGCGCAACTGCTGATCTTCCCCGAAGGTACCCGCACCGACAGTTTTCCCATCAGTCCGTGCACTGGCTCCGCCGGGTTGATTGCCTCCCGCGCCAAGGTGCCGGTGCAAACCCTGCTCATCGACTTCAGCAGTCCCTACCTGGGCAAGCGCTGGCCCCTGCTGCGTAGGCCCGAGCTACCTCTTTCCATCAGCGCGCATATTGGCCAACGCTTTGCGCCGCCCGCCGATGCTGGCGCTTTTGCCGGCGAGCTTGAAACCTACTTCCGCGAAACCTTGAGTGCTCCTTAATGACTGCCGCTCGCCCCATCGTCCTCATTCCCAGCTACAACCCCGGCCCTAAGGTTTATGACACGGTGCGGGCCGCTCGCGCCCAGTGGACGCCGGTGTGGGTGGTGGTGGACGGCAGCACCGACGGCAGCGGCGAAAAGCTCGAAGCCATGGCGGCGGAAGATCCCGGCCTGCGCGTGATTCGCCTGCCCCAGAACCAGGGCAAGGGCGCCGCCGTGCTGGAAGGCATCACCCGCGCCCAAGCCGAGGGCTACACCCACGCGCTCACCATGGATTCGGACGGCCAGCATCCCGCCGACCTGATCCCCACTTTCATGGCCGCCGCCCAAGCCAATCCGGAAGCCATGGTGCTCGGCGTCCCCGTGTTCGCCGCGGACGCACCGGCCCTGCGCGTCCAGGGGCGCAAGGTCTCCAACTGGTGGGCTAATCTGGAAACTCTGGGCATGGGCATCGGCGATTCCCTCTATGGATTCCGCGTCTATCCCATCGAACCCCTGCGCCAAGTGATGACGGGCCGCAGCGGCATGCGCCGTTTCGATTTCGACCCCGAGGCCACCGTGCGCTTGTGCTGGCTGGGCGTGCGTCCGGTGAATCTGCCGGCGCCCGTGCGCTATTTCAGCGCCGACGAGGGCGGCGTGTCCCACTTCAACTACCTGCGCGACAACGTGCTGCTGACCCGCATGCACATCCGGCTGTTCGTCGGCTTCGTCCTGCGTTTGCCGGTTTTGCTATTCCGAAGAATCAGAAAGGTCTGATGGGCATAGGGCCTGGCCCTGATAAAATCCAGCCCCTTCGGTTTGCGGGTTTTTGGCCCGACCGTTTCTCCCTTCTTCCGAGCAAAGCCCCATGAGCGACACGCTTTCCATCGTCCGTGATTTCCTCAAGGAACGTCTGGACGTTGAACCCGCCCGCGTTACTCCCGAATCCACGCTGCAAGAGCTGGGTATCGATTCCCTCATGCTCCTGGAACTGATGTTTGAGTTCGAGGAAAAGCTCAACGTGACCCTCTCCGAAGACCTGGCTGCGCCTACCACCGTGGGTGAGTTGCTGACCGTGGTCGAGGGCATGAACAAGCCCGCCGCCTGATTTCCTCATGACCAAACGACGTGTCGCCGTCACCGGCGTAGGCCTGGTAAGTCCCTTCGGCGGCGACTGCGACGACTTCTTCGACCGCATCGCGGCCGGCGAATCCTGCATTCGCCACTACGTCACCGACGACAAGCCCCGCGGCCTCTCCATGCCCGCCGTGCGTTGCGAGAGCTTCAATCCCGATCAGGCGCTGGGCCGCAGTCTCGCCGGCACCATGGATCGCTTCTCCCAGCTTGCCGTGGCCGCTGCCTTCGATGCCTGGCAGAACGCCGGCTACTCCCGTGACGACAAAAACGAAAAGAACGATTTTGGCGTCGCCTGGGGTACGGGCCTCGGCGGCTGTCTGGCCTACGAGCGGGGCTACCGGGATCTCTGGCAAAACGGCCGCGAGCGCGTCTCGCCCCTATCCGTCGTGCTGGGCATGAACAACGCCGCGTCAAACCACATCGCCATTCAGCTCGGCCTGGGCAACTCCTGCCTCACCTACACCGTGGCCTGTTCGTCCGCCGGCGCCGCCATCGGCGAAGCCTATCGCCGCATCCGTGACGGCGAAGCCGACCGCATGTTGGCTGGCGGTTCCGACGCGCCCCTGGCTTATGGGGTCATCCGCTCCTGGGAAGCCCTGCGCGTGTTGGCTCCCGGCGACGAGCAATCCTCTCCCTCCTCCTGTCGCCCCTTCGGCGCCAATCGCAGCGGCCTCGTCCTTGGCGAAGGCGCGGCTGCCCTGGTGCTGGAAGAGTGGGAATCGGCCAAAGCACGCGGCGCCACCATCCTGGCCGAACTGGCCGGTTACGGCGCCACCTGTGATCACGCTCATCTGGTGAAGCCCGAAGCCGCCGGCCAAGTACGCGCCATCAATCTGGCCCTGACAGATGCCGGGCTTGCGCCTGAGGACGTGGATTACGTCAACGCCCACGGCACCGCCACCCGCGAAGGCGACCCCACCGAGATCGACGCCCTGCGCCAAGTGTTTGGTGCCCATGCCGAGCGTCTGACGGTGAGCGCCACCAAGTCCGGCCACGGCCACCTGATGGGCGCCGCCGGTGCCATCGAAGCCCTCATCACCGTGCTCGCCCTCCACCGCGACACTCTGCCGCCCACGGCCTACCTGGACAATGTCGATCCCGCCTGCGCAGGCGTGCGCCACATCACCGGCGCCGCCCTGCGCGGAACGGGTGCCCGTGCGGCACTGTCCAATTCGTTTGCCTTCGGCGGCAGCAATGCCGTGCTGGCGTTCAAGGCTGCGCGGTGAGGGAGCTTGTTCTAAAGAACGCAACCCCCCTCGGTCCTCCTTCTTCGACGGGGCTCAGGACAGGCTTGTCAGGGGGGAGGTCCTATAGCGACGATCTGCGCAAGAGGGGGCGGGTTCCTATAACGCCGACCACCGCAAGAACTCTCCTCCCCTGACAAGGGGAGGCCGGGAGGGGTTAGCGCCCTTTGCAGAACACCCCACCAAATCTTTCCTCCATTCACCTTCACCCACCGACCATGAGCCAAACCCCTGACGCCGCCCTGATCGCCGAAGTTGCCGCCCTGATGGTGACTGCCCTCAATCTGGAAATACCCGCCGCCGAGATCGACCCCGATGCGCCCCTCTACGGCGACGGTCTGGGTCTCGACTCCATCGACATCCTGGAAGTGAGTCTCGTGGTGTCCAAGCAGTACGGTTTCCAGATGCGCGCCGACGACGAGAACAACGTGAAGATCTTCACCTCCCTGCGCAACCTGGCCGCCCACGTGGCCGCCAACCGGACTAAATGACCCAAGGCGGGACTGCTGGCGAAAGCGCGGGTGCGGGCAACCGTTCGCGTCTCACAAGCATCCTCATCGGCGCCGGTATCGGCACCCTACTCCTGAGCTATGCCCTGCTCGCCCATTACACCAGCGCCGAATCCGGGGCGGGTGGCGGCTGGGCAGTGGCCCTGGCCGTCGCGCCCCTGATCCTGATCGGCTTCGGCATCGCCCGTCGCGGCGGCATGGTCGGCATGGCGGCCTTCAGTGCCGGCTGTGCCGCCCTGCTGGCTTGGGCGTGGCCTTATCTGCTGCATCACGTGGATGCCCTTTACCTGCTTCAGCACGTGAGCATCAACGGCAGTCTGGGGCTGCTTTTCGGCAGCACCCTGTTCCAGGGCCGCGAGCCTCTCTGCACCACCTTCGCCAGCCTCATGCACCCCAAGGTCTCACCCGCGCTGGCGCGCTATACGCGGCAAGTCACCGCCGCCTGGACAGTCTTCTTCGTCGTGGTGATCACCACGTCCCTGCTGCTCTACGCCTTCGCCCCCGTGGCGGTTTGGTCCCTCTTCGCCAACATCCTCACCGGCCCCCTGGTCGGCACCATGTTCGTCTGCGAATACCTGCTGCGCTTCTTCGTGCTGGCGCCCGAGGATCGCGGCGGCAACATCTTCGCCGCCATCGATGCGTACAAAGAGACGATGCGGCGACGTAAGGCGGGGGAGGGGTCGTGATGGTTGGCGATCATGCGACCCTCGCACCCCCCCTCGTTCCCCCTCCTTCGACGGGGCTCAGGACAGGCTTGTCAGGGGGGGAGTCGTATAGCGATGGCCTGCGCAAGAGTTCTCCTCCCCTGAGAAGCAGAGGCCGGGAGGGGTTTCGGTTTTCTTCTGAAGGCATCTGATCGCCATGCTGCCCCTCACCAGTCACCCCATCGACGGCATCATCGCTCACGGTAGCGACGGCCCCATCAGCGTTGCCCGCTTCCTTGCCGACGTGGCGCGGGTTTCCGCTCTGCTGCCGGAAGGCGGCCACGTCCTTAACCTCTGCCAGGACCGCTACCGTTTCCTGGTGGGCCTGTCCGCCGCCCTCGTCGTCGGCAAGCAGGGCCTGATGCCGGCCGACTACACGCCGGAAACCATCGCCCGCATCAAGGCGCTTGCGCCCGATGCCTGCTGCTTCCACGACGGCCAGGGCGACACGGTGGACCTGCCCCAGGTGCGCTTCCCGGAAACGCCTGCGGAAGAACTGAGCGCGCCGCCCGTCATGCCGTACATCCCCGCCGACCGGGTGATGGCGATCCTGTTCACCTCCGGTTCCACCGGCGTTCCCCAGCCCCATGTTCGGCGGTGGGGTTCCCTGGTGGTCAGCGCCCAGGGCGAAGCCCAACAGCTCGGCCTGGTGCCGGGCCAGACCATCGTCGGCACCGTGCCTTCCCAGCACAGCTACGGCATGGAATCCGTCATCATGCTCACCCTGCATGGCGGCTGCACCTGCTGGACCGGGCGCCCCTTCTATCCGGCGGACATCGCCGCGGCTCTCTCCGCCGTGCCCGCGCCGCGCCTGCTGGTGACTACGCCTTTCCATCTGCGTACCCTGCTCGACGCCGACGTGGATTGCCCGCAAGTGGAGCAGCAGCTTTCCGCCACCGCGCCCCTCTCCGAAAACCTGGCGCGGGAAGCGGAGCAACGCTTGGGCGGACCGCTGTTTGAAATCTACGGCTGCACCGAAACCGGTCAAGTGGCGACGCGCCGCACCTGTGCCGGTCCCGCGTGGCAACTGCTGCCCGGCGTGCAGTTGGATTACGAAGGCGACGATGCCCACGCCCATGGCGGTCACGTGCTGATCCGCCATCGTCTCGCGGACCGCCTGGAGCCCACGCCCGATGGCGGCTTCGTGCTTCATGGGCGTATCGGCGATCTGCTCAACATCGCCGGCAAGCGCAGTTCCATCGGCTATCTCAACCATCAGTTGCTCGGTGTTGAAGGCGTGGTGGATGGCTGCTTCTTCATGCCGGACGATCAGGAAGCGGATGGCATCACGCGCCTCTGGGTGTTTGTCGTGGCGCCTACGCTGACGGCGCGGCAGATTCAGGATGAGTTGCGCAAGCGCGTCGATCCGGTGTTCTTGCCGCGGCCGCTGGTGTTCGTCGATAGTTTGCCTAGGAATGCCAATGGCAAGACGTTGCGGGGCGAGATGATGGGGTTGGTGGAGCGGCATTTGGCGGCGCAGAAGAGTGGGGGCGGCGCATGACGTTTGCGCGGTATGTGCGAACTGCCTGCCAAAACAACGCTGCCGGGTCCCGCCCCGGCGGGCGGGTTACTTTCTTGTTGTACGACAAGAAAGTAACCAAAGAAACGTACCCCTGCCTCACCGGCCCTTCGGGCTTCCCTCGCTGCGAAAGCCTCGCCGGGCCGGTTGCGCAAACTCGCGGCTGCGCCGCTCAGACACGCGCCCCCGGACTTCCCCCGTCGAGACTTCCTCACTCGGCGGCTCAGAAGGGGATGGGTAAAGCTCGCAAAACGACGACCGTCATTCCGGCGAACGCCGGAATCCAGGCGACGGCCGAACTGGACACCGGCTTTCGCCGGTGTGACGGGGACCGAGTAGCGACCACTCTTCGTACTGAGATATCACTTCACTACGGAGCGACCCTCCCGTTCCGCCGAGCCGCTGATGTGATGCGGGAAATGGGGCCGTCCGGGACCGCGTGTCTGAGCGGCGTAGCCGCGAGTTTGCGGGACCGGCCATTTCCTGCTTCGCAGCAGCGGGTAGCCCGCAGGGCCGAGGCAGCCGGGGCTGCGGCTGCTCGCCGCAGCAAGCTGAAAGAATGTGCCCACCTCCCTTCCTCCGCCCCGAGGGCGGAGGTGACTAGTTACCTCCCCCGCCCGGCGGGGGAGGACAGGAGGGGGAGCTACCGTGGGCCATGGGCGAGGGCTTTGCCCTCGCCCGCCGGGGCGAACACCCGGCGCGGACTTCGCTCCACGTACTCACTTTCCTGCGAGGCTCGCCAAGCATGACCTCTATCGCAAACCTCCAAGTCGACTGGACTGTCCCTACAGACCACCCAGCCTTCCCCGGCCACTTCCCCGGTAACCCCATCGTTCCCGGCGTAGTCATCCTCGACCAGGCCCTGGTGTTCCTGTCCGACGCCATCGGCAAACCCATCACCCACTGCAAACTCGGCTCCGCCAAATTCCTCAACCCCGTCGGCCCCGGCGAAACCCTCGCCTTCCAATACGCCCAACGTGCCGGCGCGATTCAAGTCTCCGTGAAGCGCGGCGAACAACCCGTCGCCACGGCCTCCATCACCCTGCTGGAAGAAAGCGCCGAATGACCGCCCCCGGCAGTGCCAACTGGATACAGCAAGCCGAGCGCAGCAATCGCGCCGTGCTGCGGTTGATGGTGGTGCTCTCCCTCGCCTTCGGCCGCCGCCTCTGCCGCCTGCTGCTGCATCCCATCGCCGCCTACTTCGTTCTGTTCTCTCCCAAGGCGCGCGCCGCCAGCCGTCTGTATTTGTCGCGCGCCCTTGGAAGGAAGCCAGGACTGGCGGACATCTATCGCCACTTTCTCGCCTTCGCCTCCATCACCCACGACCGGCTCTATCTGCTCAATGGCCGCTTCGATGATTTCCAGATCGAAACGGAAGGCGTCGACGTGGTGGATGCCCTGGCCGCCCAAGGCCAAGGGCTGCTGCTGATCGGCGCCCACCTGGGCAGCTTCGAGGTGATGCGCGTCCTCGGTCGTCAGCGTGCCGGCTTCAACGTGTCCATGCTCATGTACGAGCAGAACGCCCGCAAGATCAACGAAGTCCTCGCCGCCATCAATCCCGCCGCCGTGCAGGACATCGTGCCGCTTGGGCAGATGGATTCCATGATGATTGCCCAGAGCCGTATCGAACAAGGCCATCTGGTGGGCATGTTGGCCGACCGGGGGTTGGGCGGCGACGCGGTGCGCGAGATTGAATTCCTAGGCGCCCCCGCACCCTTTCCCCTCGGCCCCTGGCGCATGGCCGTCATGCTGCGCCGGCCCGTGTTTCTGATGCTCGGTCTCTACCTGGGCGGCAATCGCTACAAGGTGGTGTTCGAGCCCATCGCCGACTTCACCCACGTGGAGCGGGCCACCCGCCAAGCCGCCATGAATGCTGCCCAGGAAAGATACGCCGAGCGGCTCGCATACCATTGCCGGCAAACGCCCTACAACTGGTTCAACTTTTTCGACTTCTGGCAGCGCTGATGAAAACCGCCCGCGTTCTGTTTGCCCTTATTGCCTTTGCGCTCACCGCCACGGCCCACGCCGCCTGGGATCTGAATCAGCTCATGGCCGGCCTGGCTCAATACAAAGGCGGCCGCGCAACCTTCACCGAAAAGAAATACCTGGCTGTCCTCGGCAACAAGCCCGTCACCGCTTCCGGCGAGCTTTCCTACACGCCCCCGTCCCGCCTGGAAAAGCACACGTTGGAGCCCAAGCCAGAGCGGCTGTTGCTGGACGGCGACGTGCTCAGCATCGAGCGCGGCAACAAGAAATACACCCTGCGCCTCTCTGAGCGCCCCGAGGCTATTGCCTTCGTAGACAGCATTCGCGGCACCCTGTCCGGCAATCGGCAAATGCTGGAACGCAGCTACGCCTTGCGCCTTTCCGGCAACGAAGAGCGCTGGTCCCTGCTGCTGCTGCCCAGCGATCCCGACATCGCCAAGCTGGTCCTGCGCATCGCCGTCAGCGGCAGCCGCAATCAGGTGCAGTCCATCGAATACCTGCAAGCCGACGGCGACCGCATGGTGATGAACATCGAGCCGGTGGAAGGTAAATAGCAGTATGAAGCGCCTTCTCTCCCTTCCGCTACTGATCTGGCTTGCCGCGCTGATCCTGGGCGGAGCGGTGGTGGCGCGCAGCCAGTTCACCGCCGACATGTCGGCCTTCCTGCCGAAGAACCCCACCGCCGAGCAGCAATTGCTGGTGGACCAGATCAAGACCGGCGCCCTCTCTCGCACCCTGCTGATCGGCATCGAAGGCGGCGACGTCGTGCATCGCGCCCAGCTCTCCCAAGCCCTGGCCCAGCGCATGGAAGCCAGCGGCGATTTCGTCGCGGTGCGCAACGGCAACGCCGCCGCGATGAAAAAGGATCGGGAGATCCTCTACACCTATCGCTACCTGCTGAGCCCCGCCGTCACAACCCAACGCTTCACTGAAGCGGGCCTGCGCGATGCCGTGAGCGAGAGCATCGACCTGCTGGCCTCGCCCATGGGCATGGTGCTGAAGGATCTGCTGCCCCACGATCCCACCGGCGAACTGGCGAATCTGCTGGGCGCCATGGGAGACGGCAGCGGCCCCGCCATGGCCCACGGCGTCTGGGCTTCCCGCGACGGCAAGCGCGCCATTCTCATGGCCCAAACCAGCGCCGCCGGTTCCGACACGGATGCCCAGGAGTCGATGCTCCAGCGTCTGCACCGGGATTTCGACGGTATCGCTCTCGCTCACGGCGTGCGCGACGCACACCTGCTGGTATCCGGCTCGCCGGTGTTTTCGGTGGACGCCCGCGCTACCATCCGCGCCGAAGTGACCCGCTTCTCCATCATCAGCACCGTCGGCATCGTGCTGCTGTTGTTGCTGGTGTATCGCTCCTGGCCCGCACTGGGCCTGGGTTTGCTGCCCGTGGCGACGGGCGCCCTGGCCGGTATTGCGGCCGTGGCCTTGGGCTTCGGCACGGTCCACGGCATCACCGTGGGCTTCGGCACCACGCTGATCGGCGAAGCGGTGGATTACACGATCTACTACTTCATCCAGTCGCAACAACCTGCCTTGGCCGTCATCCCCGCCCTTCGGCAGGCTCAGGACAGGCCGGGCTTCGCCCGAGCGGGGATCCATGGAGCGACCCAGAATCGCAAAACCTGGATTCCCGCACCCCAAGGGCACTTCCTGCGGGGCGCCTTCGCGGGAATGACGGAGGGTGCTGCGGAAAGCGATTGGCGCGACCGTTTCTGGCCCACCATCCGCCTCGGCGTACTCACCTCCGTTTTCGGTTTCGCCTCGCTCCTGTTCTCAGGTTTCCCCGGCCTCGCGCAACTGGGCCTCTACTCCATCGCCGGTTTGGTGGCAGCAGCAGCGGTGACGCGCTTCGTGCTGCCCGGTCTGTTGCCTGCCAACTTCCGCATCCGCGATCTCGGCACACTGGATCGTCATCTGGGCCGCGTGTCGTCCGGCCTCACTCGCCTGCGGGTGCCGGTGCTGCTGCTCACTGCTGCTGCCTTGGTGGTGCTGTTCCAACATCGGGACACCCTCATCAGCGGCAGTCTCTCTGGCCTCAGCCCCATCTCACCCGCTGCGCTCAAGCTGGATGAATCCCTGCGTGCCGAACTGGGCGCACCGGACATGCGCTACATCGTCATGGTCCCCGGCGCGGATCGGGAGGCCGTCCTTGCTGCTGCAACCAAAGTCGGCGCCGAGTTGCAGAAGGCAGCGGATAGAGGCGCAATCGGTGGCTTCGTCGGCTTTGAATCCCCTGCTCGCTATCTGCCCGCCGCCGCCGATCAGGAAGCTCGCCGTCGCGCCCTGCCCGAACGGGCCGAATTGGCGAAGCGTCTGTCCGTCGCCCTCAAGGGCCTGCCACTCGCAGCCGACCGTCTCACGCCCTTCCTTGACGACGTGGAGCAAGCCCGCAAGCTGCCGCCCCTCACGACGGAAACTCTGCGTGGCAGCACCCTGGCCCTGGCCGTGGATGCGCTGCTGCTAGAGAGAGATAAAGACTGGGCCGCGCTGCTGCCCTTGAAGACGGGCGGACAGGAAATCGCCCTCGACGACATCCGCAACGCCTTGGCTCGCGCCGGTCAGCCCGGCGTGCTAGTGGTGGATTTGTCCACCGAATCCAACAAGCTTTATCACGACTATTTGCGCGAAGCGATCCTGCTTTCCCTCGCCGGCTTCCTCGCCATCGTGGCGCTGCTGGCAGTGTCTCTCGGCTCCATCGTGCGTCTGACGCGAGTGCTGGCGCCCCTGGTGGTGGCGGTGGTGCTGGTGCTGGCAGGCCTCGCCCTGGCTGGCGCGGCAGTGACGCTGCTGCATCTGGTGGGGCTGCTGCTCATCGTCGCGGTGGGTTCCAACTACGCCCTGTTCTTCGATGGCCACGGCCCGCGCCAGCCCGGCACCTTGGCTTCGCTGCTGGTGGCCAATCTCGCCACCGTGATCGGCTTCGGCATCCTGGCCTTCTCCCATGTGCCGGTGCTTCATGCCATGGGTATCACCGTCGGCCCCGGCGCCATCCTGGCCCTGGTGCTGGCGGCCATGTTCTCGTCCCGCGAAGCAGCCTAAAGCCGTGTCCCACGACAGCGCCCTGCTCTTTTTCCCCGGCCTCGCCATGACGCCGGGCCATGTGGAAGAAGCCTGCTTTGCCGATGCCCTGGCGGACGCGGGCCACGCGGTGGATCTGGTGGTGCCTCCTATCGACTCGGGCCGTTACGCCGTGGCCGACGGCATTGCCGAACTGCATCGTGAATGGGTCGCGCCCCTGCGCGCGCGCTACCGCAACCTCTGGTTGGGCGGCATTTCCATGGGCGGCTTTCTCGCCATGGCGCTCACCGCCGACCATCCCGGCGATGCCGATGGTCTCTGCCTGATCGCGCCCTATCCGGGCAATCGCCTGACCCAAGGCGCCATCAAGGAGGCGGGCGGCCCCGGCGTCTGGCAGCCCAGCGAAGAACAATTGCGCGATCCCGAATTCCGCGTCTGGCACTGGCTGCGCACGGCGCCCGATCTGCCCGTGTTCTGGGGCTACGGCAGCGACGACCGCTTCGCCGACGGCATGGCGTTGCTCGGTTCCGTGTTGCCGCCCGCCGCCCATCACGTGCGCCCCGGCGGCCACGACTGGCCCGTGTGGCAGCAGTTGTGGCAAGACTTTCTGGACGAGGCGTGGCTGAAGAAGTCTGTGGAGGTCAGCGTCCGGTGAGCCGTCCCTGGTATCCCTCCGACACCATCAAGGGCAGCGTGGCCGTGCATTTGGCTGCCGCTGCGGGCCTCGTCGTCGCGCCCGAGTTCTGGCCTGCTGCGCTCGCCGCGCTCGTGGCCGACCACGCCCTGATCGCCGCTGCCGGTCTGCTGCCCCGTTGCCAGCTGCTCGGCCCCAATCTCACCCGCCTGCCCGCCCAGGCAGCCGCCCGAGGCGCCGTATCCATCACCATCGACGACGGCCCCGATCCTGCGGTCACGCCCCAAGTGCTTAATCTGCTCGACGCCGCCGGCGCCAAGGCCAGCTTCTTTCTCATCGGCGAACGGGCTGCCCGCTATCCGTCCCTGGTGCGTGAAATCGTCACCTGCGGCCATTCGGTAGAGAACCACACCCAGCACCATCCCCACCACTTCTCCCTGCTCGGCCCCAAGGCCATGGCCCAGGAAGTGGCTGCCGCTCAGGACACCCTGGCCCAGATCACCGGCACCGCGCCGCGCTTCTTCCGCGCCGTGGCCGGCCTGCGCAACCCTTTCCTGGAGCCGGTGCTGGCCCGCCTCGATCTCCACCTGGCCAGCTGGACCCGGCGCGGCTACGACACCCGCTGCGGCGACCCCCAAGTGATCCGCCAACGCCTCACCCGCGACCTTGCAGCCGGCGACATCCTCCTGCTCCACGACGGCCACGCCGCCCGAACCCCTTCCGGCACCCCTGTGCTGTTGGAAACCCTGCCCCTGCTCCTGGCTGATCTGGCTGCGGCAGGCTTGCATTCGGCATCCTTGCCCGAAGCCATTTCGGCGGGCACCCACACATAAACAAAACCAGTGTTATCCGGTGCTTGCGTAAGGCGCCCTTGCTAAAATCCGCGCCTCTTTCAAAGGCCTCATTCCCGTGACTGCGCCCACTTTGCCTCCCCTGCTGCTGTCCCGCTACACCGCCACTACTTGCCTCGGGCACGGACTAGACGCCACCTTCGCCGCCCTGGAGCGGCAAGCGAGCGGCTTGCGCCACTGCGACTTCGAGACTGCCACCATGGACACCTGGATCGGTCCGGTGGATGGCGTGGATGAGGTGAAGATTCCCGCCGCCCTGGTTGCCGACTACGACTGCCGCAACAATCGGCTGGCCCTGCTCGGATTGCAGGCAGACGGCTTTGAAGATGCGGCGCGGGCGGCCATCAGCCGCTACGGCGCCAACCGCGTGGGCCTGTTTCTGGGCACCAGCACGTCGAGCATTCTCGAAACCGAAATCGCCTTCCGTCATCGCAACCCCGACGGTTCGCTGCCTGCGGACTTCCGCTATCGCGGCGCCCACAACGCCTATTCCGTCGCCGTCTTCGTGCGCGACTACCTGGGGCTGCAAGGTCCGGCCTCGGTAATTTCCACCGCCTGTTCCTCCTCCGCCAAGGTCTTCGCCCAAGCCCAACGCATGATCGCACTGGGCTTGATCGACGCGGCCCTGGTGGGCGGCGTGGACTGCCTCTGCCTCACCACCCTTTACGGTTTCTCGTCTCTGGAGCTCACGTCGCCGAATCCCTGCCGTCCCTACGACGGCGAGCGGGACGGCATCTCCATCGGCGAAGGCGCCGCCTATGCGCTGCTAGAGCGTTGCCCCCATGGCGTTGATGGCGTCGATGCAAACGCGGTCCTGCTGCTCGGCTGCGGCGAATCCAGCGATGCCTATCACATGTCCTCGCCTCACCCGGAAGGTCTCGGCGCCAAGCAGGCCATGGAGGCAGCCCTGGCGGCGGCAGGGCTTACCACTGGCGACATCGACTACATCAACCTCCACGGCACGGCCACACCGAGCAACGACTCCGCCGAAGGCAAGGCCGTCATGAGTCTCTTCGGCAACGGCACCCCGTGCAGTTCCACCAAGGGCGCCACCGGCCACACCCTCGGCGCTGCCGGCGCGGTGGAAGCGGTGGTCTCCGCCCTCGCGCTCACCCATGGCTTGATTCCCGGCAGCCCCAACACCGTCAGCCTGGATCCGGCCCTGTCCCTCGACTACGCCCTGACGCCTCGTCACGCCAAGCTGCGCCGGGTGCTCAGCAACTCCTTCGGTTTCGGCGGCAGCAATTGCAGCCTGGTGTTTGGAGCCGCCCAATGAGTGAAAGGAGCGACGTGACCATGACTGCAAAGCCCCTCAGCCTCTGGATCGACGGCATCGGCATCCTCGCTCCCGGTCTGGAGAACTGGCCCGCTGCCGCAGCCGTGCTGCGCGGCGAGCAGCCCTACGCGGCTGCGCCCACCGTGCTGCCCGCGCCCTCCATCCTGCCGCCTGCCGAGCGTCGCCGCGCCAGCCGCGTGGTCAAGCTGACCCTGGCCCTGGGCCTGGAAGCCGTCGCCCAAGGCGAGGCCAATGCCGCCGACCTGACCAGCGTCTTCGCCGCCGCCACCGCCGACGGCCACAACTGCGCCGCCATCTGCGATGCCCTCGCCGCCGAGGATCGCGCTGTGTCGCCCACCCGCTTCCACAACTCGGTGCACAACACCGCTGCCGGTTATTGGGACATCGCCACCGGCTCCATGCGGCCCACCCAAGTGCTCACCGCCTACGACGGCAGCTTTTCCGCCGGTTTGCTGGAAGCCGCCGCCGAACTGCCCTGGGCAAATAGCCCCGTGCTGCTGGTGGCCTACGACACCGAATATCCCGAACCCATGCGTTCCTTCCACACCATCCCGGATGCAGGTGGCATTGCTCTGCTGCTGAGCGCCGAACGCGGCCCCCGCTCCCTGGCGAAGCTGGACGTTTCGTTCCAACCGGGCACTGCCACGGCGCTGAAGCAACCCGACCTGGAAAGCCTGCGTCACGCCATTCCCGCTTTGCTGGGTCTGCCCCTGTTGGATCTGATCGCCCGCGGCGCAGCCGGCAGCGTCGATCTGGAATACCTGGCGCCCCAAGTGCTGCGCGTGGAGGTCACTCCTTGCTAGACCGCGCCTGGATTGCCGCCCGCATTCCCCACCAGGGCGCCATGTGCCTGCTGGAGCGGGTGGACGATTGGTCGCCGGAAGGCCTGCGCGCCACGGCGGTGAGCCATCGCAATGTCGACAATCCCCTGCGGGCGGCCGGTCGTCTTGGCATTGCCAACGGCATCGAATACGCGGCGCAAGCCATGGCCGTGCACGGCGCGCTGGTGGCCGGTGTTAATGAGCGTCCGCGCCAGGGCTTCCTCGCCAGCGTGCGCGGTGTGGAATTGCATACGGATCGTCTCGACGTGGCGGAAGACCTGGACATCCGCGTGGAGCGCCTGTCCGGCGACGCCAACAACGTGCTCTACCAATTCACCGTGCGCGCCGGCGAGCGCCTGCTGCTGGAAGGTCGTGGCGCGGTGATTTTGGATTCGGCCGCATAAGCTCAAACTACTTCACCGTTCGCCCTGATACTTCGACAGGCTCAGTACAGGGCCTGCTACGCAGGTCGAAGGGCGAGTTTCGGCATGGTGGCCCGTTCAATGTTCGATACGCTTCGCGTACCCTGTGCTGAGCTTGTCGAAGCATCACCACGAACGGGAATGTCGCCAAGCCTGTCTTTCGGGATTCCTATTGACCATGACCAAACCCAAACGCGCCCTCATCACCGGCGGTAGCGGCGGCATCGGTGCCGCCATTGCGCGCCGCCTCGCTGCCGACGGCCACGAAGTGCTGATCCACGCCAACAGCCGCCTGGAAAAAGCCGAAGCCTTGGCCGAAGAAATCCGCGCCGCAGGCGGCAAGGCCAAGGCCATCGCCTTCGACGTGACCCACGCCGACGCCACCCGCGCTACGCTGGAAGCCGAAGTGGAAAACGGCCCCATCCAGATTCTGGTGAACAACGCCGGCATTCACGACGACGCGGTGTTCCCCGGCATGTCGGCCCAGCAGTGGCATTCGGTGATCGATGTGTCCCTCAACGGCTTCTTCAATGTCACCCAGCCGCTGACCATGCCCATGATCCGCAGCCGCTGGGGCCGCATCGTGAACATCTCGTCCATCGCCGGCATCACCGGCAATCGCGGGCAGGTGAATTACTCCGCCGCCAAGGGCGCGCTGCATTCGGCCACCAAGTCTCTGGCCTTGGAGTTGGCGAGTCGCGGCATCACGGTGAACGCCGTGGCGCCGGGCATCATCGATACGGACATGATCGAAGGAAGTTTCGACAAGGAAGCGATAGCCCGCATGGTGCCCATGAAGCGCGCCGGCAAGCCGGAGGAAGTGGCGGAGTTGGTGGGGTTCTTGGCTTCCGAGAAGGCGGGCTATATTTCGGGGCAGATCATCTCCATCAATGGGGCGATGATTTAAGTTCCCGTCTGCCCTGAGTCACCCACAGGGATTTGCTACGTGGCTTAGGCGCGAAGTCGAAGGACCATCACACAACCCGATACGTTAAAGGGAGGCTCCATGTTCATAGGCCATTTCGGTGTCGGCTTCGGCGCAAAAGCGGCTGCACCGCGGGTGTCCCTAGGTACCCTGTTTATCGCTGCCCAGTTCATCGACCTGTTGTGGCCCACGCTG
>DASUJA010000011.1:0-11809 GCA_036279515.1 Rhodocyclaceae bacterium | reverse complement strand
CCTCACTCGCCATCAAATCGCCGCCTGGACTATCACGGCGCTGCTGCTGTTCCTCACCCTCACGCTCCATTTGCTGCCGGCGCTGCTCGCCGGATTGCTGGTGTATGAGCTTGTGCGCCTGATGGCCGGACGCCTTTCCGGCGGACGGGCACGGCTGGTGGCCGTGGTCATCATCGCGGCCCTGGTGATCCTTTTCATCAGCTTGGCAAGCGTGGGGCTGGTGGCGTACTTCCGCTCAGACGGCGGCAGCCTCCAGGCGCTGTTGCAGAAGATGGCGGAGATCCTCGACAACTCGCGCCATATGTTGCCCACCTTCGTCGTGACTTATTTGCCAGCGGACGCGGAAGCGATTCGACTCGCGGCGGTGCAATGGCTGCAAACCCATGCCGGCGAAGTGCAGGTAGTCGGCGCCGAAGCCGGGCGCGGCGCGGCTCACGGCCTGATCGGCATGATCATCGGCGCCATGCTGGCCCTCCATGAAGTGTCGGATCGGGAACCGCGCAAACCCTTTGCTGCGGCCCTGGAAGAGCGGGCCATGCGATTGGCAGACGCTTTCCGCCGCATCGTTTTTGCCCAGGTACGCATCGCCGGCATCAATGCATTTTTCACGGCGCTTTATCTGGTGGTGGCCCTGCCCCTGTTGGGCGTGCATCTACCGCTGACCAAAAGCATGATCGCCTTCACCTTCATCGCCGGGCTGCTGCCGGTGGTGGGCAATTTGGTTTCCAACACGGTGATCGTGGTGGTGAGCTTGGCCCACTCCCCTAGCGTGGCACTGGCGTCGCTGGTGTTTTTGATCGTGATCCACAAACTTGAATACTTCCTCAACGCCAAGATCGTGGGCAACCGCATCAACGCCCGTGCGTGGGAATTGCTGCTGGCGATGCTGCTGATGGAAGCCGCCTTCGGCCTGCCCGGCGTGGTGGCCGCGCCGGTGTACTACGCCTATCTCAAGGACGAACTGCGCGCGCGAGGGCTGGTATGAGCAAGGCCAGCAAGAAAATCACCGCCTGCCCTTGCGGCAGCGGTTTGGCCTATTCCGCCTGCTGCGAGCCATTGCACCAAGGCACGCCCGCCGCCGATGCCCGCGCCTTGATGCGGTCCCGCTACGCAGCCTACGTGCTGGGCTTGGCGGACTACCTGCGCGTCACTTGGCACGCCACGACGCTTCCCGAGGACTTGGAAAAAGACCTGAACGAACCTCCGCTTCCCCAGTGGATCGGCTTGGACATCAAGGCCTTCCGCGCCGACGGCGATGCGGCCCAAGTGGAGTTCGTAGCCCGCTTCAAGGTCAATGGCCGCGCTCATCGCTTGCATGAGATCAGCGACTTCGTCCGCGAAGCTGGCCGCTGGTTCTACGTTTCCGGCACTTTCCCCGACGACGCCTGATGCTGCCCATCCTCTATCAGGATGAGCATCTAGTCGCCATCCACAAGCCTTCGGGCCTGCTGGTGCACCGGACCAATCTGGCGCGGCAAGACGAACGTTTCGCCGTGCAGATATTGCGCGATCAGATCGGCCAGCGCGTCTATCCCGCGCACCGATTGGATCGCGGTACCTCGGGCGTGCTGCTGTTTGGCTTGTCCTCCGAAATGGCGCAGGCCCTGGGGCAGGCTTTTACCGAGCGGCTCGTGGATAAACGCTATCTGGCTGTTGTGCGAGGACATCCGCCGGAGGCTGGAGAAATCGATCATCCCCTGGCGCGCATCCGCGATGCCTACGAGGATGGCAGTGACGGTGGTGAGGCTCAGGAAGCAGTCACTCGCTATCGCCGCTTGGCGACCTGCGAATTGCCCTATCAAGTGGACCGCTATCCCACCAGCCGCTATGCGCTGTTGGAACTGGACCCGCTCACGGGGCGACGGCATCAGTTGCGACGGCATTTGAAGCACATCAGCCATCCGATCATCGGCGACGCCACTTACGGCAAGGGGCGGCACAATCGGCTGTTTCAGGAGTTGTTCGGTAGTGGTCGCTTGTTGCTGGCTTGCGTGGCGATGGGGTTCGCGCATCCCGTGAGCGGGGAGCGGGTGGTGTTGAAGGCGGAGGTGGAGGGGGACTTTTTGCGGGTGGTGGAGGGGTTGGGGTGGCAGGTTAGCTAGGCTTGTACGCGCCCTCCTCCTCCGTTCGTCCGGAGCGTCCCACAGGGCTTGCTGCGCGGCGTAGGCGTAGACCGAAGTCGAAGGACTGCCACGAAGCGACTTGCCTGTGTTAACTCCGTTCGCCCTGAGGTATCGAAGGGTGAACGCACTGCTCAAACAGTGCTCCCATAACCCAGTCCGCGCCGGGTGTTCGCCCCGGCGGGCGAGGGCAAAGCCCTCGCCCATGGCCCGCGGTAGCACCCCCTCCTGTCCTCCCCCGCCGCGCGGGGGAGGTAACTAGTCACTTCCGCCCTCGGGGCGGAGGAAGGGAGGTGGGCACATTCTTTCAGCTTGCTGCGGCGAGCAGCCGCAGCCCCGCCACCTCGGCCCTGCGGGCTACCCGCTGCTGCGAAGCAGGAAATGGCCGGTCCCGCAAACTCGCGGCTGCGCCGCTCAGACACGCGGTCCCGGACGGCTCCATTTCCCGCATCACATCAGCGGCTCGGCGGAACGGGAGGGTCGCTCCGTAGCAGAGCTTTCATGCGTTACGAAGAGAGGTTGTCACTCGGTCCCCGTCACACCGGCGGAAGCCGGTGTCCAGTTCGGGCGCTCCCTGGATTCCGGCTTTCGCCGGAATGACGGTGGTCACTATGCGAGCCTTTCAAATCCCATCGGAGCCGCCGAGTGAGGAAGTCTCGACGGGGGCTGTCCGGGGGCGCGTGTCTGAGCCGCAGGCGAGTTTGCGCCACCGGCCCGGCGAGGCTTTCGCAGCGAGGGCAGCCCGTAGGGCCGGCGAAGCTGGGGCTGCTTCTTTGCCTACTTGCTTGCAGAAGCAAGAAAGTAGGTCGCCCGCCGGGGCGAGTCCCGGCGCGGAGAGGGTTATGCGGGCACTGGTTGAACAAGTGCGCCCGCCCTTCGATACCTCAGGGCGAACGGAGTTGTGGAGTGGATTCCCGCTTCCGCGGGAATGACGAGAGTTTGACGAGCCGCGCTTCGAGGCAGCCCTTCGACTTCGGGCTGCGCCCTACGCCGCGAAGCAAGTCCCTGTGGGACGCTCAGGACGAACGGTTGGGGATTGAGCAAACGCTGTACGTGCGACGATTTCGCGTTACCGCACCTGCAACACAATTTTCCCAATGTGATTGCTGCTCTCCATCAACTCATGCGCCTTCGCCGCATCCGCCAAGGGAAACACCGCATGCACCCGACTCTTCACCCGCCCATCCGCCACCGCCGGCCAAACGTGGGCTAGCAGTGCATCGCGGATCGCCGTCTTCTCTGCCATTGAACGAGGCCGCAGGGTAGAGCCGGTGATCGTCAGCCGCTTCAGCATGACAGGCATCAGATCGAACTCGCCCTTGCTGCCTTCAAGGAAGGCGATGAAACACAGCCGCCCATCCTTGCGCAGGACGCTCAGGTTCTTCTGCACATAGGAGCCACCCACCATGTCGAGCACCACGTCGACACCCTTCTCCTGAGTGATTTCCTTGATGCGATCCCGAAAATCCTCCTGGCGATAGTTGATGACGTGATCGGCACCGAAGGCGCAGCAGGCTTCGGCTTTTTCGGTGCTACCCACAGTAGTGAAGACTTCGCAGCCGGTGAGCTTGCCTAGCTGAATGGCAGCGAGGCCAATGCCGCCTGAGCCGCCGTGGACCAGCAGGCGCTCGCCTGCGGAGAGGTGGCACATGTCGCGCAGATTGGCCCAGACGGTGAACCAGTTCTCGGGCAATGCCGCGGCGTGGGCCAAGTCCAGACCTTCAGGAACAGGAAGCACATGGCCGGCAGAGACGACACAGTATTCGGCATAGCCGCCGCCAGGAGCGAGAGCAGTGACGAGATCACCTACCTGCCATTCGGTAACACCAACACCAAGGGCGGCCACACGGCCAGCAACTTCAAGCCCCAACACGGCAGAGGCGCCGGGAGGCGGCGGATATTTGCCGAGCCGCTGCACCACGTCGGGCCGATTGATCCCGGCGTAATGAACTTCGATGAGGATTTCACCAGAACCCGGCGTGGGCACCGGGCCTTCGGCCAATTGCATGCTGGCAGGGGCGCCGCCGGCGCCGTGGTCGATGTAGCGCATGGGGCGCTCCTTGCAACTTGAAACCGCTAAGGCTACCCGACGAAACTTACTGGGGGCGCGGTGCGCGCTCTAGTCCAGCGAGGGGGGCGCCGGTGCTCATGCCTTTGCGCTTGAACCAGCCTAGATTCATCTCCAAGGCATAGCGAGCGGGCTTGGCGGCACAGTGGTTGTTCTCGGTGCGGGGCTGCATGTCTTCGACGTTGATGATGCGGCCTTGTTCATCAAGGAAAGCCACGGACAAGGGCAGCAGGGTGTTGCGCATCCACATGCAGTGGCGCTGGGCATCGGGGAAGACGAAGAGCATGCCGTGGTTGTCGGCCATGCGCTCGCGGAACATGAGGCCTTGCATACGCAGGTCTTGCGTGGCGGCCACTTCGGCTTCGATACGGTGGATGCCCATGGAGAGCTCCATCACGGGGAAGGACTGGGCTTGAGCTCCGAATGCGGTGCCGGCCAAGAGAACGGCGGCTGCCAGTTGTTTCAACATCGACGACTCCATGGTCAAACACGATCTAAATTCGCGAGCGGCGCAGATTACCAAAGCCCGACAAACCTGAACTACCAAAAGAAAAAGGGCAGGTCACCCTGCCCTTCTGGTCGCGCGAGAAGCGCCGCCGAATTACTTGGCGGGAGCAGCTTCAGCGGGAGCAGCGGCTTCAGCCTTAGCCTTCTTGGCCTTCTTAGCCTTCTTGGCCTTCTTGGCCTTGACGGGGGCTTCAGCAGCGGGGGCGGCGGCAGCGTCAGCAGCGGGAGCTTTGGGGGCGTCAGCAGCGATAGCGGTGGTAGCGGCAAACAGGCCGGCGATCAGCAGGGACATCAGCTTGGACATTGTGATTCCTTTCAGAGGTCTAGATCTCGATTTTTAGGTTTGACGCCAGCTCGCGAACGCCGGTCATCACGGCGAATAACGCGCTGCCCTGGCTTAGGTTGACGCCGAGTTTCAAGTTTCTCTTTGGGTTCGCTCGGAATCTCGATTTCCCGCCATTCACCGGGTGCCAGCCCTTCCAAGGTCCAGGAGCCCACCGCCCAGCGGATAAGACGCAGGGTGGGATAGCCCACTTTGGCTGTCATACGGCGGACTTGGCGGTTCTTGCCTTCCTTGAGCACCAGCTCCACCCAGGCGGTGGGGATGGCTGCCCGATAGCGAATGGGTGGGTCACGTAGCCAAAGGTTGGCGGGCTCTTCAATCAATCCCGCTTGGCAGGGCTTGGTGACAAAGTCGCCCAGATCCACGCCTCGCGCCAGTTGTTGCAGAGCAGCAGCTTCAGGCACCCGTTCCACCTGTGCCCAGTAGGTCTTGGGCAGCTTGTGGCGCGGGTCGGCGATGCGGGCTTGCAAGGCGCCGTCATCGGTGAGAACCACGAGGCCTTCGCTGTCGGAATCGAGGCGGCCACAGGGATAGACGCCGGGAACGGGAACGAAGTCCTTGAGGGTCGGGCGGCCCTCTCCATCGGTGAATTGCGTGAGGACGCCGTAGGGTTTGTTGAGGAGGATCAGGCGCGGCATGCTTGCTCCGCCCCTTTCTCGGCAAAGGCGTTGCAGAAGCGCAGCGGGTCGGGATAGGGGAAGAAGTCCCGGACATTGCCGTTGCGGATGTCATCCTGGGCCTGTTTCCAGAAGTCGGCGTTGAGCAGATCGGCGTGATGCTTCATGAAGATGGTGCGGATGCGGGGCGAGGTGAGGAGGAAGGTGGCGAATTCTTCCGGAAATATGTCGTTTCGGGCGACCGAATACCAAGCCTCCCCGGAGAGTTCCATTTCGGGATAGGGGCACTCCGGGATACGGCGGAAATTGCAGTCGGTCATGTATTCGATTTCGTCGTAGTCGTAGAACACGACACGTCCGTAGCGGGTGATGCCGAAGTTCTTCCAGAGCATGTCGCCGGGGAAGATGTTGGCAATGGCCAGTTCGCGGATAGCGGCGCCGTATTCCTTGACCGCATGCTCGATCATGTCGTCGCGCTCATTTTTCTCGGCCCGGGCCAGGTAGAGGTTCAGCGGCTCCATGCGCCGCTCGATGTAGACGTGCTTGATGATGAGATCGTCGCCGTCCTCTTCCAGCAGGGAGGGCACGGCGGCGCGCAGCTCGTCCAGCAACTCGGGCGCAAAGCGGTTCGTGGGGAAGGCAGCGTAGGAGAACTCCAGGGTATCCGCCATGCGGCCTACCCGGTCTACCTGCTTCACCAGTTGGTACTTGGCGCGAACGGTGTCGTGGTCAACTTCCTTGGTGCTCCCGAACACGTCGCGAATGACCTTGAACACGTAGGGGTAGGACGGCAGGGTGAACACCATCATGACCAGACCGGGAATGCCGGGGGCGGCGATGAACTGATCCTGGGAGTGGTGCAGGTGCTGGATCAGGTCGCGGAAGAAAATGGTCTTGCCCTGCTTGCCCAGGCCCAGCGCGGTGTAAAGCTCGGAGCGGGGCTTGGTAGGCATGATGCTGCGGAGGAACTGGACGTAGCCGGAGGGCACTTCCATATCCACCATGAAGTAGGCCCGGGACAGGGAGAACAGGACGCTGATGAGGCCGGCGTCGAGCAGGATGGTGTCCAGGTAAAGCTTGCCTTCCCGGTCGTGCAGCACGGGGACGGCGAAGGGATATTCGACGTTGCCGTTCACGGCCTTGCCGATCACGTAGGCGCCTTTGTTGCGATAGAAGGCCGAATGGAGCACCTGAATCTGAAGGTTGGCTTCGCGCTGGGGCCACTCGCCCACATGCTTGTGGATGGCCTTGTGGAGGGAGGCCACGTCCCGGTCCAGATCGGCGAAGGGCCGCTGCCAGTCGAAATCCAGGAACACTTGCCGCAGGGACGCGTGGAAACCCGTCTCGTTAGGGTAGTAGCTGCGATAGATGGGCGGGGATGATTCGATGTAGTCGGTGGAGATGGCAGGCCGGACGAAGATGAAATCGTTGTGGAAATAGGTCCGGTGCATGATCCGGCAGAACACCGAGTTGAAGAAGGTCTCCGCCAGCTCGGGCTGTTTGTGGCCCACCAGCAGGCCGATGTAGAGCAACTTGGCTTCTTGCCACACGGCGCCTTCGATACGCTCGCCATCGAACTCACTGCGCAGCCGCTCGACGCACTCCATCACCCGATCGTCATAGAAATGGATACGCGCTCGCACCGCCTCATGAACGCCCTGCCAATCCGCCCCTTCAAAGCGCGCTTTGGCTTGGCGGCAGGTTTCCCGGAACAACAGGTAATGCTTGTCGAAGCCCTCGATCAAGGCAATTGCGATCCGGGGTGCATCGCCCTGAAGGGATTCGACCAATGCGTTCTCCATATCTCGCCGGGTACCGGCATGTCCTTGATGAATCGGCCTTTAGCGCCTTTCGACGCCTCCCAACAGTGGCCGTCGGCGTTGACCAAGGGGCGCCGGGCGGACATACTTCCGGGCTTTGCTGCCTTTCGCTGGACCACAAGTCCCCTGAAAAGGCGTTAACCCTTGAACCACAGTGGAGTTAGTTAAGCATGACTGCAGAAAAATCCAAGATCATTTACACCCTGACCGATGAGGCGCCGCTGCTGGCCACTTGCGCTTTTCTGCCGATCATCAAGACTTTCACCGCCCCGGCGGACATCGATGTCGTCACCTCCGACATTTCCGTAGCGTCCCGTGTCCTCGCCAACTTCCCCGAATACCTGAGCGACGACCAGAAGGTTCCGGACAATCTGGCCGAGCTGGGCCGCCTAACCCTGCAACCCGATGCAAACATCATCAAGCTGCCCAACATCAGCGCCTCCGTTGGCCAGTTGAAGACTTGCATCAAGGAACTCCAGGACAAGGGTTACAAGGTTCCCGACTACCCCGAAAACCCCGTCACTGACGAAGAAAAGGCCCTCAAGGTCCGCTACGGCAAGTGTCTTGGCTCTGCTGTGAATCCGGTCCTGCGGGAAGGCAACTCCGACCGCCGCGCACCTCTCGCAGTGAAGAACTACGCTCGTAAGCACCCCCACTCCATGGCTGAATGGAAACCCTGGTCGCAAACCCACGTTTCCCACATGACCCATGGCGACTTCTACCATGGCGAAAAGTCCATCACCCTGGACAAGGCACGCGATGTGCGCATGGAACTCGTGGGCCGCAGCGGCAAGACCACGGTGCTGCGTGAAAAGCTGTCCCTGCAAGAAGGCGAAATCGTCGACTCCATGTTCATGAGCAAGAAGGCGCTCTGCGACTTCTACGAAAAGGAACTGGAAGACTGCCGCCAAGCCGGCATCCTGTTCTCCCTGCACGTGAAGGCCACGATGATGAAGGTGTCCCACCCCATCGTCTTCGGCCACTGCGTCAAGATCTACTACAAGGACGCCTTCGAGAAGCACGCCAAGACCTTCGCCGAGCTGGGCGTGAACGTGAACAACGGCATGGTGGATCTGTACGAGAAGATCAAGCTGCTGCCTGAGTCCAAGCGCGACGAAATCATCCGCGACTTGCACGCTTGCCAGGAACATCGTCCCCGTCTGGCCATGGTGGACTCCGCCAAGGGCATCACCAACTTCCACTCCCCCAACGACGTGATCGTCGATGCTTCCATGCCGGCCATGATCCGCGCTGGCGGCAAGATGTGGGGTGCTGACGGCAAGCAGTACGACTGCAAGGCCGTGATGCCCGAATCCACCTTCGCCCGCATCTACCAAGAGATGCTCAGCTTCTGCAAGTGGCACGGCAATTTCGACCCTCGCACCATGGGCACCGTGCCCAACGTGGGCCTGATGGCTCAACAGGCCGAAGAGTACGGCTCCCACGACAAGACTTACGAAATGCCGGAAGACGGCATCGTTCGAGTGGTGGATATCGCCACCGGCGAAGTGCTGGTCGACCTGACCCAAACCGTGGAAGCCGGCGACATCTGGCGTATGTGCCAGGCCAAGGATGCCCCGATCCGCGACTGGGTCAAGCTGGCTGTCAACCGCGCCCGCAACTCCGGCGTGCCCGCCGTGTTCTGGCTGGACCGTGACCGTCCCCATGAGAACGAGCTGCGCAAGAAGGTCGAGCTTTACCTGAAGGATTACGACACCACCGGCCTCGAAATCCACATCATGTCCCAGGTCCACGCCATGCGCTTCACCCTGGAGCGCGTGGTCCGCGGCCTCGACACCATTTCCGTCACCGGCAACATCCTGCGCGACTATCTGACCGACCTGTTCCCCATCATGGAACTGGGCACCAGCGCCAAGATGCTGTCCATCGTTCCTCTGATGGCCGGCGGCGGCATGTACGAAACTGGCGCCGGCGGCTCCGCACCCAAGCACGTGCAGCAACTGGTTCAGGAAAACCACCTGCGCTGGGATTCCCTGGGCGAGTTCCTGGCTCTGGCTGTGTCCCTGGAAGAGTTGGGCATCAAGACCGGCAACAGCAAGGCCAAGATCCTGGCGAAGACTCTGGACGAGGCCACCGGCAAGCTGCTCGACAACAACAAGTCCCCGTCTCCCAAGACCGGCGAACTCGACAATCGCGGCAGCCAGTTCTACCTGGCCCTGTACTGGGCGCAGGCCCTGGCCGAGCAAAAGGAAGATCCCGAACTGGCATCTCACTTCGTCGCCCTGGCCAAGGAACTGACTTACAACGAGAAGAAGATCGTTGACGAGTTCAAGGCCGTTCAGGGCAAGCCGGCAGACATCGGCGGCTACTACTGGGCTGACGAAGCCAAGCGCGAAGCCATCATGCGGCCCAGCGCAACGCTGAATGCCGCGCTGAAGGCACACTCCGCCTGATAGCGCACCAATAGCAATATCAGCAGCAAAAAGTGGCGACCTCCGGGTCGCCACTTTTTTTGCCCAAACGCAGCAGCCTTCCGCTTCCGGTAGCGCTCTCCGGTCTTTGACCCATACTCGCTATATCGTCGCCTTGCACTCACGCACATGGAGGCGAATCCGAATATCGAATCAAGGAGAGAGGCCATGACATCCCTGATCAAGGTTCCTGCCGAAGGAACGAAGATCGTCCCCGGCAAGCCTATCCCTGACAATCCCATCATTCCTTTCATCGAAGGCGACGGCATCGGCGTGGATATCACGCCCGTGATGCAAAAGGTCGTGGATGCTGCGGTAGCCAAGGCATACGGCGGCAAGAAGAAAATTTCCTGGATGGAGGTCTTCGCTGGCGAGAAGTCCACCAAGCGCTACGGCCCCGACGTGTGGCTGCCCCAGGAAACCATCGACACCTGCAAGGAATACAGCGTTTCCATCAAAGGCCCCATGACCACCCCTGTGGGCGGCGGCATCCGCTCTTTGAACGTGGCTCTGCGCCAAGAGATGGACTTATACCAATGCGTCCGCCCCGTGCGCTACTTCAAGGGCGTTCCCTCTCCGCTGAAGGATCCCACCAAGACGGACATGGTGATCTTTCGAGAGAACACGGAAGACATCTACGCCGGCATCGAATGGCAAGCCGAATCCGAGCAAGCCAAGAAAGTGATCAAGTTCCTGCAAGACGAAATGGGCGTGAAGAAGATTCGCTTCCCCAATACGTCCGGCATCGGCATCAAGCCCGTTTCCCGCGAAGGCACCGAACGCCTGATGCGCGCCGCCATCAAGTACGCGATTGACAACAACCGCAAGTCGGTGACGATCGTGCACAAAGGCAACATCATGAAGTTCACCGAAGGTAGCTTCCGTGATTGGGCCTACGCCTTGGCCAAGAAGGAATTCAGCGGTGTGGAAATCGACGGCGGCCCCTGGCTCAAGCTGCCTAACGGCATCATCATCAAGGACGCCATCGCCGACGCCTTCCTGCAACAGATCCTGCTGCGCCCGGCTGAATACGACGTGATCGCCTGCTGCAACCTGAACGGCGACTACATCTCCGATGCCCTAGCCGCTCAAGTCGGCGGTATCGGCATCGCCCCCGGAGCCAATATCTCCGACTTCTACGCCGTGTTTGAGGCCACTCACGGCACCGCGCCCAAGTACGCGGGTCAGGACAAGGTGAACCCTGGTTCCCTGATCCTGTCCGCAGAAATGATGCTGCGCCACCTGGGCTGGAAGGAAGCCGCGGACCTGATCATCAAGTCCATGGAAGCCGCAATCGACGACAAGACCGTAACCTACGACTTTGCCCGCCTGATGGATGGAGCCAAGGAAGTGTCGTGCTCCGCCTTCGGCGATGCGATGATCGCCCGCATGTAAGCGACCGTCCGACTCCTGCGCTCCGCAAGAGCGCTGGCCGACAAAAAGGAGACCTCCGCAAAAAACGGGGGCCTCCTTTTTGTCTCTTCATTCAAGAACTTGCTTTCTGGCCCCGATGAAAAACCAGAAAAACAAAAACCTCACCGTCTTGCGAAGGTGAGGTTTTAGCCGGCCCCCGCCAGGGAGGCCAGCAGCCCTACAGGGAAACTGCCTTACAGCGCCTTGATGGCGGCGGACAGGCGGCTCTTGTAGCGGGCGGCGGTGTTCTTATGAACGATCTTCTTGTCGGCGATGGAGTCGATGACGCTTTGGGACTCATTGAACACTGCTTGAGCAGCGGTCTTATCACCAGCGACGACAGCCTTGCGCACCTTCTTGATGGCGGTACGCAGGGTGGAACGAAGGCTCATGTTGTGGGCGCGCTGCTGGATGGCCTGGCGGGCGCGCTTGCGGGCTTGGGCGGTATTGGCCATGTCTTGTATCCGTATTCCGAGGTTCGGGAAAAGC
>DASUJA010000010.1:0-2269 GCA_036279515.1 Rhodocyclaceae bacterium | reverse complement strand
GGAGTTTTCCACGGGCACCACGCCGTAGTGGGCGTTGCCCGATTCCACGGCACGGAACACGTCGTCGATGGCGGGGCAGGTTTGCACAGTCGGCGCGGTGCCGAAATGCTTGCGGGTGGCGCTCTCGGAATAGGTGCCGGCAGGGCCAAGACAGGCGATGCGCAGGGGCTCTTCCAGAGAGAGACAGGCCGACATGACTTCGCGCACGATGCGCTGCACGGCCTCGTCGGACAGGGGGCCTTGATTCAGTTCGGCGGCACGACGCAGCACCTGGGCTTCGCGCTCGGGGCGATAGGTGACGGCGCCATTTTTGACCTGGCCGACTCGCTGAGCCAGCTTGGCGCGCTCGTTGATGAGACGCACCAGATCGGCATCCAGCGCGTCGATGCCGCTACGCAGTTGGGCCAGTTCAGCGGCCTGTTCGGGAGTGTCTGCCATACGGATTCAAAGCTCAGCCGCGGGTACGTTCAAATTCGCGCATGTAGTCCGCCAGGGCTTGGACGCCTTCCAGGGACATGGCGTTGTAAATGGAGGCACGCATGCCACCCACGGACTTGTGGCCCTTGATCTGCACCAGTCCTGCGGCTTTGGCACCGGCCAGGAAGGCTTCGTTCAAGGACTCGTCCTTCAAATAGAAGACCGCATTCATGATGGAGCGGCAAGCCTTGTCTACGCGATTTTCGTAGAGGCTGGAGCCATCCACTACTTGGTAGATCAGTTCGGCCTTGGCACGATTGCGGGCTTCCATGGCGGTCAAACCGCCCTGCTCCTTGAGCCACTTGAACACCAGCCCGGCGATGTAGATCGCGTAGGTGGGCGGCGTGTTGTACATGGAGTCGTTGTCGGCCACGGTCTTGTAATCGAAGGCCGTGGGACAGATGGGAAGCGCGTGGCCGAGCAGGTCTTCGCGGACGATCACCACGGTGACGCCAGCGGGGCCGATGTTCTTCTGGGCGCCGGCGAAGATCAGGCCGTATTTGGAAACGTCGATGGGCTTGGCCAGCAGATTGGAGGACATGTCCGACACCAGGGGCACATTGCCCCGACCGATGGCGGAAAGGTCCAGGTCCTGGGCAAACTCGACGCCGACCACGGTTTCGTTGCTGCACGTGAAAACGTAGGAAGGATCGGAGGACAGCTGCCAGCTTTCCATGGCCGGCAGGGAAGTGAAACCGCTGGCCTCCGTGCAGGCAGCGATGTTCACCGTGCCGTATTTCTTGGCCTCCTGAGCCGACTTCTTGGACCAGGAGCCGGATACCACGTAGTCGGCGCTACCCGTCCGGCCGATCAAGTTCATGGGAATGATGGCGTTCTCGCCGATGGCGCCGCCTTGCATGAACAGGACCTTGTAGTTGTCCGGCACTTGCAGCAGCTCGCGCAGATCGGCGGTGGCCTGGGCATGGATGGACATGTACTCCTTGCCCCGGTGGCTCATTTCCATGACACCCATGCCGCAGCCTTGCCAGTCCAGCATTTCCTCGGCAGCCTGACGCAGCACGGATTCCGGCAGGGTTGCCGGACCTGCGCTGAAATTAACTACGCGCTTCATTCAGCAGCGCCCTCGTCAGCAGCGTCGGCGGCAGGATCGGCGGAATCGGATACGTCGCCAGCCTCGGCGCCATCCTCGCCTTCAACACCCTCACCCTCGGTACCTTCGGCACCCTCTTCGCTCTCGATCACTTTTTCCAGAACGGCGAGGTAAGTCCCTTCGTCCAGGTTGATCAGGGTCACGCCCTGGGTGGCGCGGCTCATTTCGCGGATGTCGGCCACGCGGGTGCGGATCAGCACGCCGCCAGTGGAGATGAGCATGATTTCTTCGTTGGTCTCGCCAAGCTGGGTCAGCACGGCGGCGACGACCTTGCCGTTACGCTCGGAAGTCTGAATGGCGATCATGCCCTTGGTGCCGCGACCATGGCGGGTGTATTCCGCAATGGGGGTGCGCTTGCCATAACCGTTTTCGGTGGCGGTCAGCACGGACCAGTTTTCGCTGTCGGCCACCAGCATGGAGATGAGTTGCTGACCGTCTTCCAGAGTCATGCCACGCACGCCACGGGATTCGCGACCCATGGGACGCACGTCGTTTTCATCGAAACGCACGGCCTTGCCGGCGTCAGAGAACAACATCACGTCGCATTGACCATTGGTAATGGCGACGCCGATCAGGTGGTCGCCATCATCCAAGTGGGCGGCGATGATGCCGGCCTTGCGCGGGTTGGCGAAAGCCTTGAGCGGGGTCTTCTTGACCGTACCCATGGCGGTGGCCATGAAG
>DASUJA010000009.1:0-4555 GCA_036279515.1 Rhodocyclaceae bacterium | reverse complement strand
CTCTCCATGGGCATCCATCGCATCGAAGCCGAAGTGGCCGCCACGCAAGACCTGCGCATGCAAGGCCTCATGTTCCGCCAGACCATGGCCGACAACCACGGCATGCTCTTCGTCTTCCCCGATGCCCAGCGCCACTGCATGTGGATGCGTAACACCCTGCTGCCCCTGTCCGTGGCCTTCCTTGATGAACAAGGTCACATCATCAACGTCGAAGACATGCAGCCTCGTACCGAGAACAATCACTGTGCCGCCAAGCCTGCCCGCTACGCCCTGGAAATGAACCTGGGCTGGTTCAAGCGCAAAGGCATGAACGCCGGCGCCCCCCTATCCGGCGTAGAGCGGGCACCGCGTCCCCAGTAAGCTTCGTCGAGTAGCCTTAGCGGTTTCAAGTTGTAAGGAGCGCTCCATGCGCTACATCGATCACGGCGCTGGCGGCGCCCCCGCCAGCATGCAACTGGCCGAAGGCCCGGTGCCCACGCCGGGCGCCGGTGAAATCCTCATCGAAGTTCATTACGCAGGGATCAATCGTCCCGACGTTCTGCAACGGGCGGGTAAATATCCTCCGCCCCCCGGCGCCTCGCCTGTGTTGGGTCTGGAAGTGGCAGGCCGCGTAGCCGCCCTCGGCCCCGGCGTCACCGAGTGGCAGGTAGGCGATCTCGTTACCGCCCTCGCTCCTGGCGGCGGCTATGCCGAATACTGCGTCGTCTCCGCCGGCCATGCCTTGCCTGTTCCTGAAGGTCTGGACCTGGCGCACGCCGCCGCATTGCCCGAGAACTGGTTCACCGTCTGGGCCAATCTGCGTGACATGTGCCGCCTCTCCGCAGGCGAGCGCCTGCTGGTCCACGGCGGCTCCGGCGGCATTGGACTCGCCGCCATTCAGCTAGGCAAGCTCACTGGCTGCGAAGTCTTCACCACCGTCGGCAACGCCGAAAAAGCCGAAGCCTGCCGGGCCTTCGGCGCCGATCACGTCATCAACTATCGCCAGGAAGACTTCCGGGAACGCATCAAGGAAATCACCCAGGAAAAGGGCGTCGACGTGGTGCTCGACATGGTGGGTGGCTCCTATGTGCAGAAGAACCTGAGCGTCCTGCGCAAGGATGGGCGGCTTTGTTTCATCGCCTTCCTTGAAGGCAGCAAGGGAGAGTTCGACCTGATGCCCGTGATGGTGAAGAGGCTGACGATCACCGGCTCTACCCTGCGGCCTCGTTCAGTGGCAGAGAAAACGGCGATTCGCGATGCCCTGCTAGCCCACGTCTGGCCGGCGGTGGCGGATGGGCGAGTGAAGAGCCGGATTCATGCGGTGTTTCCGTTGGCGGAAGCGGCGAAGGCGCATGAGGTGATGGAGAGTAGTAGTCACATTGGGAAGATTGTGTTGCAGGTGCGGTAACGCGCCGGCTTCCTTCATTACCTTCCACCGTTCGTCCTGGGCGTCCCACGGGGACTTGCTTCGCGGCGTCGGCGCGAAGCGCCAGAGTCGAAGGACAGCCACGAAGCGACGTTCTTTTTCTCCCCGTTCGTGCTGAGGTATCGAAGCATGAACGCACTATTCAAACAGCGCCCGCATAACGAAGTCCGCGCCGGGAGTTCGCCCCGGCGGGCAACCTACTTTCTTGCTTCTGCAAGAAAGTAGGCAAAGAAGCAGCCCCAGCTTCACCGGCCCTTCGGGCTTCCCTCGCTGCGAAAGCCTCGCCGGGCTCCTTCGACTGGCTCAGGACAGGTTCGCGCAAACTCGCCTGCGGCTCAGACACGCGCCCCCGGACTTCTCCCGTCGAGACTTCCTCACTCGGCGGCTCTGATGGGATTTGAAAAGCTCGCAAAACGACGACCGTCATTCCGGCGAAAGCCGGAATCCAGGGAGCGTCCGAACTGGACACCGGCTTCCGCCGGTGTGACGGGGACCGAGGGACGACTTCTCTTCGTAACATATGGGAGCTCTTGCTACGGAGCGACCCTCCCGTTCCGCCGAGCCGCTGATGTGATGCGGGAAATGGGGCCGTCCGGGACCGCGTGTCTGAGCGGCGCAGCCGCGAGTTTGCGGGACCGGCCATTTCCTGCTTCGCAGCAGCGGGTAGCCCGCAGGGCCGAGGTGGCCGGGGCTGCTCGCCGCAGCAAGCTGAAAGAATGTGCCCACCTCCCTTCCTCCGCCCCGAGGGCGGAGGTGACTAGTTACCTCCCCCGCTCGGCGGGGGAGGACAGGAGGGGGTGCTACCGTGGGCCATGGGCGAGGGCTTTGCCCTCGCCCGCCGGGGCGAACACCCGGCGCGGACTTTGTTATGCGGGCACAGTTTGATATGTGCGGTCATGCTTCGATACCTCAGCACGAGCGGAGTTTAGAAAAGACAAGTCGCTTCGTGGTTGTCCTTCGACTGCGCGCCGATGGCGCTACGCCGCGAAGCAAGTCCCTGTGGGACGCTCAGGACGAACGGGGGAGGAGGGGGCTACGTCCTGCAAGCCTCGCCCACCTGCCACCCCAATGCCTCCACCACCCGCAAAAACTCCCCCTCGACCTCCGCCTTCAACACCACCCGCTCCCCCCTCACGGGATGCTCAAACGCCATCTCCACACACGCCAACAACAACCGCCCGCTTCCAAACAACTCCTGAAACAGCCGATTGTGCCGCCCCTTGCCGTAAGTGGCATCGCCGATGATCGGATGGCTGATGTGCTTCAAATGCCGTCGCAACTGATGCCGCCGCCCTGTAAGCGGGTCCAGCTCCAACAGAGCGTAGCGGCTGGTGGGATAGAGGTCCACTTGATAGGGCAACTCGCAGGTCGCCAAGCGGCGATAGCGCGTGACTGCCTCCTGAGCCTCACCGCCGTCACTGCCATCCTCGTAGGCATCGCGGATGCGCGCCAGCGGATGGTCGATTTCTCCCGACTCCGGCGTATGCCCGCGCACCACGGCTAGGTAGCGTTTATCCACGCGCCGCTCGGTGAATGCCTGCCCCAAGGCCTGTGCCATCTCCGAGGAAAGCCCAAACAGCAACACGCCCGAGGTACCGCGATCCAATCGGTGCGCGGGATAAACCCGCTGGCCGATCTGATCCCGCAGCATCTGCACGGCGAAA
Organism: Rhodocyclaceae bacterium; assembly: GCA_036279515.1. Classification (GTDB taxonomy): domain Bacteria; phylum Pseudomonadota; class Gammaproteobacteria; order Burkholderiales; family Rhodocyclaceae; genus AWTP1-18. The sequence goes on along the minus strand of DASUJA010000009.1, from coordinate 1,486 downwards.
CGTTCGTCTTGCCGCGCCAGATTGGTCCGGTGCACCAGCAAGCCGGAAGGCTTGTGGATGGCGACCAGATGCTCATCCTGATAGAGGATGGGCAGCATTAGGCGTCGTCGGGGAAGGTGCCGGAAACGTAGAGCCAGCGGCCGTCTTCGTGGACGAAGTCGCTGATCTCATGCAAGCGGTGAGCGCGGCCATTGACCTTGAATCGGGCCACGAATTCCACTTGGGCCGCGTCGCCATCCGCACGAAAGGCCTTGATGTCCAAACCGATCCACTGGGGAAGCGGAGGTTCGTTCAGGTCTTTCTCCAAGTCCTCGGGGAGCGTGGTGGCGTGCCAAGTCGCGCGCAGGTAGTCCGCCAAGCCCAGTACGTAGGCTGCGTAGCGGGAACGCATCAACGCGCGGGCATCGGCGGCGGGCATGCCTTGGTGCAGGGGCTCGCAGCAGGCGGAATAGGCTTGGCCGCTGCCGCAAGGGCAGGCGGTGATTTTCTTGCTGGCCTTGCTCATACCAGCCCTCGCGCGCGCAGTTCGTCTTTGAGATAGGCGTAGTACACCGGCGCGGCCACCACGCCGGGCAGGCCGAAGGCGGCTTCCATCAGCAGCATCGCCAGCAGCAATTCCCACGCGCGGGCGTTGATGCGGTTGCCCACGATTTTCGCGTTGAGAAAGTATTCAAGTTTGTGGATCACGATCAAAAACACCAGCGACGCCAGTGCCACGCTAGGGGAGTGGGCCAAGCTCACCACCACGATCACCGTGTTGGAAACTAGATTGCCCACCACGGGCAGCAGCCCAGCGATGAAGGTGAAGACGATCATGCTTTTGGTCAGCGGTAGATGCACGCCCAGCAGGGGCAGGGCCACCATCAGATACAGCGCCGTGAAAACCGCATTGATGCCGGCGATGCGCACCTGGGCAAAAACGATGCGGCGGAAGGCATCCGCCAGTCGCATGGCCCGCTCTTCCAGGGCGGCGGCAAAGGGCTTGCGCGGTTCCCGATCCGACACTTCATGCAGGGCCAGCATGGCGCCGATGATCATGCCGATCAGGCCGTGAGCAGCGCCACGACCGGCTTCGGCGCCGACCACCTGCACTTCGCCGGCATGGGTTTGCAGCCATTGCACCGCCGCGAGTCGAATCGCTTCCGCATCCGCTGGTAGATGGGCCACGATGAAGGCGGGCAGCGTGTGGCGGGAGTTGTCGATGATTTCCGCCATCTTCTGAAGGAGCGCCTGAAGGCTGCCGCCGTCGGAGCGGAAGTAGGCCACCAGCCCCACGCTTGCCAAGCTGATGAAAAGGATCACCAGGGCCGCGATGATGACCACCGCCACCAGCCGTGCCCGTCCCCCGGAAAGGCGTCCGGCCATCAGGCGCACAAGCTCATACACCAGCAATCCGGCGAGCAGCGCCGGCAGCAAATGGAGCGTGAGGGTGAGGAACAGCAGCAGCGCCGTGATAGTCCAGGCGGCGATTTGATGGCGAGTGAGG
>DASUJA010000008.1:0-4225 GCA_036279515.1 Rhodocyclaceae bacterium | reverse complement strand
CAAGGCCGATGGCAAGTTCTTCATGACCATGAAGGAAGTCAAAGTCACTCTCGGCGGCTGCGGCGGCTGATTACAGAAGGAGAAAACCATGGGTAACCCGATGAAGATCCGCGCCGCCAGCAAGGACGGCGTGACCGAAGTAAAAGTGCTGATGAACCACGAAATGGAAACCGGCCAGCGCAAGGATTCCTCCGGCGCAACCGTGCCCGCTTGGTACATCACCGACGTGACCGCCACCTACAAGGGCAAAGTCGTGCTCAAGGCCGAGTTCGGCCCGGCTGTTTCCAAGAACCCCTACCTTGCCTTCAAGTTCAAGGGCGGCGACAAGGGCGAAAAGGTTGTGGTGAGCTGGACGGATAGCAAGGGCGATACGCGGAGTGATGAAGGCGCGATTAGCTGAGCGAGGGCATAAGTCAGCACAACCGTTCGTATTGAGCGTCCCACAGGGACTTCCGCTGGTCGTAGTGGCGCGAAGCGCCACGAAGTCGAAATACGGGAGCCGGGTAGGCCAACCAAGCCCTTCGACTTCGTGCTGCGCACTACGCTCAGGGCGAACGGTGCATTTTCTGATGCAAGCCCTTAGCAATACCAGGGGCCAAAGACTTGCCATGAGAGCAGGCGGCCCCTTCAAACCCCATGGAGGAGAGACCATGAACACCCACAGGAAGAGCGCCATCGCCTGGGCCGTCGCGGCCTGCGCATTGGCAACCGCCATCCCCGCTCACGCCGAAGACAGCGGCGTTGAGAAGTACCGTGAAATGCTCGCAGACGGCAACCCTGCCGAATTGCAAGAAGCCCGCGGCGAAGATTTGTGGAAGACCAAGCGCGGCCCCAAGAACGCCTCCCTCGAAGCCTGCGATCTAGGCCTCGGCCCCGGCGTGATCGAAGGCGCCTACGCCCAGTTGCCGCGTTACTTCAAGGACACCGGTAAGGTGATGGATGCCGAATCGCGGCTCGTCCATTGCATGGTCACGTTGCAAGGCTTCAACTACGACGACGTGACCAAGAACTGGTATTCCAAGCCGGGCCGGGAGTCCGACATCGAGGCCCTGGTCACCTATGTCGGCACGGCCTCCAACGGCAAACCCATCCATGTGCCGGCCAAGCACCCCGAGGAAGCCCGCATGCGGCAGATCGGCGAGTACGTGTTCTATCGCCGCGCCGGACCGCAGGATTTTTCCTGCGCCATCTGCCATGCCAACGACAAGAAACGCATTCGCCTGCAAGAGTTGGGCAACCTGACCACGAAGGAGGGCGCCGGTACGGCCATGAAGTCCTGGCCTTCCTATCGCGTGTCGCAAGGGGCTGTGTGGACCATGCAGCGGCGACTCATCGACTGCGTGCGCCAGTCCCGCTGGCCCGAGCCCAAGTACCTCTCCGAGGCGGTGATCGCGCTGGAGGTGTATCTGCAAAACAAGGCCACGGGCACCGTGATGCAAACCCCGGGCATCAAGCGCTAAGGAGGATGACGACATGAAAACCCAACAATTCATCAAGCTTGCTGCCTTCTTCCTCTGCGCCGCTTCCGCTTCCGCATCTGCTTTTGCTGCGAATGTCGGCACTACTGACAAGCAAGCCAAGGATGCCGAAGCCGTATTTCTCAAGTCCTTCCGCCCCGACAATCCTTCCTACTGGATGCGTCGCCTGGAGCAGGACAAGGCCATGAAGCTGTGCAGCCAGTACAAGGACAACCCGCCGCCCAAGGTTCGCCAGAAAATCGAGCTCGAGCAAAAAGCCACCATCCGTTATCCGGTGGACGGCAAGCTGGTGGGCGACTGGAAGGAAGGGGAGAAGCTGGCAGCCGTAGGCACCGGCGGCCATATCGGCTTCATCCAGCCCGACCCTTATGGACGCCTGCGCGGCGGCAACTGCTACGCCTGCCACCAGTTGGCGAAGGCGGAAGTGGCCTACGGCACCATCGGCCCCAGCCTGCAACGCTTTGCCAAAACGCGCGGTCAGAACGGCGTGGTGGACGATGCAACCATCAAGTACGTCTACGACAAGATCTACAACTCCAACGCTTTCACCGCATGCACCAACATGCCGCGCTTCGGCTATCACGCGTGGCTGACGCCGGAACAGATCACCCATCTGGTCGCCTATCTGGTCGATCCCAATTCCCCGGTCAACAAGGATTGAATCCATGAGCATGAATCGCCGTGAGTTCCTTCAGGTGCTGGCTGCTGCCAGCGCCGGAGGCTTGGCCTTGCAGTCTGACGCCGCCCAGGCCGAAAAGGCCGCCGCCAACTTCTACGACTTGCCGCGCTTCGGCTCGGTGAGCCTGCTGCACATGACCGACTGCCACGCGCAGCTGCTGCCCATCTACTTCCGCGAACCCAACGTGAATCTGGGATTGGGGGCTCAGTTGGGCCGTCCGCCTCATTTGGTGGGCGAGGCGCTGCTTAAGCACTTCGGCATGCGGCCCGGTACCCGCGAGAGCTATGCCTTCAGCTATCTGGATTTCGAGAATGCCGCGAAGATCTACGGCAAGGTGGGCGGCTTCGCTCATCTGACCACTCTGGTCAAACGCCTCAAGGCCAGCCGCCCCGGCGCGCTGCTGCTGGATGGCGGCGATACCTGGCAAGGCTCCGGCACCTCCCTGTGGACCAACGCTCAAGACATGGTGGATGCCTGCAAGCTGCTGGGCGTGGACGCCATGACCCTGCATTGGGAATCCACCTACGGCGCTGACCGGGTGAAGGAAATCGAAGAGAAGGATTTCAAGGGTCACCTGGACATCGTGGCCCAGAACGTGAAGACCGCCGACTTCGGCGATCCCGTGTTCAAGCCCTATGTGATCCGCAACATCAACGGCATTCCGGTCGCCATCGTGGGCCAAGCCTTCCCCTATACGCCCATCGCCAACCCGCGTTACTTCACGCCGGATTGGAACTTCGGCATCCAGGACGACAACCTGCAAAAGGTGGTGGACGAGGCGCGCGGCAAGGGCGCCCAGGTGGTGGTGGTGCTCTCCCACAACGGCATGGACGTGGACATCAAAATGGCCTCCCGCGTGCGTGGTGTCGACGCCATCCTCGGCGGCCACACCCACGACGGCGTGCCTGCGCCCCTGGTGGTGAAGAACGCCGGCGGCCAGACTCTGGTGACCAATGCCGGCTCCAACGGCAAGTTCCTCGGCGTGATTGACTTCGAGGTGAAGGGCGGCAAGGTCAGCGACTTCCGCTACAAGCTGCTGCCCGTGTTCGCCAACCTGATCCCCGCCGATCCGGCCATGGACCAACTCATCAAGAAGGTGAGGGCGCCATTTGAATCCAAGCTCGGTGAAAAGCTCGCCGTCACCGAAGGTCTGCTCTATCGCCGCGGCAACTTCAACGGCAGCTTCGACCAAGTGATCCTCGACGCGCTGATGAAAATGAAGGACGCCGAAATCGCCTTCTCCCCCGGCTTCCGCTGGGGCACCTCGTTGCTGCCCGGCCAAGCCATCACCATGGAAAACCTGCTGGACCAGACCGCCATCACCTATCCGTACACCACGCTCACCAACATGACCGGCGCCCAGATCAAGACCGTGCTGGAAGACGTCTGCGACAACCTGTTCAACCCCGATCCCTACTACCAGCAGGGCGGCGACATGGTGCGCGTGGGCGGCCTGCAATACACCTGCGATCCGACAGCCAAGATGGGCAGCCGCATCCAGGACATGATGCTCGGCGGCAAGCCCGTCGACGCCGGCAAGACCTACAAGGTGGCCGGTTGGGCACCCGTGAGCGAAGACGCCCGCAACGCCGGGGGCGAGCCGATCTGGGATTTGGTCGCGCGGTATTTGCGCGAAGTGAAGACGGTCAAGCCTGTCCGCCTGAACCTGCCGAAGCTCAAGGGCGTCGAAGGGAATCCGGGTATTGCCTAATCCACCCCCACCGCCCTGTGAGCAGACCGACTGTAGAGCCGCGTCATTCCTGGGACGACAACGGCCGAAAACCGGCGTCGTTCCTGGGCTGGCATCACTCGTAAAAATTCCGACATTCCCGCTCGGACGCTGGTCGAAAGCCGCCGGCGTTCCTACGAAAGTCCCTGCCGTAAAAAAATCGTCATTCCCGCTTTCGCGCATTGCTGTCCGGGATAAATGTCGCACGGAGGACTTTTCGCAAAAATGGCATGGCTCGTCTTCCCGTTCGTGGTGAGGTATCGAACCATGAATGGGCCACCGTGCCGTAACTCGCCCTTCGATACCTCAGGGCGAACGGTTGAGCGGGGTGTAGGCCGC
>DASUJA010000007.1:0-11242 GCA_036279515.1 Rhodocyclaceae bacterium | reverse complement strand
CAAGGCCGATGGCAAGTTCTTCATGACCATGAAGGAAGTCAAAGTCACTCTCGGCGGCTGCGGCGGCTGATTACAGAAGGAGAAAACCATGGGTAACCCGATGAAGATCCGCGCCGCCAGCAAGGACGGCGTGACCGAAGTGAAAGTGCTGATGAATCACGAAATGGAAACCGGCCAGCGCAAGGATTCCGCCGGCGCCACCGTGCCCGCTTGGTACATCACCGACGTGACCGCTACCTACAAGGGCAAAGTCGTGCTCAAGGCCGAGTTCGGCCCGGCTGTTTCCAAGAATCCCTACCTCGCCTTCAAGTTCAAGGGCGGCGATAAGGGCGAAAAGGTCGTGGTGAGCTGGACGGATAGCAAGGGCGATACGCGCAGCGACGAAGGTGCAATTAGCTGACAGATCGTTGAAGGACCCCGTTCGCCCTGAGCGTAGCGCGTAAGCGCGAAGTCGAAGGGCGCCGGTACAGGGCCAAAGACCTGCCAAGAGAGCAGGCGGCCCTTTCAAACCCCATGGAGGAGAGACCATGAGCACCCACAGAAAGAGCGCCATCGCCTGGGCCGTTGCGGCCTGCGCATTGGCAACCGCCATCCCCGCTCACGCCGAAGACAGCGGCGTCGAGAAGTACCGTGAAATGCTCGCCGACGGCAACCCTGCCGAATTGCAGGAAGCCCGCGGCGAAGACTTATGGAAGACCAAGCGCGGCCCCAAGAACGCTTCCCTCGAAGCCTGTGATCTGGGCCTCGGTGCCGGCGTCATCGAAGGCGCCTACGCCCAGCTGCCGCGCTACTTCAAGGACACCGGCAAGGTGATGGACGCGGAATCGCGGCTCGTCCATTGCATGGTGACCCTGCAAGGCTTCAAGTACGAAGACGTGACCAAGAACTGGTATTCCAAGCCAGGCCAAGAGTCGGACATCGAAGCCCTTGTCACCTACATCGGCACGGCTTCCAACGGCAAGCCCATCCACGTGCCGGCCAAGCATCCCGAGGAAGAACGCATGCGCCGAATCGGCGAGCATGTGTTCTATCGCCGCGCCGGACCGCAGGATTTTTCCTGCGCCATCTGCCATGCCAACGACAACAAACGCATCCGCCTGCAAGAGCTGGGCAACCTCACCACCAAGGAAGGCGCCGGCACGGCCATGGAATCCTGGCCGTCCTACCGCGTCTCCCAAGGCGCCGTGTGGACCATGCAGCGTCGCCTCATCGACTGCGTGCGCCAGTCCCGCTGGCCTGAGCCCAAGTACCTCTCCGAAGCGGTGATCGCCTTGGAGGTGTATTTGCAAAACAAGGCTACGGGCACCGTGATGGCAACCCCGGGCATCAAGCGCTAAGGAGGATGAGGACATGAAAACCCAACAATTCATCAAGGCCGCCTTCCTCTGCGTATGCGCCGTCTCCGCCACCGCTTTTGCTGGCGCCACAGACAAGCAGGCGAAGGATGCCGAAGCCGTATTTCTCAAGTCCTTCCGTCCCGAAAATCCTTCCTACTGGATGCGGCGGCTGGAGCAGGACAAAACCATGAAGCTGTGCAGCCAGTACAAGGACAACCCGCCGCCCAAGGTTCGCCAGAAGATCGAGCTCGAGCAAAAAGCCACCATCCGTTATCCGGTGGACGGCAAGCTGGTGGGCGACTGGAAGGAAGGGGAGAAGCTGGCAGCCGTAGGCACCGGCGGCCATATCGGCTTCATTCAGCCCGACCCCTATGGACGACTACGCGGCGGCAACTGCTACGCCTGCCACCAGTTGGCGAAGGCGGAAGTGGCCTACGGCACCATCGGCCCCAGCCTGCAACGCTTTGCCAAAACTCGGGGCCAGAACGGCGTGGTAGACGAGGCGACCGTCAAGTACGTCTACGACAAGATCTACAACTCCAACGCCTTCACCGCGTGCACCAACATGCCGCGCTTCGGCTATCACGCGTGGCTGACGCCGGAGCAGATCACCCATCTGGTCGCCTATCTGGTCGATCCCAATTCCCCGGTCAACAAGGATTGAATCCATGAGCATGAACCGCCGCGAATTCCTCCAGGTGCTGGCTGCGGCCAGCGCCGGAGGCTTGGCCTTGCAGTCTGACGCCGCCCAGGCCGAAAAGGCCGCCGCCAGCTTCTACGACTTGCCGCGCTTCGGCTCGGTGAGCCTGCTGCACATGACGGACTGCCACGCGCAGCTGCTGCCCATCTACTTCCGCGAGCCCAATGTGAATCTGGGGCTCGGCGGTCAGCTAGGCCGTCCGCCCCATCTGGTGGGCGAGTCGCTGCTCAAGCACTTCGGCATGCGGCCCGGCAGCCGCGAAAGCCACGCCTTCAGCTACCTGGATTTTGAAAAGGCCGCGAAGATCTACGGCAAGGTGGGCGGCTTCGCCCATCTGACCACTCTGGTCAAACGCCTCAAGGCCAGCCGCCCCGGCGCGCTGCTGCTGGACGGCGGCGACACTTGGCAAGGTTCCGGCACGTCGCTTTGGACCAACGCCCAAGACATGGTGGACGCCTGCAAGCTGCTGGGCGTGGACGCCATGACGCTCCATTGGGAATCCACCTACGGCGCGGACCGGGTGAAGGAAATCGAAGAGAAGGATTTCAAGGGCCACCTGGACATCGTGGCCCAGAACGTGAAGACCGCCGACTTCGGCGATCCCGTGTTCAAGCCCTATGTGATCCGCAAGATCAACGGCATTCCCGTTGCCATCGTGGGCCAAGCCTTCCCCTACACGCCCATCGCCAACCCGCGTTACTTCACGCCGGACTGGAACTTCGGCATCCAGGACGACAACCTGCAAAAGGTGGTGGACGAAGCGCGCGGCAAGGGCGCCCAGGTGGTAGTGGTGCTCTCCCACAACGGCATGGACGTGGACATCAAAATGGCCTCCCGCGTGCGTGGCATCGACGCCATCCTCGGCGGCCACACCCACGACGGCGTGCCCGCGCCCCTGGTCATCAAGAACGCCGGCGGCCAAACCCTGGTGACTAACGCCGGCTCCAACGGCAAGTTCCTCGGCGTGATCGACTTCGAGGTGAAGGGCGGCAAAGTCACCGACTTCCGCTACAAGCTGCTGCCTGTGTTCGCCAATCTGATCCCCGCCGATCCGGCCATGGACCAGCTCATCAAAAAGGTGAGGGCGCCTTTCGAGTCCAAGCTCGGCGAAAAGCTCGCCGTCACCGAGGGCCTGCTCTACCGGCGCGGCAACTTCAACGGCAGCTTCGACCAAGTGATCCTCGATGCGCTGATGAAAATGAAGGACGCCGAAATGGCCTTCTCCCCCGGCTTCCGCTGGGGCACCTCGCTGCTGCCCGGACAGGCCATCACCATGGAAAACCTGCTGGACCAGACCGCCATCACCTATCCGTACACCACCGTCACCAACATGAGCGGCGCCCAGATCAAGACCGTGCTGGAAGACGTGTGCGACAACCTCTTCAACCCCGATCCCTACTACCAGCAAGGCGGCGACATGGTGCGCGTGGGCGGCCTGCAATACACCTGCGATCCGACGGCCAAGATGGGTAACCGAATCCAGGACATGATGCTGGGCGGCAAACCCATCGACGCCAGCAAAACCTACAAGGTCGCCGGCTGGGCACCCGTGAGTGAAGACGCCCGCAATGCCGGCGGCGAACCCATCTGGGATTTGGTTGCTCGGTATTTGCGCGAAGTGAAGACGGTCAAGCCCGTCCGCCTGAACCTGCCGAAGCTAAAAGGCGTCGAAGGGAATCCGGGCATTGCCTAATCCGCCCCCGTCGTGCGGGGACCAGACCGACTGTAGAACCGCGTCAATCCTGGGAATGCAAGGGCTGAAAACCCCCGTCATTCCTTGGATGACAACGGCCGAAAACCCGCGTCGTTCCTGGGCTGGCACCACTCGTAAAAATTCCGTCATTCCCGCGAAGGCGGGAATCCAGCGGACTCCCCACAAGGGCCCCCCCGGATTCCTGCACCCCTACCGGACGCAGACACAGACACTCCCCTTCCGATCTTCCGCATTCCCATAAGGAGCCCCCCATGAAACGCACCCTAGTCCTGCTCTTCGCCCTCATCGCCACCCTTGCCCACGCTCAGGAATGGGCGCCTGGCAACGCCGATTGGGCCAAGCTCCCCGCCGTCAAGCAGACCAAGTTCGCCCTCTACCTGACGCCCCAGCAAGCCCTGGACATGAAGAAAACCATGGGCGACAAGGTGCTCTTCCTCGATATCCGCACCCGCGCCGAAGCTATGTACGTCGGCATGGCAACGCCCGTAGATGCGCTCGTACCCTACGTGGAACTGCAAGAGGTGATGCAAGACTGGGACGACAACCGCAACGCCTACGTGCTGGAACCCAACCCCGAATTCAACCGCGAAGTGGCACGGCGTCTGGAGGAAAAGGGCCTGCGCAAAACCTCGCCTGTCATCCTCATGTGCCGCTCCGGCGACCGCAGCGCCAAGGCCGCCGATCTGCTGAAGATGGATGGTTACACCCAGGTCTACACCGTGGTCGAAGGCTTCGAAGGCGATATGGCGAAGGAAGGCCCCAAGGCCGGTCAGCGGGCCGTGAACGGTTGGAAGAACGCCGGCCTGCCCTGGAGCTACAAGCTGAGCAAGGCGAAGATGTACTTCCCTCCGAAGTAAATCGCCGTTGTTCGCAGTGACTCGCACTATTGGCCGGCACCAATCTCCACCACCGTTCGTCCTGAGCGTAGCGCCGAAGGCGTGAAGTCGAAGGATGAGTTTCGGCACACGATCCGTCCACTCATCCTTTGACTTCGGCTGTGGCTGCGATCAGAGGAAGTTCCCGTGGGGCGCTCAGTGCGAACGGCGGAGCAAAGCGTGAAAGGGGCCGATGCATGTCGGCCCTTTTGCTTTGAGATTTCATTCCCCAAACAGAGAAAGAAAACATCATGAAAAAACTACTGCTCGCAGGCCTGTTGCTGATCGCCCAATTCGCCTGGGCAGGCCCGGACGACGCCTCCAAGTTTGACGGCAGCCCCCTCGGCGCCCAGAAGGCCGTCTACCAATTCAACCTGGAACGCCCCGAAGACCTATACCAAGCCCTCGGCTACATCAACAACCACCTCGCCGGTCTCAAAGAATTCGGCGACCTGAAGAATTCCCACATCGTGGTAGTCGCCCACGGCAACGAACTTCACATGCTGTCTCGCCTCAATCGAGCCGCCTACCCAGACATCTACGACCGCCTCAAGTCGCTAACGGATCAGGGGATGATATTCCGCGTCTGTCGCAACGCCGCCAACTCACGAGGCTACAAGTCGGGCGACTTTTACGACTTGGTTACCGTAGTCCCCGCCGCCATGACGGAAATCGCCAAGTGGCAGAAGCAGGGCTATGCGTACATTTCCGGCGCTATCGTCAAGAAGACCCAGCGCGAACAGTTCCTCAAGGAGCATCCTGAGGTGGAGTGACGTATTAACTTGTATATGGTGCCTACCGCCTCACAGGAGGGGGAGGCGCGAGAGTCGGCACCTATCTACTGTTTCTGTTGGCCGGCTTGCCGGCGAGCCCCTATGAAACGCGCCTTAGTCCTGTTCTGCCGTAATCTGATTAAACCTGTCCGCCTACGCCTTTAAATTTCTCGACAAAAGCAGCGATTTTCTGGAACACGCTCTGCTTCTTCGTCAGGTATTGCGGATTAAGCGGGCTCATCTTGGGCAGTATGGCATTGAGCTCGGTGCCATTGTCGCTGGCGAATTCCCGTTTCAAAGAGGTGGTGATGTAGCGCCGGGCCGCCTCGGCATTCAGGTTCTCGGCGCTGATCAACTCTTGCGCCTCTCGCTGTTGCTCCGCCTGGGCAAAGGTGAAGAAGGCGTCGATCACACTGGCCTTGTCGCCTATCTGGTCCAGATCGGTCTGGTTGATGAAATCGACCAACAGGCCTTCCTTGGCGCGGTTGCCCAGGCTGGCGCGAATCACCCGGCGCACGTCTTCGACCAACGCGGCTTTGTCCTTGACCTTTTTGTTGTGCTCAAAGATCAGTTCCAGGATGTAATCCAGGTTGATTTCCTGCGACTTCAGCAGGTCGACCTCGAAGACCACGTCATCCCAGTCGATGGTGGATTTTTCCTTCTCGGCCGATGATTTCTCCCGGCGCAACCAGTCGCGAACATCGTTATAGGTTGAACGGTAATCCTGGATTTTCCGTTCAGCCGGTATCTTGATCGCCTGAAGCGCAGCCAAGTCTTCATCGCTCAAATAGCGCTGGGCCTTGAATGCCTCGACGGCCGCCGGGTCGTTCATGTCCACGCCTTGCAAAGCCTTCAGGCTGGCAAATTCATCGAAGTTTTGCAGCACATTTTCAACGCGCAGATACTCGCCGAACAGCTTCACAAAGGCCTTTTTATCGGACTCCTTTTCAATGGCAGCTGGGTCGGGAAATCGCTGCTCCAACTCGCGCACCACGTTCACAAAGCCGCGCCGCGCTTCGCCGGTCAGCACATCGGTGAAGCCTTCCATGTATTCCTTGTAGCTCTTCTCCAGCACCACGTTCCTGGTGTTCTTGTCGCCGAACAAGGTGATGGCATCGATGGTCGCCTGCTCCAGATCGCGGAAAGTGACGATGTTCCCGAAGGTCTTGGTGGCGTCAAAAATGCGGTTGGTGCGCGAGTAGGCCTGCATCAGACCGTGGTAGCGCAGGTTCTTGTCGACGAACAAAGTATTCAGTGTCGGCGCATCGAAGCCGGTCAGAAACATGCCGACCACGATCAACAGGTCGATTTCCTTGGCTTTCACCTGCTTGGCCAGATCGCGGTAATAGTTCTGGAAACCGTTGCTGTCGACGCTGAAATTGGTCTTGAACAGCGCGTTGTAATCGGCGACGGCGGCACTCAGAAACTCCTTGGCGCTGCTGCTCAAGGCTGAAACTTCAAAACTCTCATCTTGAATGTCGCCCACCGCATCCTGTTCCTCGTTGGCGGCAAACGAAAAGATGGTGGCCACTTTCAGCGGCTTGTCGCTCTTCTTTTGCAGATCCTTGAAGGACTCGTAGTACAGCTTGGCGGCATCCACGCTGCTTACTGCGAACATGGCGTTGAAGCCTTTGCCTCCCCCTTGCAGGCGATGGGTTTTTTGCCGGAAATTATTCAGGATGTACTGGGTAATCTCGCGGATACGGTCGGGGTGCAGCAAGGCCTGCCGGTTTTCCGCTGCACTGAGTTTTTTCTCGTCCTGCTCGCTTTCAACGGCCTTGAACTGGGGACGCACATCGTTGTAGTCCACCTTGAACTTCAATACCTTTTCGTCACGGATGGCGTCGGTGATTACATAGGAATGTAACTCTCGACCAAACACACTTGCCGTGTCTTCCGCACCCAGAGCATTCTTTCCTGCAAAGATCGGCGTGCCGGTAAAGCCAAACTGATAGAACTTCTTGAACCGCTTCTTCAGGTTCTTCTGCGCTTCACCAAACTGACTGCGGTGGCACTCATCAAAAATGAACACCACCTGCTTGCCGTAGATGGGCAGGTCGCCTTCACTCTTCATCAGGTTGTTGAGCTTCTGGATGGTGGTGACGATGATCTTGTTGTCGTCCTTGTCCAGATTGCGCTTGAGGCCGGCCGTGCTGTCCGAACCATTGACGCTGTCCGGCGAAAAGCGCTGGTATTCCTTCATGGTCTGGTAATCCAGATCCTTGCGGTCAACCACGAAAAACACCTTGTCGATGAAATCCAGCTCGGTGGCCAAACGCGCCGCCTTGAAGCTGGTCAAGGTCTTGCCCGAGCCGGTGGTATGCCAGATGTAGCCGCCGCTTTCCGTATTGCTCCAGTTTTTTGCCTGCCAGGCGCTGTTGATCTTCCACAGGATGCGTTCGGTGGCTGCAATCTGGTAGGGCCGCATCACCAGCAGCGTGTCGCTGACATCGAAGACCGAGTAATGCAGCAGCACGTTGAGCAGGGTTTTCTTCTGGAAGAAGGTGGCGGTGAAGTCCTTCAAGTCCTTGATCAGCGTGTTGTCCGCCTTCGCCCAGTTCATGGTGAAGTCGAAGCTGTTCTTGTTGCGCTGGGTGGTGTTGGCGAAATAACGGCTGTCTGTGCCGTTGGAGATCACGAACAGTTGCAGATACTTGAACAGGGAATACTCGCTGTTGAAGCTCTCCTTGCTGTAGCGGTGTACCTGGTTAAAGGCTTCACGGATCGCCACGCCGCGCTTTTTCAGTTCCACCTGCACCAGCGGCAGGCCATTGACCAACACAGTCACATCGTAGCGGTTGGCGTGGCTGCCCTTTTGCTCAAACTGCCGGATGACCTGCACCGTGTTGCGGGCAATGTTCTTTTTATCCAGCAGGTAGATGTTCTGGATATGCCCATCGTCAAAGACAAAGTCGTGCACGTAGTCGTCGTGAATCTTGCGGGTTTTCTCGACGATGCCGTCGCTGGGCTTGTCCAGCCAGGTTTCCACAAAACGCAGCCACTCGCCGTCGGCAAACTGCACATTGTTCAGCGCCTGCAACGCTTCGCGCACGTTGCTCAGCAGCTTCTCCGGCGTGTTCAGATCGGGCGCATATTCGTAGCCCTGATTCTGCAAATCCTGAATGAACTCCCGCTCCAGGTCGTATTCGCTCTGGTAGCCTTCATTGACCTGCCATTCCTTGACGTATTTATCCAGAACAATGAAGTTGTTCGATTCGGCAATGGTTTTGTAGTCGCTCATTCTTCAGCGCCCTTCTTTTGCAGCAGTTTTTTCACTTCGCGGTCGAAATCGGATTCGATACGTTGCTGCTTGTTGAACTTTTCATATTCGGCAACGGCTTTCGACTCGGCCTGCTTGCGGCTGACCGATCCGTAGCCTTCCAGAATCCGGTATTCGTTAAAGGACAGAAACTTGTCCACGCTTTCGGCAAAGCTTTCCATCGTGATGGTGTTGCGCCGCTCGATGATGCCTTCGATGTAGTCGAAAAAGGCGGAAACGGTCCGCTCCAATTTCCTGATTTCTTCTTCGCTCAAATAGTTTTTCGCCACCAGCGAATCTGATTTCAAAACCCGGCCATCCGGTGCATTTTTGTAAGTGGTCATGCCCATCAAGGGCTTGCTGGCGTCGGCCTTCAGCGAAATGATCTCGGCCGCCGTGTGGCCGGTAATCGCGAAATGAAACTTGTCCTGCACATGGGCGTAAAACAGGCGCGTGGTTTCGGACTTCGGGTCGTAATCGATGCTGCACTCGGCAAAAATGTCGGTGATCTGCTGATAAATCCGCCGCTCGCTGGCGCGGATTGAGCGCACCCGCTCTAGCAACTCACGGAAATAGTCCTTGCCAAAGAAGCGGCCGTTTTTCAGGCGCTCATCATCCATGGCAAAGCCCTTGATGATGTACTCCTTGATCAAGGCCGTCGCCCAGATACGGAATTGCGTCGCCTGTGCCGAATTGACCCGGTAGCCGACCGAGATCACCGCATCCAGGTTGTAATACTTGACCTGCTGGGTTTGCGTCAGGCCAGCCACCGCGCCGTGCTCAGTGGTTGTTTCCAAAATGGAAACAACCACTTCTTCTGCCAGCTCTCCGCTGTCGAAAATGTTTTTCAGATGCTTGGAAATAGCCGGCACGCCCACGCCAAACAGTTCCGCCATGCGTTTCTGGGTCAGCCAGATACTCTCATTGCTGAGCAGGACTTCGACTTTGACCGTACCGTTGGGCGCGGTATAGAGCAGGAATTCCGTGGTCTGGTCGCGAAGCGTGAGATGGTGCCTGGGCATGGCTCCCTCCTTAGGCGGCGGTGGGCGTGGGGTCTGCTGGCTTGGGAAAGTTCAACAGCATATCGCGGTAATACTCGTGTTGCTTCTGGCGCAAGGCGATTTCGCGGGGCAGGCCTTCGGTTATAGAGTTCGTCAGGGCGTTGAATTTATCGAGGATGGCGACAATGCGGGCTTGCTCGGCAATGCTTGGAATAGGTATGGTTAATTGATGAAGTTTACTTCCCTTAATTCCTTTTACAGTTGAGCCCGTAGCCGCCTGCAATAACTTGTCTTGAAACTGAGTGCCCAATAGATAATGCTTTAAGAACGAGTTTGAGAGATTGCTATATTTGCTTCTGTATTTTATTACTCTTTGGGCTAGTGCGATATTCTCTCTATCAATCTGAGCCACAAACCCACATGGAGCTTCCGTGGTTATCAGCACATCGCCTATCTTGGGAAGACCTCGCCTCATAACCAAGGAATAATCATCCTTGGAAATGAATTCTTGTGAGGCTTGATAATCTATATATCCCATTCTTATGTTTTTAGCAGTTACCAGAAATACTCCATTTGAGGTTTTTGTTGGGGTTTTCCCCCTGTAATCGACATAGTCACAAGCCTCAAATAGAGTCTTCCACTCCACTTCGCCTTCTTCAAAACTCAACAACCGGTCGCGATAGTAGTTGTATTGTTTTTTTCGGGTGTTAAGCTCGGCTGTAAGCTCGGCTGTAAGCTCGGCTGTAAGGGCGGTAAATGCGTCCAGAATTCGGACGATCTCGGCCTGGATTTCGAGCGATTTTTTGGGGTTGTCCGGGCAGGGAATAGGGAGTTTGATTTTCGCCATATCTGTAGCGGAAACATCAATCACCTTTGTCCCTTTTGCGTACTTTCGCTTTTCACTGGCAAATTCGTCTGTTTGGGTGAAATAAGCAAAGTACTTTCCCAGAAGACATTTTCCGGGCTTCAAAATGGTTGCATGTCCGCCTGTGACTGCTTGGCGCTCGCCGAGATAAACCAGAGCCTTACCAACATCCTCAAGGTTCTCGCTTGTATTTGTAATTACAACATCGCCCTTATCAACCTTTTTTAGTTGCTTGGCTAAATCGGGCGAAACAAAAGATTTCGTCTCTGTCGTGGATAGACCGTAATAGGTATAGATTTGGCCGTAGTGAATCGCTGGCACACCTGTTTCGGTGAAGTCTTTTTTTTGCAGTCCGTTGCCACGAACCAACTCGCCTAGACTGCCCAGCGCCTTCCACTCGACACCAACGCCATCAAGCAGCTTTTCCAAAAAGCTCACGCTGCTCATGCCTCCAGTTCCTCGCCTTCAATCTCCGCGACAATCACATCAATCTCTTTGCGTAGCTGGTCAATCTTGGCAACCGTGGTCTTCAACTCGGCATTGAGCTTCGCAATATCCACCACTTCGCGGTTGTCCCTGGCTTCGATATAGCTGCTGACCGACAGGTTGTAGTCGTTGGCGGCAATGGCTTCAAAGCTCACCAATTTGGCAAAGTGCGCCACATCGGCCTTGCTGTCGAAGACCTGCATGATTTCTTCGATGTGCTGGTCGGTCAGCG
>DASUJA010000006.1:0-17850 GCA_036279515.1 Rhodocyclaceae bacterium | reverse complement strand
CAAAGCCAAGGGCATTCTGGTGAAGGTCAATTCTGTGCTGATCCCCGGCGTGAATGACCAGCACCTGAAGGAAGTGTCCAAGGTGGTGAAGGCCAAGGGCGCCTTCCTGCACAACGTGATGCCGCTGATTGCCGAAGCCGAGCACGGCACCTTCTACGGCGTCATGGGTCAGCGCAGCCCCACGCCCGAGCAGTTGAAAGAACTCCAGGACGCCTGTGAAGGCGACATGAACATGATGCGCCACTGCCGCCAGTGCCGCGCCGATGCAGTCGGCCTGCTGGGCGAGGATCGCGGCGCCGAGTTCACCCTGGACAAGATCGACGCCATGAACATCGACTACGGCAAGGCCATGGAATTCCGCGCCGAAGTCCGCGCCGGCATTCAGGCTGAGCTGGACGCCAAGCGTGCGCAGAAAGCGGTTGCCGCGGAAACGGCTGAAGCCCCTGCCGACGTGGGCCGTCCGGTGCTAATGGCGGTGGCCGCTCGCGGCCCGGTCATCAACATCCACTTCGGTCACGCCAAGGAATTCATGATCTACGAAGCCACCGCCAAGGGCGCCAAGTTCGTGGGCCATCGCAAGGCGGATTCCTACTGTGCCGGCGACGACACCTGCGGCGATGCGGAGTCCGTTTTGGATCGCACCATCAAGACCCTGGCCGGTTGCGAAGTGGTGCTCTGTTCCAAGATCGGCTACGAGCCCTGGGGCAATCTGGAGGCGGCGGGCATTCAGCCCAACGGCGAACACGCCATGGAACCCATCGAGGATGCAGTGATGGCCGTGTGGCACGAGATGCTGGCAGCAGGAAAGCTGGACGCGCCGGCGGAGATTAAGAAGCGGGCGTAGTAATCGTTACTCTGAAATGACCGTGCTTGGCTTGATCGCTCACGACCAAACCGCGTCATTCCGGCGAAAGCCGGAATCCAGGGATTCTTGCGGCCCTTCCTGGATCCCGGCACCCCAAGGGCACTTCCTGCGGGGCGCTTTCGCCGGGATGACGGCAAAAACCTGGAGAACTCCATGGCACTCGAAATCATCGAATCCTGCGTCAACTGCTACGCCTGCCAGCCGGTATGCCCTAACGACGCCATCTACGAAGCCAAACCCCACTTCCTTATCAACTCGGACAAATGCACCGAGTGCGTGGGCGACTTCGCCGCTGCACAATGCGCCAGCATCTGCCCGATTGAGGGCGCCATCCTCGATGAGCTGGGCGAACCGCTGAACCGCCCCGGCTCCCTCACCGGCATTCCGCCGGAACGCTGGGCCCAGGCCCAGGCGGAAATCCAGGCGCGGGGCGGATCTTCACTCTGACCATGACCACCATCCACTTCTACGAAAAGTCCGGCTGCGCCGGCAATCGCAAACAGAAGGCCCTGCTTGAAGCCGCAGGCCATGATGTGCGCGCCACCGATCTGCGCGACGTGTGCTGGTCGCGGGATCGGCTGCTCCTGTTCCTCAAGGGCCTGCCGGTCAGTGCCTGGTTCAATCGCGCGGCGCCCTCCGTGAAGGACGGCAGCATCGTGCCCGAGGCCCTGAGCGAAGACGACGCCCTCGCCCTGCTCCAGGAAAACCCGCTGCTGATTCGCCGCCCCCTCATGGAAGTGAATGGCGTGCGCATGGTGGGCTTCGACGCAAAGGCCGTGGATGCCTGGATCGGCCTCGGCCCTCACGTGCCGGAAGGCAACCTGGAAGCCTGCGCCCACGCTCACAAAGAAGCCGCGGTCCGCTGCCCCGATCCCCGCGCTGCTGCAGTCCCCACCTAAGGAAGCACGGATTATGTCGTCACCGTTCGGGCTGAGCCTGTCGAAGCCCTTGGGCCACAAGGCTTGCACTTCGACAAGCTCAGTGCGAACGGAATTGGTCGGTGTTTCCCATCCCTCAGGGACTTCCTTCGGTCGCAGCGCGAAGTCGAAGGGCCTGACAGCTAATCGAGACCAACTTTTCCATCGTTCAGGAGCACCTCATGCCCAAAGCCCAAGTCACTTTCCAAGACGTCGGAGTCACCGTTACCGTGCCTGCCGGCACGCGGCTGATCGAGGTCTCGGAAAAAATCGGCGCCGGCATCACCTATGGCTGCCGTGAGGGCGAGTGCTGCACCTGCCTGACCAAGATCATCTCCGGCGACGAAAACCTCGCTTCGCCTTCCGCCCTGGAAGCCCAGGTGCTCTCCGACAATCTGGCGCCCAGCAAACACCGCCTCGCCTGTCAGGCTCAAGTGTTGGGCGGCACCCTGGTGGTAAAGCCCGCGTAACTCACGTCGGCAGCCGTGAACGCAGGCATCCTCTCCCGCGCTGAGGCCGCCTACCTCGGCCTCGCCATCGGCGACGCCCTGGGCGCCACGGTGGAGTTCATGACGCCGCGGGAAATCGCCGAACGCTACGGCATTCACCAGCACCTGATCGGCGGCGGCTGGTTACATCTCAAGGCCGGGCAAGTCACCGACGACACCACCATGTCCTGGGCCTTGGCCGATGCCATTCTTGAGTGCAACGGTCGCGTGGAAGCGCTCGCCTGCGCCCAGGCCTTCGACGCCTGGATGCGCGCCAAGCCGGTGGACATCGGCAACACCGTGCGTCGCAATCTGCTCCAGTTCCGCAAGACCGGCATCCCTGAAGCGCCACCGTCCGAGCACGATGCAGGCAACGGCGCCGCCATGCGCGTGCTGCCCATCGCCCTGGCCCATCTGCACGACGACGATGAAACCCTGCGCGCCGCCTGCCGTGTGCAGGGCCATGTGACCCATCACAACGAAGTGTCCGACGCCGCCTGCGAATTCCTCGCCCTCACCGTGCGCGACGCCATCCTGGGCGCCGGCCTGCGCGATCTCTATCGCCGGCGCGTGAAGCCTTTCGTGGACGCCCACCCCATCTACGCCTACCGCAAGAGCCGCCATCAGAATCCCAGCGGCTACGTGGTGCACACGATCCAGGCCGTGCTCCAGTCCTTCATGGATGCGGGCAGCTTCCGCGAATGCCTGGTGGATATCGTCAACCGTGGCGGCGACGCAGACACCACCGGCGCCATCGCCGGCATGCTGGCCGGCGCCCTCTACGGCGCCCCGCTGCCCAAGGATTGGACCGACGCCCTGTTGCCGGAAGTACGGCAACGCTGCTTGGAGCAAGCCCGCCGACTGGTGGCTTGCGCAGCGAATCGAAGGTTGCCCTTCCCGCTCGCGGCCACCGCTTCTTCACACCACCTTCCTCAACCACTCAGAGCATAAAAATGTCTGTTGCCAACATCAAAGCCTTTGCCGCCAAAGCCCGTACCGATGCCGCCCTGAAGGAAAGCCTCAAGGCCTGCCTCAAGATCAAGGAACTGCGCGCCCTCGCCCAGGAACACGGCTTCGACTTCATCGAAGACGAACTGTATCCGCCCAACGAAGCGCAATTCACTGAAGAGCAACTGTCGGAACGTTTGGCGAAGGCTTTGCTGCGGGCGTAAGGCTACGAACATGGCACATTGAGCACAGCAGTCTGGGAACTTCGTCAATCCCACGCTGGCATGCTGCTGCTCGGAATAGCTATCGCGATGATTAAATCGAAGTGATGTCGTCATCCCGGCGAAAGCCGGGATCCAGGAAGGGCCGCAAGAACCCCTGGATTCCGGCTTTCGCCGGAATGACGAAGTTTTACGTTCATCGAGCAAAAGTAGGCTGGGGTGAGGATCACGTAGCCCAACGTTCCCCCCCAACCTACGGGCTGTACGTTCACTCGCCTTTCGATATCTCAAGACGAGCGGAGTGCCAAAGCATTTATCCTGGAGACCTCGCCACTGCTCCACCGTTCGTCCTGAGCGTCCCACAGGGACTTCCGTTGGTCGTAGGCGCATAGCGCCGAAGTCGAAGGATGAGTGAACGTACCGTGTGCCAAAATTCATCCTTCGACTTCGGCTACGCCTACGCCTACGCCCCGAAGGAAGTCCCCTTGGGGGACGCTCAGGACGAACGGTGGTGGACGACGCTGTTCAGAACACCTAAGCCGTAGCCGCCGCATACATATAGTCCCTCGTCAACGGCAGCGGATGGGCATTCTTCGCCCCCGCCTTCACCGCCAGAATCTGGTGAATCGCAATCCAATTGCGTGAGAACCCGTAGGTGCAACCCGCCAGATAGGCCCGCCAGATGCGGTAGCGCCGCTCGCCCGCCATCACCCGCAATTGCTCCCCGTTGCGCTCGAAGCGCTGGCTCCAGTGCTGGGCCGTCATGGCGTAATGGCGGCGCAGGTTTTCCACGTCCACCATTTCCAGCCCCGCCGCCGCAAGCTCCTTCAGGGCGAAGGCGATGTGGGGAAGCTCACCATGGGGGAAGACGTAACGCTCGATGAAATCGCCGACGCCCAACGGGGTTTCCGCCGAGTCGGCGTCGGTGGAGGTGACGCCGTGGTTCATGCAGATGCCGCCATCTTCCAGCAGGTCGTGAATCTTGGCGAAGTAGGCGCGCAGGTTGCGCAGGCCCACGTGCTCGAACATGCCGACGCTGACAATGCGGTTGAATTTTTCCGGCACATCTCGGTAATCCTGGATGCGGATTTCCACCTGCCCTTCCAGGCCCGCTTCGGCCACGCGCTGACGTGCCAGGTAGTACTGGTTTTTTGAAAGCGTGATGCCCACCGCCTGGACGCCGTAATTCTTCGCCGCCCGCATGACCAGGGCGCCCCAGCCGCAGCCGATGTCCAGCAGACGCTGGCCGGGCCGCAGGTCGAGCTTGGTGAGAATGTGGTCCAGCTTCTGCTGCTGGGCCTGCTCCAGGCTATCGTCCGGGGAACGGAAGTAGGCGCAGGAATAGACCATCTCCCGGTCCAGCCACAGCCGATAGAAATCGTTCGACACGTCGTAGTGATAGGCGATGGCATCCGCGTCCACCCGCTTGGTGTGCCGCACCAGCCGCGGGCCGCGACGCACGTCGGGGCGATGGGAACCGTGCGTGGAAAGCTGCGCGGCGATGCTCACCACATCGTCGATGGAACCATCCACATCCACCTCCTGCTCCACGTAGGCCTGCCCCAGGCTGGCCATGGAAGGCCGCAGCAGGTGGCGCAGGGCCGAGGGCGATTTGAGGGTGAAGCTGACCCGAGGCGATGAGCCCAAGTCGATCTGCGCGCCGTTCCACAGGCGCAGACGCAGAGGCAGATCGTAGTGGGTCATGCGGGCTACGAAATCCTTGAGGCGCTTTTGCCAGAACATGATTCCTCCTTCCAGGCAGCGGAGATTGCTCCGCCAGCCTATGGAAGCTTCATGACAACCCCAATCGTGGCAGTCTGGTTGGCGCATCGATTCGGCCTATGGCGCACATGGAAAGCCCGAACCTGCTCCATCTGTTTTGTCCCCATATGCAGTTGGGGCTTGATAATCCGCAAAACGCCACCTGAAATACATCATGGATTCCAACACCAACCACGACCCGAGCCACGGGCTCTCCCAAGCCGAAGCGGCCCGCCGCCACGCCGCCGAAGGCCCCAACGAAATGGGCGCGCAGCAAAGCCGCCCCCTGCTGCGCATCCTGCTCGAACTGGCCCGGGAGCCCATGTTCCTGCTCATGCTCGGCGCGGGCGCCATCTACTTCCTCATGGGCGACAAGCACGACGCCCTGCTCCTGCTGGGCTTCGTGGTCATCATCATGGCCGTCACCACGCTCCAAGAGCGGCGCACGGAACAGGCGCTGGATGCCCTGCGCGATCTCTCCAGCCCCCGCGCCCTGGTGCTGCGCGACGGCGCACCCCAGCGCATCCCTGGCCGCGAGGTGGTGCGCGGCGATCTGCTGATGCTCACGGAAGGCGACCGGGTGCCCGCCGACGGCAAGCTGCTGGAAGCCCACGAACTCTCCGTCGACGAATCCCTGCTCACGGGGGAATCCCTGCCCGTGGTCAAGGCCGCCGACGACCGCTGCTTTGCCGGCACGCTGGTCGGCAGCGGTCAGGGCATGGTGTTGGTGGATGCCATCGGCGCCCACACGGAGCTGGGCCGCATCGGAAAATCTCTGGCGACCATCGCGCCGGAAGCCTCGCCGCTCCAGGCCGAGATCGGCGCCCTCACCCGCCGGCTGGCGGTCATCGGCATCGGGCTGTGTGCCGCACTGACACTGCTTTTCGTGGCGATCCGCGGCGGCTGGCTGGAAGGGCTGCTGGCCGGCATTACGCTCGCCATGAGCATCCTGCCCCAGGAATTCCCCGTCACCCTGATCGTATTCCTTGCCCTCGGCGCCCGGCGTCTGGCGCGGCAGCAGGTGCTGACCCGACACCTCAACGCCATCGAAACCCTGGGCGAAACCAGCGTGCTTTGCGTGGACAAGACCGGCACCTTGACCCAGAACCGCATGGCGATTGCCACGCTTTACGCCAAGGGCCAAACCCTGGACCTGACCGGCCTCGGCCCCGATGCAGCCCTGCCCGAAGACTTCCACGAGTTGGTGGAGTTCGGCGTCCTCGCCAGCGAGATCGATCCGCGCGACCCCATGGAGCAAGCCTTCCATCGCCTCGCCGGACAGCACCTTGCCAACACCGAACATCTGCACCCGGATTGGGATCTGGTGCGGGAGTACGAGCTATCGCCCCAGTTGCTCGCTATGTCGCATCTGTGGAGCCTTCCCGGCCAGCGACACCAGACCGCTGCCGCGAAAGGCGCACCGGAAGCCATCGCCGACCTCTGCCATTTGAGCGACGCCCAACGCCAACAGGTGGCCGACGAAGCGTCACGCATGGCGGCGCAAGGCCTGCGCGTGCTGGGCTTTGCCAAAGCACGCCACGATGGCGACGAATCACCCGCCATCCAGCACGACTTCGATTTCGAGTTCCTCGGCCTCGCCGGTCTGGCCGATCCGCTGCGGCCCGAAGTGCCAGACGCCGTGCGGGAATGCCGCGAGGCAGGCATTCGTCTGGTGATGATTACCGGCGACCATCCTCGCACCGCCCAAGCCATCGCCGAGCAAGCGGGCCTGGATGCGCGGCAGGTGGTGGAAGGCGCCGAGTTGGAAAAGCTGTCGCCGGAGGCCCTGGCCGAACGCCTAAGTGAAACCAGCGTCTGCGCCCGCATCAGCCCCCATCAAAAGCTGCGCATCGTGGAAGCCTTCAAAGCCCGAGGCCAAGTAGTCGCCATGACCGGCGACGGCGTGAACGACGCGCCCGCCCTCAAGGCCGCCCACATCGGCATCGCCATGGGCCGCCGAGGCACCGACGTGGCGCGGGAAGCCGCATCCCTGGTGCTGCTGGAAGATGACTTCGCCGCCATCGTCGCCGCCATCCGTCAGGGCCGCCGCATCTTCGCCAACCTGCGCCAAGCCATGATCTACACCCTGGCGGTGCACATGCCCATCATTGGCCTCTCGGTGCTGCCGCTACTGCTCGGCATGCCACTGCTGCTGGCCCCCATCCACATTGCCTTCCTGGAGCTGGTGATCGATCCGGCCTGCTCCCTGGTGTTCGAGGCCGAGCGCGCCGCGCCGGACCTGATGCACCGCCCACCCCGCGCCCGTGGCGTGGCCCTGGTGGGCCTGGAGCATCTGCGCCTGAGCTTGGTTCAGGGCGTGCTTATCAGCCTGCTGGTCACGGCCACCTACGCCCTATGGCTCCATGGTGACGCAACGACGAACACGGCCCGCGCCCTGGCCTTCATCACCCTGGTGGTGGGCGACGTGATGCTGATGTTGAGCAGCCGCACCAGCATGCGCGGCTTGAGCACTGCCTTGCGCGGCCTGTCGTGGACGGGATGGAGCGTGGCGGCGGCCACCCTGGCCGCCCTTGCCTTGGTGACCGGCGTACCGGCCTTGGGCAGCAACTTCGCCTTTGCGCCCCCTGACCCGCTGGCCGCGATGGCCGCGGTCGTAGCGGGCATTGCGGTGCTGCCTTTGCTGGAGGGGGCGAAGCGGATGTGCCGGCAGAGAAACTAGCAAACCCGTCATTCCGGCGAAAGCCGGAATGACGGGGTTCTTGCGGCCTTTCCTGGATCCCGGCGTTCGCCGGGATGACGATGTCAGTTTCGCATCGCGATATTTATCCCTGACAGCAGTGCGCTTTCGCAGGAATGTCGGAGCTAAAAGCTCAAGCCGCTGCCTGCACCGTCACCCCAATCAGCTCCGTCAAATCCCCTTCCACAATCTCCAGCCCCAGCTTCTTGCAGAAGCGGCGCTCTTTGTCGTTAGCCTCGGGCATCAGCACCCAACCGGCTGCGCCTTCCTTGGCGCCGTAGATGATGTCCGACATCACCATCCGTTCCGAGTCCCGGTTCAAGCGCATGCCAATCAACAGGTACTGTTTCCCTTGACGGTACTTCTTCAACGGTGCGGGAATGGCAAAGCCGCCCATCAGCTCGGTGATGTAATCCACGTAGTCCGCGTCGGAAGCGATATAGGTCGAATGGGGCCGAGGCGTGCCCATGGGTTTGAATAGCACAGGCAAATTCAAGGCCGCCTGATCCGGTTGAATCTCCGAATAGGCCTGCCCGTCCCAAGCGTAGAGCTGGAA
This sequence comes from Rhodocyclaceae bacterium, assembly GCA_036279515.1. Taxonomy (GTDB): domain Bacteria; phylum Pseudomonadota; class Gammaproteobacteria; order Burkholderiales; family Rhodocyclaceae; genus AWTP1-18. The sequence goes on along the minus strand of DASUJA010000006.1, from coordinate 9,396 downwards.
ACGGAAAGCCGTGCCGCCGATACGGGCGCAGCCGACGATCAACGTGTGGGGCTGATCGGCGTAGCTGTCCTGTAGTTGAGTATCGCGATTGATGTCCACCACGTAGGCCGGGCGCAGGGCTTGAAGCCAATCGTGAAGGGCGCTGCGGGTCCATTCGGTCTTTCCGTAAGTGGTGTCGAGAAAGCGCGTGACAGTGCTGCGGCCTTTCTTGAGTTCGACATTCATGGCAGCGCGGGGGAACTCGTACATGAGCTTGGGCGCCATGGGCTGGCCGTTGTTCATGGCGAGAATCAGTTGGTCGCTGGTGGCCGGCATGGGGCGGCCGTCCGGCTTGGCACGCACGTCGGCAAGGACGCCAGCACCAAGATAGGGAACGATACTGCCGTCCTTGAGGCCGGCAATCCATTGGTTGCGCAGTTCTGTCGTAATCATGGCTCTCTCCGTTGGGGTTGTATCCCTGCTTTGCAAAAAACAGGCCCAGCGGAGAGGCCCGTCGTTCCTGGGACTCCGCCTGAGGATGCGCCATGCCGCAGCAAAATATTCCATCGCTTGTGAGGTTGCCGACAAAACAAAAAATACATGCGCATCAAACCCCGGCTAAGATCAAAGAAAACCAAGAGCCCCCCCGGCTCCCATAAGGAAAATCATCATGAAGCACGGCACCCCAGCGCGACGCATTGCCCTGCTGTACCTGATCGTCTCCCTGATCTGGATTGCTGTGTCCGACCAGTTGTTGGCCTACATCATCACTGACCCAGACACCCTTACCACGGCACAAACCTGGAAGGGCTGGGGCTTCGTCACTGCATCCGCTCTTCTCATTGGCTGGCTGGTGCAGCGAGAGATGGATTATCAAGCGGCCACCCACAAAGCCCTCATGGAGGCCCGAGAGGAGTTGGATTCCAAGGAGCAGCGCTACCAGCACATGTTTGCCGAAAGCCCGTTGCCCATGTGGGTGTACGACGCCAGCGACTACCGCACCCTCGCAGTGAATCAAGCGGCCATCGACCACTACGGCTACAGCCGGGAAGAGTGGCTAAACCTGACCCTGCTCGATCTGCGCCCCACGCGCCCGGACGCAGCATCCCACGATCCGCTACTGCGCATCATCCCTGACGTGCGCAGCAAGGGCATCTGGCGCCACGCCAAGAAGGACGGCACGGTGATGGAAATGGAGATCGCCTCCCACGATCTCGACTTCGAGGGGCGAAAGGCACGCATGGTCATCGCCACCGACGTGACCGAACAGCGCAAGGCCGAGAGCCGCATCTACCATCTGGCCTACTTCGACCCACTCACGGAACTCCCCAACCGGGCCTTGCTGATCGCCCGCCTGGAAAACGCTATCGAAGAAGCCAGTCGGTCCCAGGGCAAACTGGCCCTGATGTTCTTCGACCTGGATCGGTTCAAGGACATCAACGATTCCCTCGGCCACCAAGCCGGCGACCAACTACTGAAAGAAGTCGCCAGCCGCCTCTCTCGAGTGGTGCCGCCGGGGGCCACCGTGGCCCGCATGAGCGCCGATCTTTTCGCCCTGCTGATCGTTGGTGCCGATTTAGCACAAAGCCAACAAATGGCGGATCGCGCCCTTGCCAGCCTCTCCGGCGCCATGGATCTAGGCAGCGTCTGCATGGTGGAGGCCACCGCCTGCATGGGCATCGCCCTGTTCCCCGACCATTGCGACGATGCCCAGACCCTGATGCGAAATGCCGAAGCCGCCCTGCACCATGCCATCGACAAAGGACGTAACCAATACGCCTTCTACGAAACGGGGATGAACGACCGCAGCCTGGAACGCCTTGCCCTGGAAAATGAACTGCGGCAAGGCCTGGAACGCGACGAATTCATCCTGCACTACCAACCGCAAGTCTCCCTCACAGGCAAGATCAACGGCGTCGAAGCCCTGGTGCGCTGGAATCACCCCACGCGGGGATTGCTGCCGCCCGGCCGCTTCATCGCCCTCGCAGAAGACAGCGGCCTCATCGTGCCCCTCGGCGCCTGGGTGCTGCGCGAAGCCTGTCGGCAAGGCAAAAAATGGCTCGACCAGGGCCTGCCGCCCCTCACCATGGCGGTGAATCTGTCGGCCATCCAATTCCACCAACCACGACTAGCGGAGCACATCGCCGCCATCCTTGCCGAAAGCGGCCTCCCGCCCAAGCACCTGGAAGTGGAAGTCACCGAAAGCATCCTGATGGGCGACACCAACGAAGCCGCCGCCACCCTGGAGGCCCTGCGCGCCATGGACGTAAAAATCTCCATTGACGACTTCGGCACCGGCTACTCATCCCTCGCCTACCTGGGCCAGTTGCCGGTAAACAAACTCAAGATCGACCAGTCCTTCGTCCGCAAACTCCCCACCGACCGAGCCGCCGCCGCCATCACCACCACCATCATCGCCCTGGCCAAGAACCTTGACCTGACCGTGATTGCGGAAGGCGTGGAGACGGAAGAGCAGGCAGGATTTTTACGGGAGCGGGAATGCGATGAGGCCCAGGGCTACCTTTACAGCCGGCCGGTGGCGGCGGGAGAGGTGGAGAGGTTGATGGGGTCGGGGGAAAGAAAGGCTGGGTAGCCCCGACCGGAGCAGGCTAGCTATTAACCAGCTTGCGGAACGGCGGCTTTCGACCCTTTGCGGTCCTCCACGTTCTTGCGGAGCAGACATTCGGGGACATGCAAGTTTGCCGTCGCCGCTACTACCATCTGGGTAGCGAACTTAGCGGTACAACCCATTCGTAATTTTCACTTAGCGATCGTCTGTCTCGAGCTGCATATCTTTCGGTATAGCGTCCGACGATGATTAGCTCTGAGTTGGTAACCTTAATGCCGTCTGTCTCGAAATAGCAGGTCTCTGGCGAATTAGTGCACCAAGAAACCTCGTCAGGATGTGACCCAGGATTGAGATTGAGATGCCAGAACGGCTCGCCAGTAAAGCGTTCGCCAGTTACTACTGTTGGATACTTTAGAGGTCCCGACGGTTTGAGGGAAAACACACAACAGTCTGTGACAAAACGCTTCTCGAAGTCATTCCAATCTCCATAGATTTGGTCAGATTCTGGGAGAACAATAAAGTGATTATTGATTAGTGTCGGCTGACGACGCTGCTTTGCTCGGTGATAGGCCTGCTCCCAATCCTCTCGGTCTTTCGCGTCATCCAAGGATTCACTAGAGCGGCGTACGACTGCTGTCGCATTAATGTACTTAGAAAACGGGAGCTCCCTTCTAATTCCCGAGCGATCCCAATCCAGAACGTAAGGCCTGCCATCTGCATCAAGGTGCGGAGTGCTTGGCACCAACTTTTTCATCAGGTCGGAAAATGCGCTTGAGTCGCCGACAGACTGATAATGAACACCGAAATTCAGAGGATACCCGCTTACTTGAGGTATCCAAAAAGGAATGGCAATCAGCGAAGCGTTCCCTTTAATTTGTGTTATCTCCCACCGCAATTCGCGTTTGCCAACCTTCGCTAGGTTGATGTGCAACCGTGCATCGCTAACGAGACTATTATCGAACTCCACCCGGAGGCAGGTTCCTGGCTTGACCGGCGCTGCCCTCGCCCAGTTATCAGATTCGCTCTTCCAATTGAAGCAGTCTAGGCTCTCCTGAGATCCAAGAGACAGGCGAACATACTTGTTACCGTGCGCCCTCTCCTCTAGTGTTTGCGGGTCTTTCGCCAATTCAAAGAGCCACTTAGATCCAGCGAGGTCGGCCTCTACCAGGGGTAATTTCCGCGCTACTAGCATTCCATAAAGGCCATATCTAACGGATATGGATTCGACGTAAAGGCCAGTCACGGGAATACTGGGGTGCGCCGCCAGCACCGCCTTCGCTTCTTTGTCGGCGTTATCGCTTGATAGCTCATCCGAACCAAATAGCAGTTCAAGTCCCTTGAAAACAGGGACTGTCACAAACAACACGGGGGACAATATCTTCTTTGTGGCTTGACCAATCCCAGGGTCAGAGGCGCCTTGCGCGCGCGTTTGGCTACAGCACAGTGCCAGGATGCTGGCAACAGCCCAACAAACTAGGCCACGGGAGAATGACCTTCGTAACGAAAGATAGAAGCGATGCAGGTCGTGACGACTTCCGCCGACGACCATGCCCCGAAGCTCAGTCCTATTTGCCATGCGATACCTAACGGTGCTGTAGAAACGATATGTTCATCAATCCATCGTGCCGTGAACCGAATGGAATATCAATGTTTCGTAGGCCGCTACCTGAACGGCTGCTCTGCGGCAAAATTTCGACCGGCCGCTCCTGGCCGAATGCAGACAAATGAGAACGTGCCATCCAATTCTCTGCTAGCCCTCGCTCCGCCCCACCCGATACACCCCGCCGATCACCAGATACTCGTCCTCTCCTTTCAACACGCCCGTCAGCAGTCGGGAGTGGAAAAAGGTTTTTGTGGTCGGTACTTTCACTTCCAGCACGGTGTCGCCCCAGAAGTCAGAGCCAGTCATGGCCACAGGAATAATCGCCTGCTCAGCCCCTCACGACTCCTGATGCCAGTTCAGACACTGCAAGCCCGCTACGCGAGAAAACTCGCGGACGTTGCGAGTCACCAAGGTGGCCTGATGGCGTAACGCCGTGGCGGCGATCAAGGTGTCGTGCGGGCCGATGGGCATACCCACGGCTTCAAGTTCTGCACGAATGCGGGCAGCATGGGCTGCGCATTCGTTGTCAAACGGCAGAGCCTGCATTGGTCTCAGCAAAGCGGCCAAGGCCGCGAGGCGTGGGGCGGCTGCCTCCGGCGGCAAACGCAAAAGGCCATAACGCAGTTCGTATTCCACAATGGCCGGCACACCAATGTCGGCAGGGGAAAGGGCTTGCAGGCGCGGCACCACTTGCGGATCGCCGCGAAAGTAGTAGCTGATGGTATTGCTGTCGAGAATCAGCATAGCGGCCAATCAGAAGCCCAGGCGAGGCACATCGGCTGGCGGCGATGCCGGGCTTTCTTCGCGCAAGGGGAAATCGGCAAAACGGCCTGCCAGCGCCAAGCAGTCTTGCGGCCACTCATGGGAGGCGTATTTGCGGATGATTTCTGCCACCCAACGACTTTTGGATATGCCATTCGCTTGAGCCGCCTGCTCGACCAGTGCCTGCGTAGCATCGTCCAGATATAGGGTGATTTGGGACATGGCGATAACTCCTTTCACTCCAAAAACCACATATATTTCCAAGTATATGTTGCCAAATAGTCACGTCAAGCTGAACAGACGCCTTGTTTTACGGAAGCCCGAACCGGCAAAGCGGCAGTCCAAACCTGTCTCCAGTGCTATCCACACAAACTGGCTGGCTATCGACAAGGCGAACGAGGGATCTCCGCCTAGTGGAACGGTAGCAGCCGCGTTCGGTCTACCGGGTTTTCCGTTCCCGGAGATCTGCATCATGTCGCACTACATCAACGCCATCGTCATCCCCGTTTCCCGTGCCAACCTCGACACCTACAAGCGTATGTCTGAGGAATGGGGCAACGCCCACATTCGCCACGGCGCGCTGTATTACTCAGACTCAATCAGCCAGGACGTTCAGCCCGGCAAAGTCACGTCGTTTCCTCAGGCTGTGCAGCTGAAGGACGACGAAGTCATCGCGTTAGCGTGGGTTGTGTATCGGAACAAGGAAGACTGCGACCGCATCAGCAAGGCGGTTATGGAAGACCCGCAACTCAAGGCGTCGATGGATCCCTCGAAAATGCCGTTCGACGGGAAGCGCATGTTCTGGGGTGGCTTCGAGACTATCGTTGGACTCTCGGCAGAGCACTAAAGGGGGCCAGTGAGTCTCACAACAACACGCCGCGGTCATTCCGGCGATCACCAGATTATTCGTCCTCTCCTTTCAATACGCGCGGCAGCAGCCGGCAGTGGAAGAAGGCTTTGGTGGTCGGCACTTTCACTTCGCTCCCAGATGTGACGATTATTCAGCCGCCTGGGCTGCTGGCTCTGGTTCTTTTGGCCCCCTGCACCGCTCGATTTGAATCAACGCCATGCAGTACCCGAAGCGTAATTTGAATCAAGTGGCGTGCGAGGAAAGCGCCTCGGAACAAATGCCGCGTCAATCCATCTCATCGTTGCAGTGGATAGAAGGACACAAGGTCCAGCCACTGTCCTTTACGACCCGCTAAGGAGATTCATCATGGCCAACATCACCCGCTTCGATCCATTCACCGAACTGAGCCGCCTCAATCCGTTCGACGACGACTTCTTTCGCGGCTTGGCGCTGCGCCCCATCCTGCGCAAGCTGGAAGGCGAGCCGCAGATGCGCCTGGACGTGGCGGAAGACGACAAGGCCTACACCGTCAAGGCCGAGATTCCAGGCGTGAAGAAGGATGACATCAAGGTGAACGTGGCCGGAAACCAGGTATCGATCAGCGCGGAAGTGAAGAAGGAATCCGAGGAAAAGGAAGGCGCCACCGTGATCCGCAGCGAACGCTATTACGGCAGCGTGTCGCGCAGTTTCAGCCTGGCCCAGGACGTGGACACCGCCGGCGCACAAGCCAAATACAACGATGGCGTGCTGCAACTGACGCTACCCAAGAAGGGGGGCAACGGCAGCAAGCAGATCAACGTGGCTTGACCTCGTCTGCCGGGCAGGCGGCTGTGGCTGCACCTGCCCGCACCATCGCAACTGTGCGGAGGACATCATGGCCATCGGAGAATTCTGCAATCGGCAGGTGGTGGTTGCCCCAAGCGACACCACCGTGCTGAAGGCCGCGCAATTGATGCGGCATCACCACGTGGGCTGCCTGGTCGTAATCGCCGTCAACAGCAGTCCCAAGTGTCCGGCGGGCATCGTCACCGACCGCGATCTGGTGATGGAAGTGCTGGCGAAAGAAGTGGCGCCGGACAGCATCACCCTCGGCGACCTGCTGGTCGGCAAACTCCACTCCGTGCGTAGTGACGTCGGTGTATTCGACACCCTGCGCTACATGCGTGACCTGGGTGTGCGGCGCATGCCGGTGGTGGATGCCGATGGCGAGCTGACGGGCATCGTGACACTCGACGATTGCGTAAGCCTGCTGGCGGAAGAACTCGCCGCACTCGCTCGGCTCATCAACTGCGAGCAACGTCACGAAGAACGGCAGCGTAGTGGGTGAGGACACTGCGGCGTCCACAATGACCATGCGCGCCATGGTGCTGCACAGGCCTGGCGCAGCGTTGCAGCTTGTCCAACTTCCCGTGCCGACGCCTGGCCCCGGCCAAGTGCTGGTTAAGGTGCGCGCTTGCGGCGTCTGCCGCACTGACCTGCACGTGGCCGACGGCGAATTACCGAATCCCCATCTGCCGCTGATCCCCGGCCACGAAATCGTCGGCGACGTGACGGCACTAGGCTCAGGCGTCGCGGACTTTGTTCTCGGCCAACGGGTCGGCATTCCCTGGCTCGGACATACCTGCGGCGAGTGTGTTTACTGCCGTAGCGGCCGGGAGAACCTGTGCGACCAAGCGCGCTTCACCGGCTACACCCTCAACGGCGGCTATGCCGAATATGCGGTGGCCGACCATCGCTTCTGCTTTACCCTGCCGCCCGCCTACTCCGACCTGAAAGCGGCACCCTTACTTTGCGCCGGCCTCATTGGGTACCGCGCCCTGCGCATGACGGGCGATGCGATGCGTCTAGGCATCTACGGCTTCGGCGCGGCGGCCCATCTGATTGCCCAAGTTGCGCGCTTCCAGGACCGCGAGGTCTATGCCTTCACCCGCCCTGGCGACCGCATGGCGCAGGACTTCGCACGCAGCCTGGGTGCCATCTGGGCCGGCGGCAGCGACCAGACACCGCCCTCGCCACTCGATGCCGCGCTCATCTTCGCCCCGGTGGGCAACTTGGTCCCCACCGCCCTGAGCCATACGGTCAAGGGTGGGTGCGTGGTCTGCGCCGGCATTCACATGAGCGACATCCCAAGCTTCCCCTACCACTTGCTCTGGGGCGAGCGCAGCGTCCGCTCCGTGGCTAACCTCACACGCCAGGACGGCATCGACTTCCTGCGGCTAGCCGCCCAGATCGAGATCCACAGCCACACCACGCGCTATCCGCTTACCGCCGCCAATCAGGCGCTGGCCGATCTGCGCGAAGGGCGGCTGACGGGCGCTGCGGTGCTGGTGCCTTAGGGAAACACCGAACAAGTCCGTTCGCACTGAGCCTGTCGAAGTGCAAGCCTTGTGGCACAGGGGCTTCGACAGGCCTGTCCTGAGCCCGGCGAAGGGCTCAGCCCGAACGGTGATGACTTAATCGGCGCTTCCTTAGAGCAGGTTTCCATCAATCTGGAAACCAGACTCATGCGCACCTCACTGACGTTCTACTTCAGGCCAATAGCCGCGAACCGCACGCCCGAACGGCACGCTTAAATCCCGCTCCGCCCCACCCGATACACGCCTCCGATCACCAGGTACTCGTCCTCTCCTTTCAACACGCCCGGCAGCAGCCGGCAGTGGAAGAAGATTTTGGTGGTCGGCACTTTCACTTCCAGCACCGTGTCGCCGAATTCTCCGGCGCGTTCTTGTGAGCTGCTGAAGGACATGAGGTTATTGAAGAGCACCACGTCGCCATGCTCGTCGGTGGAAAGCAACTCATGGTCGTTGAAGCCGTTGATGCCGCGATAGAGGGTGACGTGCTCGCGCTCATTCGTGCGGCGGAATTCGTACTGGCCGTAGGCGTAGAGCACGTCCAGTTGTGCCTCCAGCGCATTGGTGCCGTAGAAGGCGCGGGCGCGCATTTCCTCAAAGCGACGCCAGGGTTCGCCACCGTAGTCGCGCAACGGTTCGCGGTGGAAACGAGGGGAAAGGCCGAAGCGGGATTCCACCCAGCCTTTGAGAGCCGCCCCTTCCAGGCCGTCTGAATCGAAACTCCAACCTCGCAACAGACGCAGCCAGTTGGCCTTGGCGCGACCATGGCCTTCGTAGCCCGCGTCTTCGAGCTTGTCCAAACAGAAGTGGGCAGCTACGTAATCACGGAACAACTGGGCACGCTCAGCCGCATCGTCAAGGCCGTCGAGATGACGGAACAATTCACGATGCAACTCTTCCACGCCATCGAGATAGAGGGCGACGGGATGCGCTTGGTAAGTGAGTCCGCCGAGGATGACGGCGGGAAGATTGCAGCGATTGATGGGAAGCCGCGCCTTGGAGGGAAGCGACGGAGTCTTGTCGGAGCCCCGACAAGTGCCCGCTTGTTTGTCGTATGCGGCGCCGGGCTGCAACTCTGAGCAATTCACAAATTCCCCTTATTACTCAATGTGTTGTTTTCTGTTTATCCGCTTGGCACACCTCTTGCGGAATCCCTGTCGGGAGCACGGGATTTTCCCCCAACGCCCGACTGACTCAACACAAGGAGATTGCATCATGGCAAAACTTCGTCAAGCCGCCATCTACGGCAAAGGTGGCATCGGCAAGTCTACTACCACGCAAA
>DASUJA010000005.1:0-7271 GCA_036279515.1 Rhodocyclaceae bacterium | reverse complement strand
AAATATCCGCGCGCCATCGTCTTCCGCGACGCCCTGCCCCGCACGGAAACCGGCAAGCTGCAACGCTTCAAGCTGCGCGACGAGGAACACAACCGCCCGGCCGAGATCGCACCTGCGGCAGCAGCGCCCGTCCGCGCTCCGGCGCCGGTCACGCCCCATGAAATCCTCCAGCCCGAAAACTGGGCCAAGCCCCGGGGCTTTTCCAACGGCATCAAGGCCCGCGGCGCTTATGTGAGCATCGCCGGTCAAGTGGGTTGGGACGCTCAACGCCGCTTCGTCAGCAGCAACTTCACCGAGCAGGCCCGTCAGGCCTTGCAGAACGTGGTGGACGTGGTGCGCACCGCCGGCGGCCGGCCCGAACACATCGTCCGCCTCACTTGGTACGTGACCGACAAGCGCGAATATCTGGCCGAATCCAAGCAACTGGGCGCGGCTTACCAAGCTGTCATGGGCCGCTACTTCCCCCCCATGACCGTGGTGGAAATCGCCGAACTGGTGGAAGACGCAGCCAAGGTGGAAATCGAAGCCACGGCCATCGTTCCTGATTAATCGCGCAATCGGCAGCGCCTAGGCCTCAAGAAGCTCCAGTCGCTGCCGTAAAACCCCCTTAAGTCCTCAACAGCCTCTAGAGCCCAACCGCCTTGTCCTTCCGCCACCCGCTTCTCATCACTGCCTTGATCGCCCTGCCCTGGCTGGCCGGTTGCGATCAATTGGGCATTGAGACGCCGGCCCAGACTCAGGCCCGCCAGGATCTGGAAGGCAAAGCCATCGGCAGCGCCTGCCGCCAGACCGGACGCCCTCTGGAAGACTGCTACGCCCGTGCCCAGAAGGACAAGAAGACCAAGCTGATTTCCCGCGCTTCCATCTTCAACGGCTGGAAGGAGATGGACGCCTACATGCGGGAAAACAATCTGGCCATCATCGCCCCGGCCCCCGATGAGCCGCCTACACCCGCGCCCGTAGCCGCCGAGGGCGAAAACGCCGACGCCAAGCCCGAAGAGGACAAGGCCGACGCGAAGGATGCCAAGAACACCAAGGACGCCAAGGAAACCGAAAAGGCGCCCGCCGGCAAGAACGAAAAGGCCGAACCTCCGGCCAAGACCGTCCCCGCCACCGGCAAGAAGATTTCCGCCGCGACCCGATACCCCACCTTCGCCTAAGTGCCGATTTCAGCAGGGCGCCAGTCCGCCCGAATGAACGGTCCTCGGACACCTTCGCAGACCCACGCTTCCGCCCACGACGCACTGTGCGTGCGAACGCCTATTTTCATTGGCGCCACTACCGCCTGAAAACCCGGACGCTGTCTGCGTTTCCAGCCGATGACCACAACAATGAAGTGCGGGCGTGGGTACGCGAAAGAAACAGCGCCGCCGCCGAGGTGCCAACGTCCTCGGTTCTCCACGCTCAATGCCTGACTTCCCCTTACGGCGCCGGATTGGGCTGCGCCAGATGAGCCTGCTCGATTTCCGCCAGCACTTCCGGGCTCAGCACCACCTGATCCGCATCCAGGTTTTCCTTCAGCTGCGCCATGGACGTGGCGCCAATGATGCTGCTGCCCACGCACCAACGCTGGTAGGTGAAGGCCAGCGCCAATTGCGTCAGGGTCAGCCCGTGTTCTTTGGCAATAGCGGCGTAGCTGGCCACGGCTTCCGGCACACGGGGCTTGGCGTAGCGTTGGGCAAAACCTGAAAACAGATTCACGCGACCATTGGCCTTAGGGTCTTGCAGATACTTGCCTGAGAGCACGCCGAATCCGAGGGGCGAGTAGGCGAGCAAGCTCACCTTTTCCCGATAGCCGATTTCCGACAGACCGTTTTCCCACGTGCGATTGATGAGGTTGTAGGCGTTCTGCACGGTAACGGGCCGGGGCAAGCCCAGCTCGTCGGCGAGGCGCAAGAAGCTCATGAGGCCCCAGGGGGTTTCGTTGGAAAGCCCCCAGTGGCGCACCTTCCCAGCCTTGATGAAACCGGCCAGAGCTTCCAGTGTTTCGCGCAGGGGCGTGAAGGCCCGCTCGTCCTCCGGCTTGAAGTGATAGCCGCCGAACTGAGGCACGTTGCGGTCAGGCCAATGCAACTGATAGATATCCACGTAGTCGGTCTGGAGCCGGGACAGGGAGCCGTCCAGCGCCCGTTGCAGATTGGCCAGGGTGAAGGCCTGTTCACCATCTCGAATCCAAGTCATGGCCCGACCGGGGCCGGTGGCTTTGGTAGCGAGCACGATCTTGTCCCGTGACTGCCCCTTGAGCCATGTGCCCACGTATTGCTCGGTACGCCCACTGGTTTCGGGCTTGGCGGGGACTGGATACATCTCCGCCACATCGATGAAATTCACGCCGTGGGAAAGGGCGTAATCCAACTGCTCATGGGCCTCGGCCTCGGTGTTCTGCTGACCGAAGGTCATGGTGCCGAGACAGATAGAAGTAACTTGCAGGTCGCTATTGCCGAGCTTTGTGGTTTTCATTGGAATTCTTGCGGGTTGGATTGACTCAATTTTAAGCGGCAAGCCGGCATTAGCCAGTACAATGCCAATTCGCGCCCTACCGGTTGGCGCGTGTCTCAGGCCCGAAGCCGCGCCTCGCGCAAACACCTTCCACGGCCGCTTTTATCCCCCCACGTGATGTCCGCCTGAACCGGTACTTGTCTCCACGACAAGCGGGCCGCTTCAGGAGTTTCCATGTCTGACAATCAAACCCAAACCGCCCCCGCAGCGGAAGCACCCAAGTTCACCGACCTGGGGCTGATCCCCGAATTACTCAAGGCTGTGGCCGACACCGGCTACACCCATCCCACGCCGATCCAGGCCCAGGCCATTCCCATCGTCCTGCAAGGCCATGACGTGATGGGTGGCGCCCAAACCGGCACTGGCAAAACCGCCGGCTTCACCCTGCCCCTGTTGCAGCGTCTGGCCCGCCACGCGACCAACTCGCCCTCCCCGGCCAAGCATCCGGTGCGCGCCCTGATCCTGGCGCCCACCCGCGAACTGGCCATGCAGGTGCACGACAGCGTCAAGACCTATAGCAAGCACCTGCCCCTGCGCTCCGTCTGCATCTACGGCGGCGTGGACATGAAGCCCCAGATCGCCGAACTGCGCGAAGGCCGCGAAATCGTGGTTGCCACGCCCGGTCGTCTGCTCGACCACGTGGAGCAGAAGAGCGTGAATTTCGGCCAAGTGGAAGTGCTGGTGCTGGACGAAGCCGACCGCATGCTGGACATGGGCTTCATCCCTGACATCAAGCGCATCCTCGCCATGCTGCCGGCCAATCGCCAAAGCCTGCTGTTCTCCGCCACCTTCTCCAACGAGATCAAGAAGCTGGCCGACACCATGCTGAAGGCGCCCAAGCTGATTGAAGTGGCCCGGCGCAATCAGGTGAATGACACCATCACTCACCGCATGCACCCGGTTTCCTCGGACAACAAGCGCCATCTGCTGCTGCACATCCTGAAGGAATCGGAACTCAAGCAGGTGCTGGTTTTCGTCGGCACCAAGTTCGGCACCAGCCGCCTGGCCACTTGGCTGGAGCGCCAAGGCATCAGCTCCGACGCCATCCACGGCGACAAGAGCCAGCAACAGCGCACCGACGCGCTGGAAGCCTTCAAGAACGGCACGGTGCAGGTGCTGGTCGCCACCGACGTGGCCGCCCGGGGCCTGGACATCGACGACCTGCCCACGGTCGTCAACTACGAACTGCCCCACACCGCCGAAGACTACGTGCACCGCATCGGCCGCACCGGTCGCGCGGGCAAGAAGGGCAACGCCATCTCCCTGGTGGCGCCTGAAGAAAAGACTCGTCTCGACGACATCGAGAAGCTGATCAAAATCAAGATCGAGCAGGTGGTGGTGCCGGGCTTCGAGCCGGGCGCCGCACCGATTCGTGAAGCCCGCGAAGAGCGCACACCTCGCCACGGTCACATGAACGAACGCCGCGAACGGGAACGTAGCCGCGACGAACGTCGCCCCCGCAGCGAAGTCCGCCTGCCCGCGCCCAGCAGCCACCTGCCCAAGATCGCTGCTGACGGCTTCGACTTCAACAAGCCCTACGAATCCAAGCTTCCGGCCGCCGACCAAGCCAGCAGCAAACCGGACGTGCATCCGCGCCGCCCCGTGCGTCCCGTAGCGGCGCTGCTGGGCGGATTGGTGAAGAAGTAGAAGCGAACCTCATTCAACACAGAGGACGCAAAGATACAGAGGGCGCTGAGAGATTCAAAACCTATGGAAGCGCTGAAGAAGTCCGTTCGCACTGAGCTTGTCGAAGTGCAAGCCTTGTGGCACAAGGGCTTCGACAAGCTCAGCCCGAACGGAAATCACTTAATCAGCGCTTCCCTAGAAAAGGTTTTCTCTGCGTTCTTTGTATCTCTGCGCCCTCCGCGTTGAAAGCGGTTGCCCTTAGGTTTTTCCTGCCCGCCGCGCGGTGAGCCAGCTCACCAGGGACAGCAGTCCCAAGCCTCCACCGATCAAGGCAATACCGCCCAGCTCCAAGGCAGTGAAGCCTTCGCTCAATTGCATCCGTGACATTGCCATGGCCACCACCGGAATGCCCAGCACCGACAGGCTCGCCTCCCAGGCGGGCAGCCAATCCAGCACGTAGAACCAGAGAAACCAGCCCAGGGCTGAACTCACCACGGAGATGAAGGCTAGCTCTGCCATGTAGGCATGACTCCAGTCCGTGGCTCGCTCGTCGGTAAGCAGATGGACGACGAGCAGGAAGCCCGTGCCGATCAGCACTTGCCATGCGGTGAGATTGAGCAGGTCCACCTGCACGCGAGCACGCAGGCGCTTCATCATCACCGTGCCCACGGCCCATACCGTGGCCGCCGTAACGCCGAGGAATTTGCTGAACAGACTCGTGTGCAGATCCCAGGGGCTGATGACCAGAATCAAGCCCGTCACCGTGCATACCGCTGCCGCCCACTGCCCGCCGCGCAGTCGCTCGCCGAGGATGGGCCACGCCAGAAGCAAGGTCCAGATGGGCATGGTGTAGATCAGCACTGCGGTCTTGCCTGCGCCGCCTTCCACCAGGGCCCAGGTCTGGAACAACATGAAGCCGCCGGTCTGCACCACACCCAACCAGAAGGTGGACCAGGGCACCTGAATCTTCAGGGAACGTCGCGTGACGATCAGGGCCAGGAATAGGGCAGCGGCACCGCCCAAGCTGCGCTGGAAGGCGAAGGTGAAAGGACCGGCGTGAGAGAGGCCCATCTTGGCGACGACCCAGGTGTAGCCCCAGCAGATGGAGAGGACAGCTAGAGCTAGTAGTGGCAGCCACTGGGAACGGGGCGTTGAGGAATCGGGGGGCACGGGAACTCCTGGTTGGGGGCGAGCATTGAGGTGATTGCATCCTCCGCTAACCCCTCCCGGCCTCCCCTTGTCAGGGGAGGGGCGTATAGCGACCAGTGGGATAAGAAGCCGTCTGTCGCTATATCTGGAAGCCCGACTTGGTTGCCTTCGTAGCTATGCTCTCCTCCCCTGACAAGGGGAGGCCGGGAGGGGTTTCGATTTCCTACCAACAACGAAACCCGCAAACACCTCAAAAGAAAAGCGCCGGCGAACAACACCGGCGCTTCTCGAAGTTTACCAAACCGACCGGGGCAACCCAGCCAGTTCGATTGACCAGGCTTACCCCGCCATAGCCTTCACGTTAGCAATGACCTCGGCGATGGCCTGCTGGGCCGAGCCGTAGAGCATCCGAGTGTTTTCGCCGTAGAACAGGGCGTTTTCGACGCCGGAGTAACCGGTGCCCTTGCCGCGCTTGTTCACGATCACGTTCATGGCCTTGTCCGCGTTGAGGATGGGCATGCCATAGATGGGGCTGGATTTGTCGGTGCGGGCCACCGGGTTCACCACGTCGTTGGCGCCGATCACCAGAGCCACGTCCGCCGTGGCGAACTCCTCGTTGATCTCTTCCAAGTCGAAGATGATGTCGTAGGGCACGCCCGCTTCCGCCAGCAGCACGTTCATGTGGCCCGGCATGCGGCCCGCCACTGGGTGGATGGCGAACTTCACTTCCACGCCGGCCTCTTGCAGCAGCTTGGCCATTTCCCACACTTTGTGCTGAGCGCCCGCCACGGCCATGCCGTAGCCGGGAACGATGATGACCTTCTGCGCATAACGCATCATGGCCGCTGCATCGTTGCCGCTGGCTTCCTTCATAGTGCCGGTGATGCCTTCGCCGCCGGAAGCTTCGCCGGTGATGGGCGTGAACAGCACGTTGCTGATGGGCCGGTTCATGGCCTTGGCCATCAACTGGGTCAGCAGGGTGCCAGAGGCGCCCACGACGATACCGGCGATGATGAGGCTGGGATTGTGCAGCACATAGCCTTCGAGACCCACCGCCAAGCCGGTGAAGGCGTTGAGCAGGGAGATCACCACAGGCATGTCGGCGCCGCCGATGGGGCTGGTGAGAATGGCGCCCAGCACCAGAGACAGTACAAAGAAGCCGATCAGCAGCTTGGGCTCCACGTGACCGGAGGCGATGATGGCGATGCCAAGACCGACGGCGATCAGGGCCAGCACCACGTTGACGGCGTTTTGGGCCGGCAGGCGGAAGGCCTTTTTCATGATGCCTTGCAGCTTGGCGAAGGCGATGCAGGAGCCGGAGAAAGCCACGGAGCCGATCAGGGCGCCGAGGACCGCCAGGGTGGTGGTGATGGGGTCATGCACCTCGCCCTTGGCGAATTCCAGTGCAGCAATGGCTGCCGCCGCGCCGCCGCCCATGCCGTTGTATACGGCCACCATCTGGGGCATGTCGGTCATCTTGACCACCTTGCCCAGATACCAGGCGAGGCCGCCGCCAAGGGCGATGGCGATGATCATGAGGCCGAAGTTGCCCATGCCGGGCTTGGCGAAAGTCACCAGGGTGGCGATGACCATGCCGATACCGGCCCAGACAATGCCCTTCTTGGCCGTGACCGGAGAGGACATGGCCTTGAGGCCGAGGATGAAGAGGACGGCGACGACGAAGTAGGACGCCTGAATGATGAGTTCGATATTCACGTGTCGGCCCTCACTTCTTGAACATGGCGAGCATGCGCTCGGTCACGACGTAACCGCCGGCCGCATTGGCGGCGCCGAGGAACACGGCAAAGAAGCCGATGGCCAGTTGCAACGGGTCGTTGGGATCCGCATAGCCCAGAGCCACCATGGAGCCCACCAGCACGACGCCGTGGACGAAGTTGGAGCCGGACATGAGGGGCGTGTGCAGGATCACCGGCACGCGGGAGATCACTTCGTAGCCGGTGAAAGCCGCCAGCATGAAGATGTAGACGTAGATGAAG
>DASUJA010000004.1:0-33897 GCA_036279515.1 Rhodocyclaceae bacterium | reverse complement strand
GGTGGTCCGCCGGGACCAACTCTTCCAGCGTCACCATCTCCAGTTCGGTTTGCGCGGGATGGGCAGGCTTGAGCATTCGGAAATCATAGCCTGACTTAGAAACAACAAAGCCTCCAAGGTGGAGGCTTTGTCAGCAGTCTGGAGCCCGGCTTGCCGGGCTTTTTGCTTTTGGGCGACGCTAAGTCGAAGCTCCTAGCGCCGCCGTTTCCAAAGCTACTCCTTCTTGCGAGCGCGGGTTGTCGGTGCAGGTGTCGCCACTGCGCCCAACAACGGCCGTAGGTAGCAGCCTGTATGGCTCTTCTCCACCTGGGCCACGGTTTCAGGGCTGCCTTCGGCAATGATGAGGCCACCACCGTCGCCGCCTTCCGGGCCAAGGTCAACGATCCAGTCAGCGGTCTTGATCACGTCCAGATTGTGCTCGATGACTACGATGGTGTTGCCGTTATCACGCAGACGATGGAGCACAGTCAAGAGCATTTCGATGTCCTGGAAGTGCAGGCCGGTGGTCGGCTCGTCCAGGATGTAGAGGGTGCGACCCGTGTCGCGTTTCGACAGCTCCAGGGCCAGCTTCACGCGCTGGGCTTCGCCGCCGGACAAGGTCGTGGCGCTTTGGCCGAGTTGGATATAGGACAGGCCAACGTCCATGAGGGTTTGCAGCTTGCGAGCCACTACCGGTACCGGATCGAAGAATTCGCGGGCAACTTCCACGGTCATTTGCAAAATCTCGTGGATAGTCTTGCCCTTGTAGCGAATCTCCAGGGTTTCCCGGTTGTAGCGTTTGCCGTGGCACACGTCGCAAGGTACGAACACGTCAGGGAGGAAGTGCATTTCCACCTTGATGAGGCCGTCACCCTGGCAAGCTTCGCAGCGACCGCCTTTCACGTTGAAGGAGAAGCGGCCCGGCTCGTAGCCACGCTGGCGCGCTTCCGGCACACCGGCAAATAACTCGCGGATCGGCGTCAACACGCCGGTGTAAGTGGCCGGATTGGAGCGTGGCGTTCGACCGATGGGCGACTGGTCCACGTTGATGACCTTGTCGAAAAACTCCAGGCCCTCAATTTCCTTGTGCGGTGCCGGCTCCACGGCGGAGCCGTAGAGATGCCGAGCCGCCGCCGCGTACAAAGTATCGTTGATGAGCGTGGACTTGCCTGAGCCGGACACCCCGGTGATGCAGGTGAGCAGGCCAACAGGCAGCGAAAGACTCACGTCCTTGAGATTGTTGCCTGTCGCGCCGACGATGCGGAGTTGTCTATCGACATCGGGTGTAGCGCGTTGGTCAGGCACCGCAATGCGTTTCCGCCCTGAAAGATAGGCGCCAGTGAGCGACTGAGGATCCGCCTCCACCTGCTTCGGCGTACCGCTGGAAACGATCTGCCCACCGTGCTCGCCGGCACCAGGCCCCATGTCCACGACGAAGTCCGCCATCTCGATCGCCTCCTGGTCGTGCTCAACCACGATCACCGTATTGCCAATGTCGCGCAGGCGGATCAAGGTTTGCAGCAGGCGCGTGTTGTCGCGCTGGTGCAGGCCGATGGACGGCTCGTCCAGCACGTACATAACGCCCGTGAGCCCGGACCCAATCTGGCTTGCCAGGCGGATGCGCTGAGCTTCACCGCCTGACAAGGTTTCCGCCGAACGATCCAGCGACAGATAGTCGAGACCCACGTTGATTAGGAAGCCGACACGACTGTCGATTTCCTTGATGATCTTGTCCGCCACTTTGGCCTTGTGGCCGGCCAGCTTGAGTTGGGCAAAGAATTGGAGGCAATGACCGAGCGCCATATGGCTCACGTCAGAAATGGTCTTGCCACCAACGAACACATGACGCGCTTCCTGACGCAGGCGGGTGCCATGACACTCGGGGCAGGGCCGCGAGTTCAGATACTTGGAAAGCTCTTCGCGCACGGACATGGAATCGGTTTCCCGGTAGCGCCGTTCCAGGTTGGGAACGATGCCCTCGAAGGGATGTACGCGATCAAAGCGCGTGCCCTTCTCATTCACGTAGCGGAACTTGATCTCGTCCTTGCCGGAACCATAGAGCACGGCCTGCTTGATCTTCGCCGGCAGCTTCTCGAAAGCCGTGCCGGTATCGAACTTGTAGTGGGCTGCCAAGGACTCCAGCATCTGGAAGTAGAACTGGTTGCGCTTGTCCCAGCCCTTAACCGCACCGGCAGCGAGCGACAAGTGCGGATAGGCCACCACGCGCACCGGATCGAAAAACTGGATCTGCCCCAGGCCGTCGCACTTGGGGCAGGCGCCCATGGGATTGTTGAAGGAGAACAGGCGCGGCTCCAGCTCTTGCAGCGCGTAAGAGCAGACCGGGCAGGCGAAGCGCGACGAGAACAAATGTTCCTTGCCGCTATCCATCTCCAGCGCCAAGGCGCGGCCTTCTGCATGGGTGAGAGCGGTCTCGAAGCTCTCTGCAAGTCGCTGACGCTGATCGGCGCGGACTTTGAGTCGATCCACCACCACGTCCACCGTATGCTTGGTGGTCTTCGCCAGCTTGGGCAGGGCGTCGATGTCGTACACCTGTCCATCCACACGCAGGCGCACGAAGCCTTGGGCGCGCAGTTCCGAGAACAACTCCAACTGCTCGCCCTTGCGGTTCGCCACCACGGGCGCCAGGATCATCAGCTTGGTGTCTTCGGGTAGTGCCAGAACGTGGTCCACCATCTGGGCCACGCTCATGGCCTCCAGGGGTAAATCGTGCTCGGGGCAATGGGGCGTGCCGGCGCGGGCGTAGAGCAGACGCAGGTAATCGTGAATCTCCGTCACCGTGCCCACCGTAGAACGGGGGTTGTGGCTGGTGGCTTTCTGCTCGATGGAAATGGCGGGGGACAAGCCCTCGATCAAATCCACGTCGGGCTTTTCCATCAGCTGAAGGAACTGACGGGCGTAAGCGGAAAGGGATTCCACGTAACGCCGCTGGCCCTCCGCATAGAGCGTGTCGAAAGCCAGGGAGCTTTTGCCGGAACCGGAGAGGCCAGTGATGACCGTCAATTGGTTACGGGGCAAATCCAGATTGATGTTCTTGAGATTATGGGTGCGGGCACTGCGGATCTTGATTTCGTCCATGTCGCGGAAAGGGGCGCTAAGGCTGGGGTTGAGCGACCTGCTAATATACGCCATCCCCCAACCACGCCAAAAAACAGACCATGCGTTCTCCGGTCAACGAGGGCATGACCCGCGCCGAAAAGAGCTCGGGCATTGCGCTAGCCTCAATTTTTTCCCTGCGCATGCTGGGACTTTTTCTGATCCTTCCCGTCTTTTCTGTTTATGCCAGGAACATTCCCGGCGGCGACAACCTGACCCTCGTCGGCATCGCCCTCGGCGCTTACGGATTGACCCAAGCGTGTTTCCAGATTGTCTTCGGCATGGCGTCGGATCGCTTTGGCCGCAAGCCGGTTATCGTTTTCGGTTTGCTGCTGTTCGCCGCAGGCAGCGTTGTCGCTGCAATGGCTCCTGACATCTACTGGACCATCGCCGGTCGCGTGATTCAGGGCGGCGGCGCCATCTCCGCCGCCGTCACCGCATTGGCCGCCGACCTCACGCGAGAGCAGCACCGCACCAAGGTCATGGCCATGATCGGCTCGTCCATCGGTCTGGCCTTCGCCTTCTCCCTGGTCGCAGCACCAGCCCTGTACAGTGCCATCGGCATGGCTGGCATCTTTTGGCTCACGGCGGCTCTTGCTGTGGCTGCAATCATCCTGGTGACCAACGTGGTCGCCGCGCCGCCACCACCGCAGGCCGGTGCCAAGGTTCCATTTCGTACCGTGCTCATGGATACGCAGCTACTGCGGCTCAACTACGGCATCTTCACCCTGCACATGGCGCAGATGGCCATGTTCGTGGTGATTCCCGCCGAACTTGTCAAGGGTGGGCAATTGCCCATCAGCGCCCACTGGCAGGTGTATCTGCCTGCGGTGCTGTTCTCCTTCGTGCTCATGATTCCCGCCATCATTCGCGCCGAGCGCCATGGTCAGATGAAGCTGGTATTCATGGGCGCCGTGGCATTGCTGGCCGCAACTGAAACCCTGTTCTGGTTCGGCGCCGGTCGCTTCTGGATCGTGGCAACGGCCCTGGTGATGTTCTTCGTCGCCTTCAATATTCTGGAAGCGACACTGCCTTCCCTGATTTCTCGTATCGCCCCGCCCAGTGCCAAGGGGGCTGCTTTAGGCGTGTACAACACCACTCAGGCCTTGGGCCTGTTTGTGGGGGGTGCCCTGGGCGGCTACCTTGCCAAGCACTTCGGCGATGGCGCCGTATTTGCCTGCGCATTGATCCCCATTGCCGGCTGGTTGGTGCTGGCCTCCGGCATGAAGGTTCCTCCACCTCGGAAGCCGCAGGCGGCGTAACGACTCGGCTGGTCCGGTTGTTAAGACAACAGCCGGTCGGACCTACGTCACTTCGGGGACAGAGGCTGGTGCCGGTAGAGCAAGACTGAAGCATCGTCGTTGCCCGTCGCCCAATCGTCAATCAAATGGTCGACCAGGTTTTGCGGATTGAGGGCGGCATGGCGCAAGCTGCTCCAAGGCAGCACTTCCGGCAGCCCATCACTGTAGAGCAGCAATAAATCGCCGTCGTGAAGGGGCACCTCCTCGGGAGTCAGTTGCTGAATCCCTGCCCCAACGATGCCTCGGTCGCCACCCAGATAGAGCTCGTTGGTTGCCCCAATCAGCACGGCGCGGATGTTGCCAATGGTCGCCAACGTCAGTTGCTTGGTCTCTCGGTCAACAATGGCCAGTGCCAGGGCTGCGCCTCGGGTGTTACGCAACTGGTCGTCACACTCGGCGAATATCTCCGCGCAGGAGCCAGAGCGTACTCGTTCGATGCAACGGATCGCGGTCTCGGCAGCCTGTGCCGCGTAAATCCCGTGCCCCAGGCCGTCCACCACTGCCATCACGACACGATTCTCATCTTCCCAAGCCGCGCAGCAATCACCGCTCACCGACTCGCCTGGCATCGCGCGCGCACGGGACGCTATCGTGGGCGCAATATCAGCGGGGATCATTGGTCTTTAACTTCCAGGTTCGCACCGAGGTTCCTCCCCCTGCATCGCAGACGATCTCAAGGCCATCCATGATCCGCTGCACACCGGGTAGCCCGCAGCCCAGACCGCCAGCGGTACTGAATCCCTCCTGTAGGGCAAGGTCCACGTCGGGAATACCGGGACCGTTGTCGGTAGTGGTGATTTCAAGACGGGGCGGTTCTGTTTCCATGCACACACGAAAGACGCCGCCGCCGGCGTGAATCCACAAGTTTGAGGCTAACTCTGTTGCCACGGTCGCCAAATAGCAGCTTTCTACAGCACCGAAACCGGCAGCCTCGGCGGTCTTGCGGACCAGGCGCATGGCAGCAGCCACATCGGGCTCCGCGCGCACGTAAAGGCGCGAATCCTCATTGGTCATGGCAATCCCCTCAGGCTAGCTTCCGTCGCATGGTGATGGAGACGCGCGTTAGACCTGGCTGCGAGTCAATGGCAAAACTGTCCATCAAGCGTTGCGTGCCGGGCAACCCCGCTCCAAGACCACCGCTGGTACTGTAGCCGTCCTGCATCGCGCGAGATATATCGGGAATGCCTGGGCCGTTGTCCTCCACCACGATGCAGATCCCGCGCTCCGTTTCGGTAGACACGTCGCTGATCTCGCATTGACCCTTGCTGGCGTACTGCAGCACGTTGCGCGAAAGTTCGGAGACGGCGGTTGCAAGTCGCGTCTGATCTGCCGGGCCAAACCCCATCAGGCCAGCGACGCGACGCGCCCCGGCTCGTGCCCGAACGATGTCTATGGGCTCGGCAAGGTGGATCAGTTCCGATCCAATGTGAAGAGGCATACTCAAGCATCCCTGTCTAGGTTCGCATCGCCACGCAGCTCTATGCGTTCCTTAAGACGGGCGAGGCCCTGCTCCAGGTCGAAGACACAATCGGCACCAATCAAACCGCGGCCCATTTCCACCAAGGTCATGGCTACGTAAGGCTGGATGCCGCACACCACCACCTCCGCTCCCAGCAAGCGAGCCATGCTTGCCGTATCGTTGATGACGCGGGCCATGTAGGAGTCCACCACCTCCAACGAGGTGATGTCGATGGCGATGCCGAGCGCCTCGATCTCGCTGATCCGATTCACCATATCCGTTTGGAAATGCATGGCGTCGGCGTCGGACAGTTCCACCTGGATGGACGTCAGGAGGATGCGCCCGAGCCGCAGAATGGGGATCTTTACGTTTCTAGTCATAAGGCGACGACTTTGCGGCCAACGAGCTTGAGCGCTTCTGCGACACCGGCGCGCAAGGAAGCACGGCTGATGACGTTATTGAAGCCCACGTTCAGTTTGGTCAGGGTTTGCGCCCCCTCAGGGGATAGGCCCGTGATGATGATGCGGGATCCCAGCAGTTGGGCCGCGTCCACCGCCTTCATGATGTGTTTTGCCACGCCTGTGTCGAACACGGGAACGCCGGTCACATCGATCACGGTCACCTGGGCTTCGTAGCGGCTGATGGATTCGAGCAAGCGCTCGGTGAACTGCCTTGCCCGTACCGTATCGATGATGCCCACCAGGGGCAGCAGAATGACTTGATCCCAGAGACGTACCACCGGGCTGGAGAGCTCCACCAGAGACAAGCTTTGTTGCGCAATGATCCGCTCTCTGGTTTCCACGTAGGCATCGAACGTCATCAGGGACAATCGATCCAGCACATCGTCCACCGTTGCAATGCAATCAGGTAGATCGGCTGGATTGTCACTCATCGCGCGCACCAGGCGCCCGGTAAGCACATTTTTCAGAGCAATGACGTACTGGGCCGTATCCGTGGGCCGAAAGCCCAGCTTGGCGCGGCTCACGGAAAGATCCACCGCCAAATCTGCAAGGGGACTGCCCATCCTTATTTCCGGCGCCGCATCGCTGTTGTGCGCGGAAAAGAGACTTGCCAACTCATGCAACAAACGACCCATCTGCTGTCGGATTTCATCCTGGCTGACCAAATTGGGGTACTGCCGGCTCCAACTGCGGAGCACGATATCCGCCCATTCCTGTAGCACCGCTTCGCGGTCGCGATTGAGCAGGGTAACGATGGAGGCGAGGCGATGGTTGGACATAGAAGCTCCTTATTCAAGCTAAAAGCATAGATTCAGAAAGGTGAACCGCAACCGCAGAACCCAGACGCCTGAAGTCCTCCGCGCCGCGGCTCTTCGGGGCATACAAGCTAATGGGGCGGCCGACCGCAAAGGACTCAGCCAAGCGGATGTCACTACGGATTCCCGGCAATACTCGGTTCGCACCGAACTCAAGGCCGACCAGCCCGGTTACCGCCCGATGCTGGCGGATGTAATCCGCCTGCATGGTTGGCAGAAAACCCAATATCTTCAGGGAGCGGTTATCGCTGGTCATCACCCGGAACAGCACCCGTATCAACTGACGCACCCCTTCAAACGAAAGATGGTGAGGCACGTAGGGAACGAGTACGCGCGTGGCTGCCATGAGGCCATTGACCAGTAGCGCATCAAGGGATGGTGGCGTATCGATCACCACCACATCGAAGTGACTCGAGAGGTTTTCCTGTTCCAAGGCTCGCCGCAACCGCATGTCGTCCCGTGCGCCGCTACCGTGATCGAAGCGGGGATCGGCGGGAGCTAGCCACAAGCCAGGAACCAGTGTTTCGCGGAAGGTGTCGGCCAGCGTGGCGGCAGGATCGAGAAAAATACGATGAGCATAGGTCTGGTCGTCATCGACCTTGATCCCGAGCCCAACCGCGCAATGTCCTTGGGAATCCAGGTCTACCAGCAACACCCGTTGTCCCAATAGCGCGAGTTCGGTCGCCAGATTGACCGATACGGTCGTCTTTCCGGTGCCGCCTTTGCGGTTGGAAACGGCGATCACGTGCATGGATCAGCCGACCAGCGCCTTTTCAACGGCCTGCCGTAGGTCGGTACGGGAAAAGGGCTTGGCGAGAGTGGCTTGTACGCCAATCAGCGAGGCCGAGTCCAAGTTGAACTCGGCGCTGATCGCCCGTCGTCCGCCAGAGATGGCAATCACAGGAATTGAAGTGTTTTGTCGGGACAATGCCATGACGAAATCGATGCCGTCCATCTTAGGCATCAAAACATCCGTGATCACCAGATCCGGTTTTTCCGCCATCACCATGGCCATACCCTCCTCGCCGTTGCAAGCAACGCGAACACGATGGTTGTCTTGGGTGAGCATCTGCGCCAGCATGGGGCGGAAATGTTCATCGTCTTCGATAATCAGAATATGCGCCATAAGCCTTCCTCATTGCAGGGAGCTTCCCTTCCCGTTTCGAGACAAGGAAGGTAGACCCGAATTTGTGTTCCCGTTTTCGGCCCCGAGGACCGGCTAAAAATGGTGATGTCCCCACCCAGTTGCTGCACGATGCCGTGCGTGACCGACAGACCCAAACCGCTGCCCTTCGGCGCCTTGGTTGAAAAAAACGGATCGAAGGCCCGTGCCTGGACTTCTGGCGGCATGCCGCTGCCTGTGTCCGACACGCAAATGCAAACACTTTCGTCGTGCCCTTTCGGCGCGTTCCATTCATCCGCTGCGGCGGTCAATGTGATCGTCAGCTCGCCGCTATCGCCCATGGCTTCAGCGGCATTGATACAAAGATTCATGACGATCTGCTGTATGTGTCCGGGCGCAGCAAGCACCTGGGCGCCGGGATGGTGGTTCAAAAACACCAGCTCAATGCCATTACTCAGCGTCGGCGCCAGGAGCGCCAGCGATTGGTACATCTCATCGTCTAACTCCTGGAGGACTGGCTCGGAGGATGTCTGGCGGGCGAAAGCGAGCATCCGCGCCACCAGGGCCTGAGCCCGAGCGCAAGCCATGACGATCTGGCGCAGGTTGTGTCGTAGCGGATCCTCGTTGCTGAATGCATCCTCCGTCATCTCCGCGTAGCCGACGACACTGCCCAGAATATTGTTGAAGTCGTGGGCGATGCCCGCAGCCAAAGTGCCCACCGCCTCCAGGCGACTCGACTGCTCAAGGCGGGCAGACACCAATGCTTGGTACTTTTGCTCCATTTGCTCCCGGAAAACCATTCCATGGGCCATGGTCAACTCCAGCAGGGGCAAGGTCAGTTGGCCTCCTGCACTGCCCATGGGAAGCAAGGGCTGAGTAGTGGCGAGGTGCAGCATGGCTTCATGATGCAAACCGACGATGTCGTCGGGCGATGCCTTCTCACCCACCAGTCGTCGCCCCAGCTCAAAAGCCTCGGCCAGTGCCATCTCTTTCTCGATCCCACCCTCCGCCAGAACGACCTGTTCCAGAAGTCGCGAATAAGACTCCAAAACTTCGGACTTTGCGTACACGAGGGGGCGGGTCAGAAGAGTTGGATTTTGGGAGCTGCCGACGGCGACTCCGAAATGTTCCCGGCGATTCCGGAAACATGGCGGGCTTCTTCCAACTCGTAATCTCTGCGAACGACCGTTAGCTGAGCCATCAGGTCATCCAGATCGCTTCCGTGTACGTTCTGCGCCGCCTGATCGGTCATCGCCTTCCGCTGGTGCAAGGCACCCTGAATGCGTTCGATGCGTTGGCGAATCACGTCCTGGAACTGCACCTCACCCAGAACGTCGGAAATGTCGCAAGCGAGGCTGGTGTTGTATTCCGTCATTACCGTCATCAGCGTCTTGTAAAACTGCTGCATGTCCACATAGCTGGTACCCAGCTTGTGGATCGTCTCCAATACATCCTGGGCCTTTTGGGTGTCGGTTTCCACGCCAGTTCGATAGGACTCGTCGAAACCCTCCTCCAGGGCCTTACGCGCCGCCAGCATGTCTCTTTCAATATCGCTGGCCGCCGTGGCAGCCTTCTGCGCCAACTTACGCACCTCGTCGGCCACCACCGCGAAGCCCCGTCCCGCATCGCCCGCCCGTGCCGCCTCGATGGCGGCATTCAACGCCAGCAAATTGGTCTGGTCGGCGATTTCGGAAATCAGGCCCACATTGCCCGTCATGGCGCGAATACGCTCCGTCATGGCAACAATCTTTTCCATATCGGCCCCAAGCCGCTCTTGCAGGACCGTCACCAGCCGCTCAATGACTTCGGTCTTGTCCTCCACCTCATTCTGCATGTCGGAAGACTCGAAGCTCGCCTTCTTCAGGTAATCGACCAGTTGTTGGGCTGTGCGCGCCAAACCACCCACGCGGGTCACGATGTTGAGGGAGGCGTGATCGGTGTGATTGATCACGTCGCTCAAGTTCGGCTGAAAGGCGTCGTCGAAGGTGCTCGCCGTCGCGATGAACTCGCCGAATTTCTGGCACTGGGCGCGCAGTTCATCCTTCTCGCGCAAATGAACTTCGATGTCACTGACCAGCAACTCCAGACGAAGGGAGCTTCCTCGCATGGCCTGCCACACGGCAAGGCAGGCGATGCCGCCCACTATTACGCCGCCGAAGGGGAGCAGCGCGGCATTGTCCTCGAACAACCAAGTGGCCAAGGCGCCACCGCTGGTGACCAGCGCGATCACCAGGGCCACGCGCATGCGCAATCGGCCCAGTTCTTGCCGGACCTTGGCAGCAATATCTTGCGCAACGTTCATAGCTTATTCCTGCGGCTTAGGCGCCGGGCAGTACCTGTTTGATGACTTTGAGCAGATCGCCGCCGCTCACCGGCTTCACCAGCCAGCCGGTGGCGCCGAGTTTCTTGGCCTCATCTCGCTTGGACGTCTGGCTTTCCGTGGTGAGCGCCAGAATGGGCGTGAATCGCATGATGGTGCGGGCATTCTTGATGAAGTCGATCCCGTTCATGTTGGGCATGTTGATGTCCGTGATGATGAGGTCTGGCTTCAAGCCGCCCTTGAGGCGGTTGAAGGCTTCCAGGCCGTCATTGGCGGTCTCCACCTTATAGCTGCCCAACTCCAGGTTCTGCTTCACGCTTGCCAGCATCACTGCCGAATCGTCAACGAGAAGAATTGTCTTTGCCATGGTTCAAACTCCTTGAGGTTTATTCATTGCATCGCGCAGCCAGTCCGCCAGGCTTGCGTCCTGGGGCCAAGCGGAAACGGTAGGTTTTGCCACCATCAGCACTTGCAGATTGGCGGCATGAAGATGGGTGCAAGCGTGTAGATCCACCGTACCCTTGGGGTGGGCTTGCAGCCAAGCGAGAAGGCCCTCGGCGTCTTCGACACTGACGAAGTCCGTGAGTCGAGCGCGTCTTTTTTCGTATTCGATTCCCATCAGAACAATTCCTTGGGGTTGAGCACCATCAACACGGATCCGTTGCCCAGCAGCGCGGTACCCGCATAACAGTTGAGCTTGGACAGGTCGCCCGGGAGCGGTTTGAGGATGACATCCACTACTTCGTGGAACTCATCCACCAATAGGCCTACTTGCTCGTTGCCGACGCGTACCACCAGGGCGGCAAACTCGTCATCGGCATTGGCCTGTGGCTCCGCGTTCACCGCGAGCAGATCGTTCAGCGCCACCAGCGGCACGATGCGTCCGCGCAGTACTATGGTCTTGTGTCGTTTGATCGTGCGCAGGGCTTCGCGAGGCAAGCGCACCGTCTCCACCACCATGTCCATGGGCACGCCGAATATCTGGCGGTCGGACTCAATGATCATGACGTTGGTCACCGCCATGGAGAGCGGCAGGGAAAGGCGCAAGGTGGTTCCCTTGCCCACCTGGCTGTGCAGTTCCACTACGCCGCCAACCTTGTCGATGGCGTTGCGCACGACATCCATACCGACACCGCGCCCGGAAAGGTCGGTGATGGTCTCGGCTGTGGAGAATCCGGCTGCGAAGATCAGGTTGATCGCCTCCTGGTCGGAGATGCGCTCGACCTGTGCCTCGTCGATGATGCCCTTCTCGTAGGCCTTGCGTTTGATGACTTCAGGATCAATGCCGCGGCCGTCGTCGGTAATTTCGATCAGCACCCGGTCGGATTCCTGGTTCGCGCGGATCAGCAGGCGACCCGTGGCCGACTTGCCTGCCGCGGCTCGTACCTCGGGCATTTCCAGGCCATGGTCGAGGCTGTTGCGGACGATGTGGATCAGCGGATCGGCCAGGGCTTCGACGATGTTCTTATCGGCCTCGGTCTCTTCGCCCTCCAGTACCAGTTCCACCTCTTTGCCCAGCTTGCGCGAAATATCCCGCACCAGGCGAGGGAAGCGCTGGAAGATGAAGGAAACCGGCATCATCCGCACCTGCATGATGGCGTCCTGCATTTCCTCGGCGATGCGGTTGATGACGGCGTACTGGGCCTTGATTTCCCGCGACAGCTCCCTCACGCCGAATTGATCCTCGGCGCGGTTGGCCAGATAGGGCAAGCTGTTCTTGGCCACCACCATTTCGCCGATGAGGTTCATCAGCCGGTCTACCTTGACCTGCTCGACCTTGAGAATCTTGCTGGACTGAGCATCATCCGAACGACGGCCAAATTTCGGCTCTCCGCTGTCTGCACCGCCACGGCGCTCAGTTTCCCGCTCAGTTGTCTGCTCAGTTGTCCGCGCAATCGCCACACCCCCTTCGCTGATTGGAGATGCCACTTTGGGCTGGGCATTAGTCCTCACCGCTGGCGCCAGTTCAGCATCCGCAACCTCGTTGCATCCCTCCAAGTAGGCGTCCAGCCAATCACGGAGGGGCAGCGCCGATTCCGCTGCAAGCGTCGCGTCCAATGCCTCCTGAATTTCCTCCACGGGTTCGCCGATACTGGAAAGGCAGGCCATAAGCGTGGCGGCCACAGACTTCAGCCGGCCGTTCAGCCACGGGCCGTCATCCGGCAATCGCAAGGCTTCCGCCTGGACAGCCAACACGGCCCGAAGTCGTGCGTGCTCTGCCGCATCGTTGGCCCGTTTAGGGGCGGCGGAGAGTGCAGCAGCGGCGACCTCTTGCTTCACGCCGACATCAGCGCACAGGTCGGAAGGGGCGCAAAGATCGGAAAGATCCGGCGGGGTCAAAGTGTGCAGGGCCTCGATCAAGCGCCGAATGAGATCGTGGCGCTCCGGCATGGTTTCCAGTACGGCCTGCACCCAGCGCAGGTCGGAAGACAGCCAGAGATCGGGAGCCCAGAATTCCAACAAGGTGCGGATGCAGTCATGCAAGCCATCCATGTCGCCCTGTTCAAGCAAGCTCAACGCTTCGGCAATGAGATCGCCATAGATGGGGCCGCCGTTGGGGTGCCCGGCAGGAATGATGAGCTGGGTAGGCGCCAACTGAACGATGTGAACCTGTTCGGGCGTATAGCGGAAGTATTCGTTAACCTCGGCCTTGGGCGCGACGACCAGCAGATGGAAGTCGACCTGGCTGCGATAGCAATCCAAGTCGGCCAGGGGCGGCCACGGCCTTTGCTCCACCGTTGTTCCCCAGAGCAGGCCCGGCGTGTTGCGGGTCTGGTGGAAGGGGTCTTCGCCCTTGAAGAAACAATCCTCATCGGGCCGATAGGCGATCAGGAACAATGGCGTGCCGCTGGCGGCTGCGCGCCAAGCCCTGATCCGAGCGGGTTCGGGAATTGATGCCAAATCGGGCAGAGGAATATCCGTCCCTTGGGGCGTGGCGGATATTTCCTCCCCGTCGTCCTCACTGGCTGGGATCAGATTGCGCAAGGCGCGCGCCAATTGGTCCGAGGGGGCCGCATGCTCGGCATCGATCACGCCGGCGGTTTCGATCTCATC
Organism: Rhodocyclaceae bacterium; assembly: GCA_036279515.1. Classification (GTDB taxonomy): domain Bacteria; phylum Pseudomonadota; class Gammaproteobacteria; order Burkholderiales; family Rhodocyclaceae; genus AWTP1-18. Next base: position 20,271 of record DASUJA010000004.1, on the reverse strand, counting down.
GATCAGCAGGCCGACGAAATCCATGGCATCCAGCAGCTGGTCGGCGAGTTGGTTGGAATAGGCAACACGACCATCGCGCACCGCATCCATCAAATCCTCGCCGGCGTGGAGCACCCGCGTCATCTCGGGGAACTCGAAGAGGCCGCTGTTGCCCTTCAGGGTGTGCACCTGGCGGAATAGATCCGTCATCAAGTCCACGCTGTCGGGCGCGTCCTCCAGCTCAATCAGCTTGGCGCCGATGCCCTGGAGAAAATCACGGGCCTCTTGAATGAATTGCTCCAATAGCGGATTCATGCCTTGCACTCCTCGCCCAGCAACAGGCGGCAATGGCCGAGCAGGTCGTCAGGCTTGATGGGCTTGACCAGATAGAAGTTGGCGCCGGCCTCGTACGCGCGGAGGCGATCCTGCTGCTCGGCCTCGGTGGAAATCATCACCGCTGGCGTTTGCGGAATGTCGCTGTTGCGCAATTCCCGCAGGAAGTTGTAGCCATCCAGCTTGGGCATGTTGATGTCGACCAGATACAAATCGAACGGCGCGCTGAGGGCTTTTTCCAATGCCTCAATGCCATTGATTGCTTCTTCGACGGTGTAACCCGCTTCTTCCAGAATTTGACGGTGATACATACGCACCGTAGCGGCGTCGTCGATCACGAGGATACGTTTGGGGAGGGAACTCATCGTGTTTCCGGTCTCTGATAGACGATGGCATCGGGGAACCGGCGCACCCGGAATAGGGATGTAATGCGGCTCATGGATTCGGAATGACCCAGGCAGATGAAGCCGCCGGGACTCAAGGCGTCAAAGAACACTTCCGCAGCCTTGCGTCGCGAAAGGTCGTCGAAATAGATCAGCAGATTGCGGCAGAAGATCACGTCGAAGTCCCGGTAGGCGCGGGTATCCGTCGGTTCGGCCAGATTGACACGGGTGAATTCCACTGACTGGCGCAGATCGTCGGAGATCTGGTAGTCGCCATCGTGGCAGCGGGTGAAATGCTTTTCCAGCAGGGGCTTGGGTACGTGGTTCACCGAGCGTGGCGAGTATTTGCCAATGCGAGCCTTGCGCAGAATGTCCGTGTCGATGTCCGAGGATATGATCTCCACGTCCCACTCCGCGATGCCCGGCCACATCTCCAGCAGGGAAAGGGCAATGGTGTACGGCTCTTCGCCGGATGAGGACGGAATGGACCAGATACGTAGCGTGCTGCCCGGCGCCTTCTTTGCCACGATCTCGGGCAGCATGGATTCCACCAGGCACTTGAACTGGTAATCCTCGCGAAAGAAATAGGTTTCGTTGACCGTCATTAAGTTGGTCAGCGTCTGCAACTCGTTCCCCGATGCCTCGAAGCGCAGCATCGTGAAATAGCTGCGGAAGGTTTCCATGCCCGTGGTGATGATGCGTTCGATAAGTCGCTTGTCCACGAAATACCGCTTTGAGTCCTCGAACTGGATTCCTGTCTTGCGATAGAAGAACTCCCGAAACTTGATGAAGTCCTCCTTGCTGATGGCGATGTCGCTCACTGATCAGTCCTCGCGAATGCGCTTGAGTGCAAGGTCAGACGCAAAGGCGATATAGGGCTCGTTGGGGAAACGCTGTTTCAGGTTTTCCAGCGGCATCAGCGCTGCCTCGCTACCTACTTCGCCCAGCAGGTCCACCGCCGTGGCGCAGACGTTGACGTGGGGGTCGTTCCGAATCACGTCCAGCAGCCACTTTTCCACATCCGGGTGGCGCAGGGATTCCAGGATGTTCAGTGCCAGGATGCGGACATCGGCATCGGCGTCCGTCAGCAGGCCGGTCATGAATGGGGCCACCACATCGGGCAGATTCTTCATCGCGTCGATGGCCTCGTTGCGGATAGCTGCGTCCTCGCTACGGAGGAACTTCATCAGTCCCTGTACGGCAACGCTGTCGCCGATTTCGGTCAAGCTCATGAATATGGCTTCTCGCACTGCCGGATCGGATTCGTGTTCCAACTGTGCCGCCAGCGTTTTCGCGGCATCGGCGTGTTGGGCCAAATCACGGGCAGCCCAGCGCCGGGCGGTCGGATTGGCATCGCCAAGTTCCGCCACCAATCCGGCCAAGTCGCGGGGACGAGAACGTTCGTCCTGTTCGACGGCCTGGGCCTCTATATGTTTGACGATAGGCATGGGGTCTCTGTGGGGCTCTCTGTTGCGGTCAGGTACGCGACCAGCTGATGAGCTGGTTGGCAATTTTTTCCGCGGGCAGCACCAGCTTGGCGCCGCCGCGTTCTATGAGTTCCTTCGGCATGCCGAACACCACCGAGGACTCTTCTGACTCGGCGATGGTGCGACCGCCTCTTCGTTTAATTTCGGCAAATGAATCCGCGCCGTCGTAGCCCATGCCAGTGAGCATCACGCCGATCAACTGCTCCGCCATGCAGTGCTCCAAGGCGCTACGCCCCAGCACTTCTACCGATGGATGCCACAGGTGTTCGGAAGACTCCGGCTTCGGCACGGCCATCAGCTTTCCTGTCCGCATCGTCAGCACCATGTCCGAATTCCCGCGGGCGATGTAGATATTGCCGGGGAGCACGTCCGTGGGGCGGCTGACTTCTGACACCGTCAGCGCGCACATCTGATTCATTCTGTTGGCGAAGGGGCCGGTGAAGGAACCAGGCATGTGCTGCGCCACCAGAACGGGGAATGGAAAATCCACCGGCAACAGGGGCAGGATGCCTTCCAGAGTGCCTGGGCCGCCGGTGGATACACCGATCAGCACCAAGCCCTCGGCGGCACCCACGCTACGACGCACGAAGGCTGGCGCAGGCGGCTTGCGTGCCTGCTCTTCCTTGATGCGTGCGCTCAACGTACGTGCCGTGCCCTTTTTCGGCTTGATCTTGGCTTTGGCTGCCGAGCGCACCTTGGCGATAAGGTCTGCCCTGATGTCCTCAATGGAGAGGGAAATCGTCCCCCCTGGTTTGGCCACGTAATCCACCGCGCCCAGGGCCAGGGCCTCGAAGGTTGCCAGGGCACCCTTCTCGGTCAGGGACGACACCATGATCACCGCCGTGGGCCGCGCCGTCATGATGTAGGAGAGCGCCGTCAGCCCATCCATCTCCGGCATGTTGATGTCCAGGCTGATGACGTCCGGTTCAAAGCTGAGGTTAGCCTCCACCGCCTCCTTGCCATTGCGTGCCTGTTGCACCACGAAGTCACCTTCAGCCTCGAAAAGCTGGGTGAGCTGGCGGCGCATCAGGGCCGAGTCGTCGACGATGAGCAACTTTATGGTCATGGCCTACGCCTCTGTCCCCGACTCAAGCGGAAATGGCCGCAAGGGTTGCGGTATCGGTGTCGTCGATTAGATGAGACGGCTCGATGAGCTGAATCATCCGCTTCTGCTTTTCCAGGTTGGCGACACGGCCCAGGAGCCGCGACTGTTCACCGGATAGCTTGGGCGATGCCTCGATGGCATCCTTGGGAATCTTCAACACTTCGGCCACCGCATCGACGATGAAGCCGGTGCGCACGCCCGCCAGCAGGAAGACCATGATGCGTTGGCGGTCGTTGCGTTCGATGGCAGGCAGATCCAGCCGCTTGCGCTGATCGATCACTGGCAGCACGGCGCCGCGCAGATTGATGACGCCTTCGACGAAATCAGGCGCCTTGGGCACGTGGGTCAGCTCATCGGGTACGCGCACGATTTCCTGCACGCTGTCGATGGGCACGCCGAACTCACCCGCCGCCAGCTGAAATACGACAACCTGTTCCTCGTCGTCGTTGCCGGCGTCGTCATCGATGTCGTCGAATTTATCTTCTTCCATGTTCTCCACCGATTTCAAGGCATCCTTCACCACGGAGTGACGGAACATGTTGTCCGCCGAGATGATGGACACCATCCGTTTTCCGCCGTCGAGACGGCAAATCTGGCTGATGTCGGACAGGTCGCCGTCGCGCGCCAGCAGCGGCGGCATGGCGTCCACCACGTTGCCGGGCACGCGCAACACTTCGGAAACCGCGTCGGTCACCACGCCCACTGCCGCTGCGCCGAGGGAAATCACCACGATGCGGCTGCGCTCGTCCAGCTCCCGCATGGGCAGGCTGAACAGGCTGCGCAGGCTGACCAGGGGCAGCAGGCGCTCGCGCAGTGTCATCAGGCCCAACACGTGCGAGGGGGAATTGGGCACGTGCACGATGTTGTCGGGCACTTGCACGATTTCCTGCACGCTCTCGATATCAATGGCGTATTCCTGTTCCTCGACGCTAAAGCTCACCAGTTGCAGCTCGTCGCTGTTCGCCTCGTCGTCCAGGTCGGTGTCGGCGCCATCGGCGGTTGCCGCCGTTGCCGTGCCGCTGCTGGCCAGGGCGGCGATGGCGGCGAACTCTTGCTCGATCAGCTTGCCGAAGTCGAGCACCATCACCATCGGGTATCCGCTCACGTCCTTGAGAATGCCGGTGAGCAGTTCGGTATTCACCGTACCGCGGATGCCGGCCACGCCTTCGATCTTGGCTGGCTCCACGTTGATGACGCTGGCCACCTTGTCCACCACGAAGCCCAGGGGCTGGCCGATGTCGATCACCACCGCGCGGGTGGAGTCGTCGTGTTCCTGCTCATCAAAGCCGAAGACGCGGCGTAGCGAAATGATGGGCAGCACGCGCCCACGCAGGTTGGAAAGGCCGTCCAGGGTAGGGGGGGCCAGGGGCACGCGCACCACGTCGGGCACGCGGATGATCTCCTGCACCGGCGCCATATCCACGGCGAAGACCTCACCGCCCGCGAGGAAGGTGACGAACTGCCGGGTGTCGGAGACCGCTTCGCCGGACTCGTCGTCCAGCGTGCGCGGTTGATCCAGAACTTCTTCAGTCATGGTCGTTTCTCCGAAGGCTTACAGGCTTTGCAGTTCGTCGGACAGGGAAGCAATTTCCTCGATGGCGGCGGCTAGTTCCTCGGCACCCTTGGATTGCTGTTCGGCAGCGCCGGCAGCTTCGGTGGCGGCCTTCTCGGCTTCCTGGGCGGCACCGGCGATCTGTTCCACGCCGCGCTTGGCTTGGCCGATGGCGGCTGCGATTTCGTTGGCGGCAGCGAGAATTTCCTTGGTGCCGCGATCCACTTCGGCCACGTCCACTTCGATCACGTTGAGGTTGGCGGTGGATGCCTTGGCTTGCTCGGCTTCGGAGAGGGCGGACTTGACGATCTCATCCAGGTCGGTGCTGACCAGGGTAATTTGGTCCTGTACAGCCTTGACCAGATCCTTGATGCGGTCGGCGTTTTCGGCGGAGTCGCGGGCCAGATTGCGGATGTCGGTGGATACCACCACGAAGCCCTTGCCGAACTCGCCGGCGCGGGCGGCTTCGATGGAACCGTTCACCGCCAGCATGTTGGTCTGGATGGAGACGGTGGTGATGGCCTCAACGATCTTGTCGATGCGGCGGGAGACCTGTTCCAGATCCTTGACCTGCTTGATGCTGGCCTGGGTGCCCTTGACCGATTCGCCGATGCCGTGGATCAGTTGGTCGACGGCGGTCTTGTTGGTGACGAGCAGGGACTGCACGTTCTGTACCTTCGTACCGCTGTCGGTGGCGCGCTGCTGGGCGATTTCCAGGCCCTTTTCGATCTGGTTGATGGCGGCGGAGGATTCTTCGGAGGCGGCAGCGGCGCTCTGGGAACCCTTGCGGATCTGCTCGATGGCAGTGCCGATCTGGGTTGCTGCGCGGTTGATTTCCTGCACGGCGGAGGAGAGTTCCTCGGCGTTGGAGGCCACGTCCTCGGCGCTCTTGGCGATGTCGGTGGAATTCTTCAGGTCTTCGGCAAGCTCGGACAGGTTCTGGGCGGTCTGCTCGCTCTCGGCCAGGGCCTGGGTCTGCTCGTCCACGGTCTTTGCCGCTTCTTCGGCGGCGGCGGACTGTTCCTCGGCGGCGGCGGCGATGTCTTCCGAACCCTTCAGCGCCTGTTGGGCGGCATCGTTGGATTGTTGCGCGCCGGTGGCGATTTCGGCCACGCCCTTGGCCACGTCGATCATGTCGGTGCGGATTTGGTCCAGCTGGGCGGTGATGACCTTGCCCTTTTCAACTTCGCCTTCCACGGTCTTGGCCGAAGTGTTGATGCCGTCAGCGATGGTTTTCACTTCCTGCTGAATCTGGCCCACCAGATCCTGAATCTGCTTGGCGCTCTTTTCCGAGGTTTCGGCCAGGGTGCGCACTTCGTCGGCGACCACGGCAAAGCCCTTGCCGTGCTTACCGGCGCGTGCGGCTTCGATGGCGGCGTTGAGGGCGAGCAAGTTGGTCTGGTCGGCGATGCGCACCACGGCCTTGACGATTTCACCGATGTTGGCGGCTTGCTTTTCCAGTTCGCCCACCATGTTCACCGAAGCGGCTTGGCGCTGGGCGGCGACGGCCACGTTGGAGATCAGCTTGACCACGTCGTCGCTGGTGCGCTGGATCAGGGTTTGCACCGCTTCGCTCTTGGTCTGGCTGACGTTGGAATAATTGAGCTGGCGCGTAATGGCCACGGTGACTTGCTTGAAGGCGGCCAGGGATTCCTGGGCGGCGCCGGAGGCTTCTTCGGCGCCAGCGGCGATCTGGTCGGCAGCCCGTTTCAGCTCTTCAGCGGCGGAGGCAGCTTCATTGATGCCGGACGAGAGTTGGCCGGTGGCGGCGGCGATACGCTCGGATGCTTGCTGCTGCTTGGCCAACGTGCGCGCCTTCTTGCGCTGGGCTTCTGCCTCGCGGGAGTTGGCAGCGTTGGGGGTTTTTGCTGCCTCAGCGGCGGCGTTTGCGGAAGAGGTCTTTTTTACAAGGGCCATGAGGCTCGTCTCCAATGAATGAACAAAGCAAGGGCGAATGCCGCCCAGGGCGGCAGACGTGACAAAGTGAAACAGGGGATGTGAGCTTGCCCGTGAATGTCCGTAGGCTTCGGCTTACCCAAATCGCAACTTCGTCTGTTTGGGTTCGCCAGCTTCTGAATCTGTTGCAGAACAGGAGACAGCTACTTTCCAAATGCATGTAAATGCAAGCATGTAGCTTCGTCGATTTTTCCTCGTGTTGGTATCGGCCAGCATTTAATTTGGTGTCAGACGAATGACTACTATAGGTGTCGGACGACTTGGGTGTTTAGTGTCGGAGTGGGTTGTAGAAGGATGTCGGAAACGGCCATTCCATCAGGCTTTGCGCAAGGGCGCATAAAGGGGGCGAGCTTCGGCGGCAAAGACGAAATCGAGGAAATCTTCCTCGGGCATTGGGGGGGCGTAGAAGTAGCCCTGAACGAAGTGGCAGCCGGCGGCGGCGAGCACGTCGGCTTGCGCCTTGGTTTCCACCCCTTCCGCAATCAACTTGATGCCCAGGCGGCAGGCCATGAGCACGATGGATTCGACGATGGCACGGTCTTTGGGCTCTGTGACGATGTCGCGGATGAAAGAGCGGTCGATCTTGAGAGTATCTATTTGGAATTTCTTGAGATAGGACAGGGCTGAATAGCCGGTGCCGAAGTCATCGAGGGAAATGGCCATGCCGGCTTGGCGCATGTCATTCAGTTGGGCCTGTATTTCTGGTCTGTCGTCGAGCAACAGGCCCTCGGTAATTTCGACTGAGAGCAAATTTCCTGGCACGTTGTGATTCGATAGGCAGTCTTGCCAGCCGCGATGGTTGTGGTGACAAAACTGAAGGGGGGAGCGGTTTACCGCGATGCGTCGCAAGGGCGTGTCCTCCTTGGGCGGGAGAAGTCGATTCCACTTCTTTGCCGCTATAGCGGCCTGAGAAAAGATCAAATCTCCCATGGCCTGGATCAGGCCATGGTTTTCCGCGATGGGGATGAATTCGCTGGGGGGGATTGCGCCGCGTTCCGGGTGAACCCAGCGCGCCAAGGCTTCCGCCGTGATGACGCGTCCGCTTGCCAGGTCGACGATGGGTTGGAAATGCGGGATGATTTTTTTGTCGTCGATTGCTCTTTGCAAATCCAAAATCAGTTCGCTGGGGTGCGTGTCTCGTTGACGGCCCTGTTCGTCGGAGAAGACGATGCGATTGCGGCCCGAGCGCTTTGCCGCGTACATGGCTTGACGGGCGCTACGAATCAACTGATCGGATTCATCCCCGTTATTGGGGCACAAGCTGATGCCCATTGAGGCTGACAAGTGCAGTTGTAAATGGTCGATTTCAACGGGCTGGCTGATGGCATCGAGCAGATCCCTTGCAAAGGATTCGCAATCGCTGATTTCCTCCCTGTCTGGCAGCAATACGATGAACTCATCTCCGCCGACCCGTGTCACCGTGTCTCCAGCCTGTAGTCTTGATCGCAATCGTTGAGATATTTTGCGCAGAAGCCGGTCGCCGATGGCGTGCCCGTAGGTCTCATTGATCGGCCTGAAATCGTCCAGGTCGATGAGCATCACCGCCAGAATTCGGCTGGACGTGATGGCGCTTGTCACTGCTTGTCGATTGAGTTCCGTGAGGACTTCGTGGTTGGGGAGCCCGGTGAGGCGGTCATGGCGAGCCCCGAGCCTGAGTTCATGTTCCTGTTGCTTTGCCTGGGAGATGTCCGAGCATGCCGCTACGTAGTGAAGGGGGCATCCCTTCTTGTCCAGTACCCTGGTGATGGCAATCGCTGTGTAGTGAAGATCCCCATTTTTACGGCGGTTGATGAGCTCGCCCGACCACGTGTTGTGCATCTCCAGGTGGCGCCATAGCTGGCCGTAAAAATTTTGGTCATGGGCGCCGGACTTGAAAATGCGGGGCGTCTGTCCGATCAATTCTTCCCGCATAAATCCGGTGATGCGGAGCAAGGATGGATTGACGTCGAGGATGGTGCCAGAGAGGTCGGTGATGAAGATGCCCTCATTGGCGGCCTCGAACACGCTTTCCGCCAAGCGTAGTCGCTGCTCCATCTGTCGGCGTTCGCTGACGTCGGTCGCAAGCCCCCACCACTCAAGTATGCCGTCGTCCCGGTGATGCGGTATGGAACGAACTTCTACCCATCGCTTTCCCAGGTCCGGGTGGTGGACGCGTACTTCCGTGCAGAGGGGCGTTGATGCCACCGTTTGCTCTGCAGGCGAAAAGAGGTGGTCCAGATCCCCTGGGGGAATGCAAGCGAGAAGCTTTGCTGCGTTGTTCCCGATGTCGTCGGGGGGCAGGCCGCACAAATGTGTGCTTCCCTCGCGCACGAATGGAAAAGCAGTACGACCGTCTCGGTCGATGCAAACCGAGAAGAGGAAATCCGGCATGGTCCTGGCTAGATCGGAAGGCTTTTCCTGCCGGAGTCTTTCCGCAGGCAACTGCGTGGATATGACCATGTCGGTGGGCTTAGGTTATCCGAGTTCATCATGGCAACCAGCTATTCGCCATGCTGTCGGGTGATGTTGGTTCGGTGTTGTTGCCTCGTCGGATCCGTTGCGCAAAGGGGCGCGGCTCATCGGCTGGTTGCGAAGAGTGAGCTCGCCTTATTCCAGAAGGTGGTTTTCCATGGCATATCGCATCAGTTCCGTCGTCGTTTTGAATTTCATTTTTTTCATCAAACGGCATTTGTGAGTACTTATCGTCTTATTGCTGACGCTCAGAGCGCTGGCAATTTCAACGATCTTCATGCCCCGCGCGATCATCTTGAGAATTTCAAGCTGCCGTCTGGTGAGGCCAACGTGAAGAAGGGGCGCATCATCATGATCCTCCAGGGCCATATGCAGGGCCAAGTCGGCGGGGAGGTAATTGCCTCCGCTGGACACGATGCTCACGGCACGGTGCAGGTCGGAGGGGGAACTGGTACCTTTCGGCAGATAGCCGGCAGCGCCAGCCTTCAGCGCCGCTCGGATCATCGCCGGGTCGCTGTGCATGGAGAGCATGAGGATGGGGAGTCGGGGCACTCTGAATTGGATGTCTTTAATCAGCTTGGTACCCTTTGCGCCTGGCATGGAGAAGTCAAGCAATACCAAGTCGAGATTCTTGCTTGTGACTGTTTTCATGACCTCATCGGCATTGGAAGCCTCTGCTTCGACCACAATGTTGTCCGCAAGCATGAGTAGCTGCCGGAGGCTATGGCGTATCAGCTGATGGTCGTCAGCGATTAGGACTCGAATCACTTTTGTTCCTGATGAGTATTTATTTATGGTGTGCAATAGAGATATTCGCCGTTTCGGTATGGCGACTTTTCTGCGCGCGTGCCATCACCGTTGAGCCATATGCCTCTGCGGCCAGACCGGCGAATTGCAGGGGTGACTTTGCTCGGCACTACTCATGGTGTTTGCTTCGATAGACGAAGGAGGCATCGTCGGGAGCGCGGGGCTCCAGAACAGCTTTGATAAATCTGTTGGGTGGGCTACCGAAGTGCTATTCACCTGAGTGCGTCACCACAACGGCATGGATGCCGGAGAATGCCAACGTCAATTGTTGGTTTTCGATAATGGTTAGCGCTAGCTGATGTAGTTCGGCGGCGTGCATAGGCTCTCTGGTTCGCGAAGCGGTTCTCGAGACCGATACCCGTGAGCAGAGTGGGGTTCAATTCTGCTAAGGCGGCGATGATGAGGGCTTGGACTGGTAGGGCAAATACTCGCCTATACGGTCGGAATGCACCATCAGGCACCGTTTCATTTTCTGTCGGGTGTCGTCTATGTGTTGATGTAGGGCATGGCGTATTGCATTGGTAGGAAAAGTGCTGACATAGGGTGTGTCGATGTGGGCGGTACGGGTGGGGCGGCAGGAAGGTGACAAGAAGAAGTTCTTTTCCGTCCGCCATGACCCGTCACGCAGTGCAGAGGTGCGCCGCGTCGGGAAGGCAGTGGAGGCGTACATCAAAGATGTACGTGTCGGCAAGCGTCAGCGCGACGTCAAGCGGCGCGAGAGCTTTGGCTGGTTGCCGGCATCAGGTGGGCCGATGCCGGGGTGCAGATTGAGAGCGAGGTGTCAGTCGAGAAGTTTGTGGTCGAGCGCGTAGCGGATGAGCTCCGCCGTTGTCTTCATATTCATCTTTTCCATCAAGCGACACTTGTGGGTGCTGACCGTCTTGTTGCTGATGTACAGCATGTTGGCAATTTCGTTGACGCCGATGCCTTGGGCCAGCAGCTTGAATATCTCGAACTCCCGGTTGGAAAGCTGCTCATGGGGTTGCGTGCCTTCGCTGTGGTTGTTGAACACCAAACTCTCGGCCATGGCAGCATCCAGATAGCGGCCTCCCTCGGATATGGTGCGTATGGCATTGAGCAGCCGCGTGGGGTCGTTGGTGTCCTTCGATAGGTAGCCCGATGCGCCCGCTTTCAAGGCTCGTCTGACGACGGGAGGCTCGTTGTGCATGGATAGCACCAGGATCGGCAGTTTCGGGGCAATAGCCTTGATTTCTTTGATGAGGTCTATGCCGTTGATGCCCGGCATGGTCATATCGAGCAATACCAGATCAATGTCCGCCCTTTTGACCGCATCCAGCACTTCGGCGCCATCGATGGCCTCCCTGGTGACTTTAATGTCATCCACCAGCTTGAAAAGCTGCTTCAGGCCTTCTCGCATCAGCCCGTGATCGTCTGCCATCAAAACCCGAATCATGTGGCGTCCTCCATATTGTTTTTGAGCGGGATGCATACCCGGACTGTGGTTCCCTGCCCGGGTGCGCTGGAAATCACCGCTTCGCCCCCGACGGCGATGGCGCGTTCGCGGATGCCCACCAAGCCATAGGAACGATGTCTTACCCCTAGTTCTAGATCGAAACCCACACCATTGTCACAAACTTCAACCCGAAGATCATTTTCATCCTGATAGAGCTTCACCTGAATGTGATCGGCCTTGGCGTGGCGAGCCGCATTGGTCAAGGACTCTTGAACAATGCGGAACACGACGATGGCGATATCTTCGCTGATGGCCACATCGCTCTCTGGCGCCTTTAGCTCGCAGGGAATGTTGGTTTGCTGTGAGTATTCAGCCAACAGCCACTCCAGCGCCGCAACGACGCCCATATCGAGGGCTGCGGGACGCAAGGAAGAGGATACGTTGCAGACTGTCTGCACGGTTTTTTCCAGGAGCGTCAGCAGATCAGCCGTGGTGTCATGGAGTTCGGGCAGGTTGCTGCCGAATTTGTAGTCCAGCAGGCTCAATCCAAAGCGAAGGGCGGTCAGTTGCTGCCCGAGTTCATCGTGGAGTTCGCGAGCGATTTTCTTGCGCTCGTCTTCGCGCGCCGCTTCCCGACGGGTGGCGAGGCTGCGCAACTGGGCACGGGATTCCTTGAGTTGCATTTCGGCCTGGACACGTTTGCTGATGTCGCGGGATAGGGTGATGAAACGGGATGCCATCCCCGGGGCACCTTGCTTACGGGCAACGGAGAACTCAAACCAATGCGGGCCGTCGGCTAGGGACAAGATGATGGTGTGGCCGTAGGAGGCGCCCTCTGTTTCGGCTTCCTGCAATGCGGCCATGGCCGTTGTTGCTGCTTCGGCGGGTAGCACTTCCGTCACGCGGCGACCAAGCATTTGCGCCTTGGGGGCGGCCAGCAATTCCGGCTTATGGGTCCATATCTGGAGATAGGTGCCTTGCGCATCGAATTCAAACAGCAGGTCTGGGATCGTCTGTAGCGTGGCGGCCCAGTCCGCATTCAGCTGGCTGATGATTTGCTCGTTGGCTACCCGTTCGGTGATGTCACGCCCAATCATCAGAGCGCCGACGGTGCCTCCGTCGGGGCCTTGATCAGGGACGATTTTGATCAGATAAACCCTCGCGCATTTGCCATGTACATCCGCCAGCTTGAGTTCCTGCTCTATGGGGATGCTCGTGGCAATGACTTGCTCGATCCATGAATGCAGTGCGTAGACGTTCGCCGAATCGAAAGCCTCAATGAGTGTCCTGCCCCGCGCTTTGCTGGCGTCCATCCCCTGAGTAGTCAGCCGCGTCATCTGTGCGGCGTTGGCATAAAGCAGGCGGGCCTGCTTATCGAAACGGCTGATGCAGTCCGGCAAGCTTTCGGCCAGGGTACGGTATTGCAGCTCGCTGTTTTGCAATTCGCGATAAGCAAAAATGGCGGATATACCATCGGTAAGCCTGCGCCCGATTTCCAGGAAAAGGCGTTCTTCCAGGAGCGTCCACCCGCGGGCTTCGGCACAACGGTGCACAAAGATACTCCATGGGCTGCCCGTCCAGGGGTGGATGGAGAGGACCATTGAAGTGCGCAGGCCGAATTGTTCCGCCACCCCTGGGGGGTAGGCCTTGTCAGTACCTTCGCCAAGCTTGACCACCCCTTCGGCTTTCATTAAGTCGAGCAGAGCGCGCTTTGTCTCTGGGGTGTAGGGAAGGGCCGTACCCAGTTCAAACGGATAGCTGAATCCGGGGCGGTGGCGTGCCATCAGCACTATCCACTGCTCTCCGCTGGCATCGGTGGGGGAGATGAGGCTCGCCTTGTCGCAGTCGAGGGCCGCGAGCGCGATGTCGAAAACTTCACTCGCCATCTGCTTGATCTTCTTGGTCCCCTGAATAGCCTGGTTGACCTTGTTCATGGTTTCGACGAAATGCAGATGCTCCCTGTTCTGCTCTTCTGCGAGTTTGTGTGCCGTGGCGTCACGGGCTACCGATAGGTAGTAGGTTTTGCCCTCGTATTCAAAAAGGCTGGCAACGGTGTTGACCGGAAACAGGCTGGAATCCTTGCGTCGATGCCAGGTTTCGGATGGAGGAGGATTGCCCCTTTGTTGGATATCCCGTATGGATGGCAGCATCTCCTGTGACCAGTCGGGATCAATATCCGTGACCGACAGTTGCAGAAGTTCTTCCTCGCTGTATCCAAGTGATCGGCAGGCTTCTTCATTGACGTACAGGAAGCGGCCGTCCAGGTCGGAAAGAAAAACGCCTTCGCCCACTTGGTTCAGGGCGCGGCTGGTCAGACTCAGGTGGCGATTGCTTTCGCACAAGGCTGCGGTACGCTCCTCCACCCGTTGTTCCAGGTGTTCACGGTACCGGCTTAACTCAGCATTCTGGGCTTCGAGTGCCGCTTGCATTGCCCGCAGTTTCAGGTGGGCGTTCACCCGAGCCTGCATCTCGACCGGCTGTATCGGTTTGGTCACGTAATCGACACCGCCGACCTGAAAGCCTTTCATCTTGTCCTCGACGGAGGACAGGGCGGTCATGAAAATGACCGGAATATCCCGCGTAGCCAAGTTCGCCTTGAGGTGTTTGCATATCTCGAACCCGTTCATGTCGGGCAGCACGACGTCGAGAACAATCAGGTCTGGCGAGGCTTCCTTGACCTGGTCGAAGGTTTCCTTGGCATTTTTTGCGATCATGACCCTATAGCCGGCCTGGGTGAGCAGGCGCCGCATCAGCATCAAATTGGCTAGCGTGTCGTCAACGACGAGAATGTTGGGGGGGGATTTGGGGTAAAGCATGCAATATCTCTGCGTAAGATTCCTAGTCCCCTTTAATAGGGGGCAAACGAAACTGCTGGAGGTGTGCCGTTCGTGGTGTGCCCTTCGGCGAGCTCAGGACAGGCTTGTCGAGCCATGAACGGCGCTCCGAAACGCCCTTCGACAAGTTCCGGGCGAACGGACTACGGTTGGCGGTCACCACTTTCGTTTGCTCCCCTTTTACAGGGGCTTCATTCGGTATGTGTCGATGTGCTCGGTAAGAATAATAACTTGGCGGCTATGCCGGATTTTTTGTGCGCGGCATGCTTGTTTTTGCCTAAGCCGGGCGGACAGCCCGGCCGCGTCCTCTGTATTGAGCGAAGATTTGGCCTTGCTCCCTCTTACTGTTTTAGAATCAAAGATCGTCTGTGGTCAATCTATTCGTTAAAAGGGTGCATTTATGGCTTCTGTAAACAAGGTGATTTTGGTGGGCAATCTGGGCAAGGATCCGGAAACCCGCTACACCCCCAACGGTGACCAGATCACCAACATCACCGTCGCGACCACCGACACCTGGAAAGACAAGGCCACCGGCGAACGCCGCGAAGCTACCGAATGGCACCGGGTGGTGTTCTTCGGCAAGCTGGCCGAAATCGCTGGCCAGTACCTGAAGAAGGGCTCCCAGGTTTACATCGAAGGCCGCCTGCGTACGCGCAAGTGGCAAGGCCAGGATGGACAGGATCGTTACACCACCGAAGTCAATGCCGATGCCATGCAGATGCTGGGCCGGCGTGAAGGCGGCGGTTCTCCCGAATACGATCAACGTCCCGCCTCCAGCGGCAGCAGCGCCCCCCGCGCTTCCGCACCGGCCAGCCGTCCCGCTCCTGCACCCGCCCCCGCACCTAGCAGCGGTGGATTTGGCGATTTTGAAGACGACATACCGTTCTAGAGACAAGCTTCCTTAGAAGCAAAAACAAAGCGGCGCCGAACTTAGTCTTGGCGCCGTTTTTCTTTGTACGCACGGAACCGCCATGACTGCACCTCTCTCCCGCCGCCAGCAAGCCATTGAACGTCTGCGCCGCGCCTCCTGGCGCGACGTGCTGCTGATTGGCTTGCCTTCTCTACTGGTCATCGCGGCGGCGTTCTGGGCTACGGCCCAGTTCGTCCAGCCTGCACCGCCCAAGCGTTTGGTGCTGGCTACGGGGGGACCGGGCGGCGGCTATCAGCGATATGCGGCGGCCTATCGGCCTTTGATTGCCCAGGAAGGCATTGAGCTGATCGAGCAGCCCACTTCCGGCGCCCTGGAAAACTTGGCCTTGCTGCGAGACGACAACAGTCCGGTGGATGCAGGCTTCGTCCAGGGCGGCATCTCAGAGCCCAAGGAGGATGAAATGCTCTATTCCCTCGGCGCCCTTTATCAGGAGCCGGTCTGGGTGTTCTATCGGACGGCCCGCTTTCGCCATCAAAGCGCCCCGGATCGCATCAGCCAGTTGAAGGGGCTGCGCGTTGCGGTGGGCAGCAGCGGTAGCGGCAATCGCTATCTGGCGGCGGAGCTGCTCAAGGTCAGCGGCGTGGGCGAGAAAGACTTGCACCTGCTCAACGCTACCGGCCTGGAAGCCGTAGAGGCCATGGCGACAAGCAAGGCCGACGCCGCCATCATCGTGGGGCCGGTGCAATCGGCCGCCGTGTGGTCACTGCTCTATACCCCTGGCGTGAAGGCCATGAATCTTGCCGACGCGGAGGCCTACACCCGCATGCTTGGCCACCTGAGTCATTTGGTCCTGCCCCGCGGTAGCGTGGACATGGTGCGTCACATTCCCGATCGTGACATTCATCTGGTGGCGCCCACGGCGACCCTGTTGGTCAAGTCCGGCACCCATCCTGCCCTGGTGGATCTGCTGCTACAAGCGGCTTCTGACGTACATGGCCGTCACGGTCTGTTGCAAGAAGCCGGTGAGTTTCCTCAGGCCAAGGCGGTGGACTTTCCCCTCTCGCCTCGGGCCGAGCGTTTCTACAAATCGGGCAAACCCCTGCTTCAGCGCTACCTGCCCTTCTGGGCCGCCAACCTGATCGACCGGCTGGTGGTGATGTTGATTCCGCTCTTCGCCGTGCTCTACCCGGTGGCGAAAATGGCGCCGTCTCTTTACGGTTGGCGCGTCCGCTCTCGCATCTTCCGTCGCTACGGTGAATTGAAGTTCCTCGAAGCCGAAGTCACTTCCGATGCAGGCGAGGAACAGCGTGCCGCGCTGCTGCATCGCCTCGATGCAATCGAACGCGACGTGGCCCGCATCCCCGCTCCAATCGCCTACAGCGACATGCTCTACACCTTACGTGGCCACATCGACATCGTCCGCGCCGCCATCCTGCGCCGTGGGGCGGCAGGGGCTTAGGCTTCCTCGCTCCCTCCCGAATGCAACGCGCCATAGCGCTGCTCCAGTTCCTGTCTTAGCTGCTTGCGCGTCACAGCGGCGTCGTGGCGCCGCTTCTCGTCCGGCGTAAAGGGCCGCAAGGGCGGCACTTGCACGGGCTTGCGGTCCTCATCCACCGCCACCATGGTGAAGAAGCAGCTATTGGCGTGGCGTACCACCTGGGTCCGAATGTTCTCGGCGATCACCTTGATGCCGATTTCCATGGACGAGTTGCCCGTGTAATTCACCGAGGCGAGGAAGGTCACCAGCTCGCCCACGTGGATCGGCTGACGGAACATGACCTGATCGACGGAGAGCGTCACCACGTAGCAACCCGCATAGCGACTGGCGCAAGCGTAGGCCACCTGATCGAGCAATTTGAGAACGGCGCCGCCGTGCACGTTGCCGGCGAAGTTCGCCATGTCCGGCGTCATCAGCACGGTCATGGTCAGTTGGTGGGCGGGGAGATTCATGCGGGCTTCTTCGAGTTGGAATGCAGAGCAGCATAGTCGATCTTCATCGGGCAGCGGAAGCCTGTTGCTTGTGCGGCCGCCCGCACATCGACGCGACGAATTCCGGCCAGCCGCACAAGATGAACCCCGCGGTTCATCGACATCAAATTTAGGTTTCAAGTAAAACAGCTACTTAGCGCTTCGCGCCTAACGGGCACGGCTCCTGCAATAGAAACTGCCAAGCAGCCGCGGGCAAGCACCTCGGCCTTCCAAAGACGACTTGATCCAACTTGATCCACTGAGGAGATGTTCATGAAAAACCGCATCCTGATTTCCGCCTTGCTCGCCACCCTGATGGCTGTCGCCGGTGTCGCTCACGCTGAAGACTTGGTCCGCCTAGGCAACCTCAAGTTCGCCCACTACGGCGCCGTCTCCTACATGAAGGAAATCTGCGGCAAGTACGGCATCAAGGTGGAAGAACGCATGTTCCCCAAGGGCCCGGACATCATGCCTGCCATCGTTGCCAATGAAATCGACGTGGCCGCGCTGGCTTCCGACGGCGCCATCTCCGGTCGCGCCAACGGCGTGCCCATCTACACCGTGGCCGGCTTCGCCAAGGGCGGTGCCCGTCTCGTGGCCGGTGCCGAAACGGGCATCAAGAAACTGGCCGACCTCAAAGGCAAGAAGGTTGGCGTCACCCGTGGCGGCATGCAGGAAATCCTGCTCCTGGCCGAGCTGGACAAGGCCGGCCTCACTTTCTCCGACAAGCCGGGCAAGGACGTGCAGATCGTCTATCTGGCTTTCGCCGATTTGAACCAAGCCCTGGCCGCCAAGCAGATCGACGCCATGTGCCAGTCCGAACCCCAATCGTCCCAGGCCATCAATAAGAAGTTCGGTGTGGAGATCATCAAGCCCTACGACACGCCCGCCGGCGAGCCCTATCGCCTGCTGGTCATGAGCGAGAAGATGTACACCGAGAAAAAGGACGTGGCCCAACGCTTGATGAAGTGTTTCGTCCAATCCACCACCATCTTCAGCAAGGACATGAATCTGGCCGAGAAGTACGTGAAGGACCAGATGTTCAAGGGCCAGATCACCTCTGAAGATTTCCGCGACGCCATGGACAACGCGGCCTTCACCTACGACGTGAGCCTTGATCACATCGACACCGTCACCGGCATGATGCAGAAGTACGGCGTGGGCCGCATGGCCAATCCGCCCAAGGCTGCCGAATGGGTGAAGCTCGACCTGCTGAAGAACGCCAAGACCGAGTTGCGCGTGAAGTAAGAACGAGCCAAGCATGAACGCCAAACTCAAATCCTTCCTCACCGGCATCATCGTGCCCGTGATCGTGGTCGCCCTCTGGGAACTGTGCGCCCGGGCCGGCCTGTTCTCGGCGGTGGTGATGCCCGCGCCTTCTGCCGTCGCCATCAAGTGGTGGCAGTACTTGGCGCCGGCGGTACCCTACGATCCCGCGCAACAGTCCTGGCTTGCTTGGCTGTTCTCTGGGGAGATGATCGATGACGCCATCGGCAGTCTCTATCGCGTGGTCGTGGGCTTCATCGTCGGCGCCGTGCTGGCGCTGCCCCTGGGGCTGCTCATGGGCGCCAGCAATCGCATCTACGCCCTGTGCAATCCCCTGGTGCAGGTGCTGCGGCCGATTCCCCCCATCGCCTACATTCCCCTGGCAATTCTCTGGTTCGGCCTCGGCAACCCGCCCTCCGTGTTCCTCATCGCCATCGGTGCCTTCTTTCCGATCCTGATGAACACCATCGCCGGCGTGCGTCACGTGGATGGCATCTACATCCGCGCTGCCCGCAACCTGGGCGTCAATCAATGGACGCTCTTCACTCGCGTCATGCTGCCTGCCTCCACGCCCTACATCCTCTCCGGCGTGCGCATCGGCATCGGCACTGCTTTCATCGTGGTGATCGTGTCCGAGATGATCGCGGTGAACAACGGCCTCGGCTTCCGCATCCTCGAAGCCCGCGAGTTCATGTGGTCGGACAAGATCATCGCCGGCATGTTCACCATCGGCCTGCTGGGCCTCGCCCTGGACTACGGCGTATCCGCCCTCAACAATCATCTGCTGCGTTGGCATCGCGGCCTGGAGCACTGACCATGTCGCAAATCATCGTCAAAGACGTGCAGAAAGTATTCAAGACCAAAGACAAAGACGTGGTGGCCCTCAAGGACATCAACCTGGAAGTGCAGAAAGGCGAGTTCATCTGCCTGCTCGGTCCCTCCGGTTGCGGCAAGTCCACCTTGCTTAATGCGGTGGCGGGTTTCTCTCTGCCGACTTCCGGCGTCATCACTGCGGACGGCAAGAAGATCACCGAGCCCGGTCCCGATCGCGGCATGGTGTTCCAGGAGTACGCCCTGTTCCCCTGGATGACCGTGGCCCAGAACATCGCCTTCGGCATGCAGGTGCAGCACAACAAGACCAAGGCCGAGATCGCCGACAAGGTGGATCAACTGCTGGATGTGCTCAAGCTCAAGGACTTCCGCGACCGCTACCCCAAGGACCTGTCCGGCGGCATGCGTCAGCGGGTGGCCATCGCTCGGGTGCTGGGCATGGATTCGCCCATCATGCTGATGGACGAGCCCTTCGGCGCTCTCGATGCCCTCACGCGCCGCAACCTGCAAGACGAACTGCTGCGCATCTGGAAGGAGTTCGGCAAAACGATTTTGTTCGTCACCCATTCCATCGAAGAGTCGATCTACTTGGCCGACCGCATCATCGTCATGACCTACCGGCCCGGCACCATCAAGCGCGACCAGCTGGTCACCATGCCCCGGCCCCGCGATCCTTCTGCGCCCGAGTTCAACGAACTCAAGCGCGAGCTGGGCATGCTGGTGATGGAAGAGCAGCAACGCCACGCCGCCGACGAGCTGAAGTTGGCTGCCGTCGATTGATGTACGGCTGCTGGCAGGGGGCTCTGTGGCGCTTTGCTTCACCGTTCGTCCTGAGCGTAGGCGTAGCCGAAGTCGAAGGATGAGTGAACGTACAGTGTGCCAAAGCTCATCCCTCGACTTCGCGCCTTCGGCGCTACGCTCAGGACGAACGGTGGTGGAGATTGGGGCACTCCCAGCAGCAGAATTCCATTCTGGACAATAGTGCGTCTACGTGCAGGAATGATGGAGCCGATTTATTCATCCATGCCGTCATG
>DASUJA010000003.1:0-22987 GCA_036279515.1 Rhodocyclaceae bacterium | reverse complement strand
AATCCCTGACGGGGATGCGACACAGGCGAAGGGAGAGAGAGAAACCTGCGCCGCATCCCGCCCTGGAAGATGTCCACCGGCGGTTCGCCGAAACCACCGGCGAAGCCATGATCTCGTGCCTTTCCCTTCGCTGGCCTGACGTTAAAAATTTTTACGCCATTTTTACGAAGCTGGCGGCACACTGAAACCATGGATGCCCACCGTAAAACCTCGGCCCTGCCCTACCTGCTCTCCACGGCAGGCTGCGCGTTGACCGCGCTTCTGGCCCGCTTGAGCCATCCTTACCTGGATCTGGCCAATACGGTAATGCTGTTCCTGCTCGCTGTATTCCTTGTGGCACGCCTCCTGGGACGCGGCCCCGCCGTGCTGGCGGCCTTTCTTAGCGTGGGGCTATTCGATTTCTTCTTCGTGCCGCCCCAGCTTTCATTCACCGTGGCCGATGCCCAATACCTGATCACCTTCGGCGTGATGCTGGCGGTGGGCCTCGCGACCACCCATCTAACGGCCAATCTAGGCGAACAGGCCGAACGGGCGGAACGCCGGGAGCGGGAAACGCGGGAGCTGTACGAAGTGGCGAAAGCCCTGGCCGGCGCCCTCACGGTGGATCAGGTGGCGGAAACCGCCCAGCGTTTCCTCAAGCAAACCCACCGCATGAACGCGGCCCTGTTCATCGTCAATGGCGAAGGCCGCTTCCAATCCGTGCCGCCCCTTGCCAAGACACCGGGCAGCATTGAAACCAGCTTCGCCCGCACCGCCGCCGATCGTGGCGAGTTGCTGGAGATCGATGCCCTGGCTGGCAGTGGCATGGCAGCCCTCTACTTTCCCCTGCGCACCCATGCCCACGTGCGTGGCGTGCTGGCCGTGTCGCCGCTCGATGCGGACGAAGATGCACTCCACGCCCTGCGGCCCCTACTCGGCACCCTGACCTCCCTCATGGCGATTGCCGTGGAGCGGCTGCACTACGCGGATGTGGCGAAGGAGACCGAATTGCAAATGGCGTCGGAGCGACTGCGCAATTCCCTGCTCGCCACCATCTCCCACGATTTGCGCACGCCCCTCACCGCCCTGGTGGGCATGGCCGATTCCCTCGCCATGGCCCGTCCCCCCCTGGCCGAAACTCAGCGGGAAACCGCACTGGCCCTGGGCGAACAGGCGCGCAGCCTGGGCAAGATGGTGGGCAATTTGCTGGACATGGCACGGCTGCAATCCCACGACCTGCACCTCAACAAGGAATGGCAGCCTCTGGAAGAAGTGGTGGGCGCCGCCGCCCGATTACTGAGCGCCGCCCTGACCGATCACCCCCTGCACACCCACCTACCCGAAGACTTACCTCTGGTGGAGTTCGACGCGGTGCTGCTGGAACGGGTGCTGTGCAATCTGCTGGAGAACGCCGCCAAGTATTCGCCCGCGGGGACGCCTATCGAATTGGCGGCAGAGGCCAAGGACGACCAGCTTCTCGTGACGCTGCTCGATCGAGGCGTCGGTTTCCCTGCGGGCCGCGAGCACGAGCAATTCAACCTCTTCGCCCGAGGCGAGCAAGAGTCGGCCAAGCCCGGCGTGGGCCTCGGCCTCGCCATTTGCAAAACCATCATCGAGGCCCATGGCGGCCACATCGAAGCCATGCCCCGAGAAGGCGGCGGCGCCTGCGTGCGCTTCACCCTCCCCTTGGGCACGCCGCCAGTGATCGAGGAGGAAACAACGTGAGCATCGATGCAGCCCGCATCCTGATCGTCGAGGACGAGCCGCAGATTCGCCGCCTGGTGCATCAGGCCCTCACCACCGAAGGCTGGCAAGTGATCGAAACGGCCACGGGCCAAGACGGCCTGCTCCAGGCGGGTACCGCAACGCCGGACCTGCTGATACTGGACCTGGGCCTGCCGGACATGGACGGTGTGGATTTGATCCGCGACCTGCGCAACTGGTCTGAGCTGCCGGTGCTGATCCTCTCCGCCCGAGGTGCCGAGCTGGACAAGATCGCGGCCCTGGACGCGGGTGCCGACGACTACCTGACCAAGCCCTTCGGCATCGGCGAACTCCTCGCCCGCGTGCGCGCCCTGCTGCGCCGTCGCAGCCCGGCAACCGAGGCCGCCGCCACCATTTGCTTCGGCGACGTGGAAGTGGATTTCGTGCGGCGCCGGGTCACCAGGGACGGCGGGGATGTGCATCTGACCCCCATCGAGTACCGCTTGCTAACCCTGCTCATCGCCAACGCGGGCAAGGTCATGACCCATCGCCACCTGCTGCGCGAGGTGTGGGGGCCGACTTTCTCCCAGAGCAGCCACTACCTGCGCGTGTACGTGGGCCACCTGCGTCGTAAGCTGGAAAGCGATCCGGCCCAGCCTCAGCATTTATTGACCGAAACCGGCGTCGGCTACCGCTTCGACGCCGAAGGAACTACAACGGAAACTCCATGACAACATCGTCTCCCACCGCTCTCATGACATCTCACGCGACATCCCATGACCGAGCCCGCACGGGCGCCCTGGCCCTGGCCGCCCTCGGCGTGGTGTACGGCGACATCGGCACCAGCCCTCTTTACACGGTGCATGAAATCTTTGCCGGCGCCCACCATCCGGTGCCCATCACGCCGGAGAACGTGCTGGGCATCCTGTCTCTGATCTTCTGGTCCCTGATGGTGGTGGTGACAATCAAGTACGTGGCCTTCATCCTCAAGGCCGACAACAAGGGCGAAGGCGGCATCATGGCGCTCATGGCGCTGGCCATGCGCCCCACCCAGGACGGCAGCATGCGTCAGAAAGTGATCCTGACCCTGGGCCTCTTCGGCGCAGCGCTGTTCTACGGTGACGGCGTCATTACCCCTGCCGTTTCCGTGCTTTCCGCAGTAGAAGGCCTCGAGGTCGTCACCCCTGCCTTCAAACCCTACATCCTGCCCATCACCCTCGGCGTACTGATCGGTCTGTTCGTCATTCAGCGCAAGGGTACGGGCAGCGTCGGTGCCCTGTTCGGCCCCATCACCGCGGTCTGGTTCTTCGTCTTGGCGGCCATGGGTATTGCCAGCATTGCCGACCATCCCGGCGTACTGATGGCCCTGGATCCGCGCCATGGTCTCGGCTTCTTCCTGGGCCAACCCAAGATGGCCTTTCTGTCCTTGGGCGCCGTGGTGCTCTGTGTAACGGGGACCGAAGCGCTGTACGCGGACATGGGCCACTTTGGCGCCAAGCCGATCCAACTCGCCTGGCTAGGACTGGTACTGCCCGCCCTGGTGCTCAACTACTTCGGCCAAGGCGCCCTGTTGCTGGTGGATCCTGCCGCCATCGACAACCCCTTCTATCGCCTCGCCCCCAGTTGGGCGCTGATGCCGCTCGTCATCCTCGCCACCGTGGCGACGGTGATTGCCTCCCAGGCCGTGATCTCAGGCGCCTTCTCCATGACCCAGCAGGCCATGCAGCTTGGTTATTCGCCGCGCCTGGACGTGCAGCACACCTCCGCTCAGGAGATCGGCCAGATCTATCTGCCCGCCATCAACTGGACCCTGCTGGTGGCGGTGATCGCCCTGGTGCTGGGCTTCGGCTCCTCCACCAATCTGGCGGCGGCCTACGGTATCGCGGTGACGGGCACCATGGCCATCACCAGCGTGCTCGCCTTCTGCGTGGCCTACTGGCTCTGGGGCTGGCCCATGTGGCGTGCCATTGTCGGCGCCACGCCCTTCCTCCTGATCGACCTGGCCTTCTTCGTTGCCAATGCTGTGAAGATCGAGGATGGCGGCTGGTTCCCCCTGGCCTTCGGTCTCGCTGTCTTCATCCTGCTCACTACCTGGAAACAGGGTCGCCGTCTGCTCAATCAACGGCTGGAGAGCGAGTCCATTCCCGTGGAAGCCTTCATCAAGAGCTGCGGCAAGGGCGAAGTCACCCGCGTGCCGGGCACCGCCGTGTTCCTCACCACCAATCCCGACGGCGTGCCCCACGCCTTGCTGCACAGCCTCAAACACTACAAGGCGCTGCATGAGCGGGTCGTATTGGCGACGGTGAAGGTGCTGGACGTACCCCGCGTGCCCGAATCCCAGCGCGTGCAAGTGGAACGGATGCCCAACGATTTCTGGCGCGTGAAGGTGTTCTACGGCTTCATGGACCAGCCCGACCTGCCGAGTTCCTTGGACTGGTGCGGCGAGCAAGGGCTCACCCTCGACACCATGGACACCACCTTCTTCCTGGGCCGCGAAACCCTGATTCCCAAGCTGCGTTCCGACATGCCCTACTGGCGCGAAATCCTCTTCGTTGCCCTGTTCCGCAACGCGGGCAGCGCCGCCAGCTACTTCAGCCTGCCTCCCGGCCGGGTGGTGGAACTGGGGGCGCAGGTGGTGTTGTGACCTGAGACTTGTGGGAGCGGCTTCAGCCGCGAACGGCGGTACTGGATTTGACCGAAGCTGCTCCCACTAGACTGCCGTTCAACTGGACCTGCGACGCTTTGCTCAACAGGCTTCCGCCAATGTTCCCGCAATCATCTCAGCCTGCCTCAGCACTGTTTCCGTCGCCAGCAACTGCATATCAGGCGGATAGCCAAACTGACGCAAGGTGCGCTTCACGATCACCTTCAATTTGGACCGAACATTCTCCTTGAGCGTCCAGTCGATGCTGGCGTTTTCCCGAACTCGCTGAGTCAGCACCACGGCCAGTTCCCGCAACTGATCTTTCTGCATCAACTCCCGGGCGCTATCGTTGTTCGCAACTGCCGTATAGAAGGCGTATTCAAAGTCGGACAACCCCATCTGGCGTGCATCGCCATCCGAAGCCACGATTTCCTTGCTGATCTTGATCAGCTCTTCCATCACCTCGGCGGCGGTCAATATCTTGTTCTGGTATTTCTTGATCGCCGTTTCCAACATTTCCATCAATGAACGGCTCTGCACCAAGTTCCTGCGTGCGCGAGTCTTCAATTCATCGGTCAGCAACTTCTTCAGCACCTCCAGCGCCACGTTCTTGTGCTGATGGCCTTTCAATTCGGCCAAGAATTCATCCGACAAAATGGAAATATCCGGCTTCTTGATGCCCGCCGCATCGAAAACATCAATCACCTGTTCCGACACCAGCGCCTGATCAATCACTTGGCGAATGGTGGTTTCGATTTCTTCATCGCTGCGCCCCGCGCCAACGCTGTCGAACTTGATCAGCCGCGCCTTCACTGCCTGGAAGAATCCCACCTCGTCTTTCGCGTCCAGCGCCTGCTCATGGGGCACCGCAATGGCGAAGGCTTGGGATAGAGCAGCCACTTCGTCGATGTAGCGTTTGCGGCCGTCTTCGAGACCGAGGATGTGTTCTTCCGCAGCCAGGATCAAGGACAGCTTTTGCGCCGTCTCGGCGGCAAAGTAATCCTCATAGGCAAAGCCGTGATACATGGCCGAGATGACTTCGATCTTTTCCAGCATCAGGCTGACCGCCTGCTCCTGAGCCAAGGTCGGGTCGCCCTTGCCGCCCGCGTCGGAATAGAACGAGAGTGCTTCCTTGAGATCGGCGGCAATACCGAGATAGTCGACCACCAGGCCGCCCGGCTTGTCCTTGTGCACCCGATTGACCCGTGCAATGGCCTGCATCAGGTTATGGCCCTTCATCGGCTTGTCGATGTAAAGGGTATGCATGCTGGGCGCGTCGAAGCCGGTTAGCCACATGTCCCGCACGATCACCAGCTTGAGGGGATCGTCGTCGTCCTTCATCCGCTCCGCCAGAAACTTTCGCTGCTCCTTGCTGGTGTGATGCCGGGCGAGCTTCGGACCATCACTGCTCGCCGCCGTCATCACCACCTTGATGACGCCCTTGCCCAATTCGTCGGAATGCCACTCGGGCTTGAGCCGAATGATCTCCTCGTACAGTTCGGCAGCAATCCGCCGCGACATGGAGACGATCATGCCCTTGCCCGCAAACACCGATTGCCGAGTCTCGAAATGGTTGACGATGTCCCGCGCGATATTGCGGATGCGTGCCGGGCTGCCGATCAACGCTTCCATGCGGGTCCACTTGGCCTTGGCTTTCTGGGTTTCGGTCAGTTCGTCCTGATCCAGTTCTTCATCCAGCTCCCCGATCAGCTTCTTTCCCTCGTCGGAAAGGCCCACCTTCGCCAAACGGCTCTCGTAGAAGATACGCACCGTTGCACCGTCTTCCACGGCCTGGGCGATGTCGTAGATGTCCACGTAGTTGCCGAACACCGCCGGCGTATTGACGTCGGTCTTTTCAATGGGCGTGCCGGTGAAGCCCAGATAAGTGGCATGAGGCAGCGCATCGCGCAGGTACTTGGCGAAGCCGTAGACCACCTTCTTGCCGATCACCTCGCCATCGGCATTTTTTTCATCCACCGTCTTGGCGGCAAAACCGTACTGGGTGCGGTGCGCTTCGTCGACGATCACCACGATGTTGCCCCGGTCCGACAAACGCTCGTAGGCGTTGCCTTCCTCGGGCTGGAATTTCTGGATGGTGGAGAACACCACACCGCCGGCCGCCACCTTGAGCAAGGCCTTCAAGTGCTCGCGACTCTCCGCCTGCACGGGCTCCTGCCGCAGGAGCTGTTTCGCCGAAGCGAAGGTATCGAACAACTGGTCATCCAGATCGTTGCGGTCGGTAATCACCAGCACCGTCGGGTTATCCAGCGCCAACACGATCTTCCCCGTGTAGAAGACCATGGACAGGGATTTACCCGAACCCTGGGTATGCCACACCACGCCCGCCTTCCGGTCGCCCCGCGGCTGGTGGTCCACACCGGGCAAACCGTAACTGGCAGGCGCCTCGCGCACGCCCAAGGCTTCACCCTTGTCCACCGCCCGCAGGGTGGAAGCCACCGCCGCATTTACCGCGTAGTACTGGTGATAGGCCGCCAGCTTCTTGACCGTGGAAATGGTGACGACTCCGGTTGCGGCGTCTTCCTTGCGGCCCTTTTCAAAAACGATGAAATGCCGCAGCAAATCCAACAAGGCCACCTTGTTCAGCATGCCGACGATCAGCGTCTCCAACTGACTGACCAAGTGGGAGGCCTCCGCCTTGCCATCGGCGCTCTTCCAGGCCATGAAGCGCGAGTACCCCGCCGAGAGGGAACCCGCCCGCGCTTCGAGACCGTCCGAAATCACCGTGAAAGCGTTGGAAGCAAATAGGCTGGGAATGCTTTGCTTGTAGGTTTCGATCTGCTGCCATGCGGCCTTGATCGTAGCGTTCTCGTCGGCGGCATTCTTCAGCTCGATCACCACCAGAGGAATGCCATTGATGAACAGCACCAGATCGGGCCGATTGTTCTGATGGTTCTCGATCACCGTGAACTGGCTGACCACCAGGAACTCATTGTTCTCGGGCCGGGCGAAATCGAACAGCCACACCCGCTCGCCTCGCTCGTCTCCATCCCGATGCAAGCTCACCGGCACCCCTTCGGTGAACAAGCGATGCAGTATCTCGTTGCTCGCCAGCAAGTCCGGCGAATGAATGCGCCGCAAATCCTTCAGCGCCGCTTCCACCACATTGACCGGCAGCCGGGCATTGATGCGCTTGACCGCCTGCTCCAACCGCCCCGCCAACCACACATCCCCATAGTCGGCCCGCTCGGGCGCTTCGCCGTCGGGCGCAATGTTCGGCCCGTGAAGATGGGTATAACCCAAGCGCTCGAACTGCTTGATGGCAAATGCCTCGATGGCGGATTCGGTAAGTTTGGTCACGGCTTTCTCGTAAGTTCTCTTAATTCACCAACTGCCAACGATTAAAAAAGTAGGACGAAATCAATTAGATAGCACAAGGTGTGCAGCATTTCTTCTCTTAAACCATCCCCGTTTTATTCGTAAATATTCGTTCGATCTTCACTTTACGAGAACCCAAGAAGGCGTCTTTTTTGCCGAGACATTCGTGATGCGATTGCCGCGTTTGAGTTCGCCCAGCAGGTTCCCCACCTTGGTCTTACGTTGCTTGTCATCCATCCAGTCTGGCAACTTGTTCCAGAGCAACTCGTCTATATCCTGGCGAGTCATCGAACCATGTTCGCCAATCGCCTTGAGAATGAAGTCCAGGTAGTACTGTTTGTCGAACGCCCGGTTCTTGCTATAGCTGGCCTTCTGGCCGATCTGCTCTGCCACGGGCTGTGCAATGAAGAAGTTTGGCCGACGACCCTCGATCAGAGCCTTGGTCTTCAGCAGCTTCTCGTCATCGTTGTCCAAAGGCTGCCGCTTCTGCACCCTATCCAACGCCATGATCTCCTGGAGCGACAAGCCCCCTTCCCGGGCCAGCAGGCGTGCATAGTCCATGTCCAGCACCTTGCCGGTCAGCGTCACCTTCACCCGGTTGTCGGAGAGGTCATAGTCCGGCATCGGGAAGAAGCGCTGGCGCTGAAACAGAAACAGCTTGCGGATGCCGCCGCCCGCCGTATCCACCATCTTCAGATTGAACATGGCCGTCGCCAGAAAGCGGTTGCGGTAATGCTCCTCGGGCGCGTCCTCCATCACCACCCGCCGCACGTCGCCAGGCACAAAACTGCCCAAATTGGTGAAGGTCAGGCTCTCGTCCCTTTCCACCACATTGATGCGCCCCGCCAAGGTGTAGTCCTGATGGGCGATGCAGTTGTTCAGCGCCTCACGAATCGCATAAGGCTCGTACTGATCGATCTCCTCCGGGAATAAGGTGCCCTCGCGCAGGTAGCGGTACTTGAGGTTGCGAATCTTGGCGTACACCTTGTCCACCGCCAGCAATAGCGGCATACCGAATAGGGCGTAGTCCCGATCATTGCCCAGATGGTCTTTGAGCAGCCAGCGGATCTTGGCTTCCGCCGGTAGCAGAAAGTGCTCCGCCTCTTCCCGCCCCAGCAGCAACAGCGCGGCGCGGGTCATGCGCCCCTTGATAGTCAGCTTGGCCTTGTTGAGAAAGGTTGCGTCATCCCAGCCATCGACTTCAGCAGCTTTCTCGGCAAACTTGCTCTTGAAGTTGTGGCGAGCCACGCGCAGGGCCTCTTCATCCAAATCCTCCAGGCCGGCGCCAGGAACGATGCCCGCGCTCCAATCCTCCACGACCGACTGAGCACGGATGCGTTCGATTTCCTCCAGATTCAGCGGCGAAAGCGCCTCGCCATCCCGCCCGTAGTAGTGGCCGTCAAAAGCAACGGGCAAGCCCTTGGGCGCGGCGGGGATCTCCAGCAACACAACGCGCCCCTGGGCGTGCTGCACCTCGTGAATCTCCACGAAGGTGATGCGGTTGGTGGTCTTGTTGGCGATCTCTTCCTTGAGGCTATCCAAATCCTTGCGCACCGGACGGAAATTGGAACCCACCACCTGCCGTCGATCACTGACGCCGAACACCAGCCACGCCGACCGCTGACGCTTCAGATTCGCCTCATTGCAGAGTGCCGAGAAATATTTGCCCAACTTGGCGAAGTCGTAACCGTTCTTGGCCTCCTTGAACTCCACCACTTCGTTTTCGGCGGAAAGGACAAGCAAGGATTCGAGTCTGCCAGCGGGATTCATACGGCCCCCAGTTGAACTGTTCGGAAATTCCGAACAGTTGCGACCATAACTGCATTAACGCAAGACAGGGGGCGGGTAGGCTTCATGCGGCCTCCGAGTCGTATTGAACGCGCACCTCGCCGCTCATGAGCTTGGGGAGGAGGGTGTCGCGAAGGGATTCGAGGGTGCGGATTTGCAGAGAATTCGCGTGTAACTTTGGTGTGATCGCCTGAGCAGCAGCATTGAATTCCTCAACGGCCCTCGACGAAGGAATACGAATTTTGTAATTTTTCAAGTGATCAACATCCACGCGCTGCCTACCGCTTGATCCGGCAAGACACCCCTCAGCGTAGTCTCGGAAATCGGAGCTGCGTGCAAGCGAGTAGGCAAAGAAGGAATGTAGGTTGCCCTTTGGGCGCATCACGATGTATTCAGTTGATCCCCAGCCAACTTCACCGGCTTTTAGGAACGTGACATAAGCGGTCTTGCCATTTTCAAGACATGGAGTGATGCGGGCCAGCAGGGTATCGCCGTTGATGAACTTTGTCCCAGACGAAAAGGTTCGGTCATACCAACTATCTGGATTGAATGTGGCGTTGCTGAGCGATGCCATTTCCAAATATGGCGCGGCGGCACCCTTCTTCAATTTTCTTGGCGGATTGAATTCGATCAAGTCAGAGATCGTCCCGGTTTCAAAGACATCACTTACGCCTTCCAGGAACCACTGCCGGAACAGCGTTTCGGCAATGGCTTCTAGGGTTACGTTTTGGTGACGTAGGAGTGCGATCTTGTCGTCCAGACTGGAAAGGATGGCGGCGATGGTTTTCTGTTCGGCTGGATTTATAGCTATTTGAATACCAATTGAGTTCAACAAGGTCTGCGTAACAAGTGGGTGACTTGAACCCTGCGCCTGCTGGTTTAGGTCAATATTCTTCAGCAAGTAATAGAGGTACTTTGCACTATGGTCGTTCTTTGGCTTCGCCGACAGTGCGTTGTCCGATACCCAAATCGGTTGATCCTCATAATAGGTAGCACCGCAATACGCACCTACTCGACCAATAACAATTGTTTCTCCGTCATAGTTTGCATCGCGGCAATAGCCGAGTATTCCATTCCCCCCGTATATCGGAACATTGCCCGTAGTTGAAGGCCGTGCCTTTCCATTCCCAAACCTAACCACATCGCCAAGCTTGCACTCTCCTAGTCCGGTCATACCTTCACCTTCGCCAAACTCTCGGCAATCACCCGATTCAACCGCACCTCTTCCTCCACCTGCGCCGCGAACTCCGCTTTCAGCGCGGCAAACCGTTCGGCGAAATTGAAGTCGTCTTCTTCATCGGGCAGGCCCACGTAGCGGCCTGGGGTGAGCACGTAGTCCAGCTCCGCCACCCGAGCCAGGGGCACGGAGGCGCAGTAGCCTTTTTCGTCGGCGTAGTCGCCCTCGCCGGTGCGCCATGCGTGGTAGGTGGCGGCGATGCGAGCGATATCGTCGTGGCTGAGTTCCTTGGTACGGCGGTTGATGAGGTGGCCCAGATTCCTTGCGTCGATGAACAGGATTTCGCCCTTGCGCGGGTGGCCGTTGGTTCTGGCGCGGTTCATGAACCAGAGGGCTGCCGGTATCTGGGTGTTGAGGAAGAGCTTGGCGGGCAGGTTGACGATGCAGTCGATGAGGTTGCCGTCGGCGATCAGGGCTTTGCGGATGTCGCCTTCGCCGCTGGTTTTACTGGTGAGGGCACCTTTTGCCAGCACCACGCCGGCGCGGCCATTGGGGGCCAGGTGATGGGCAAAGTGCTGGAGCCAGGCAAAGTTGGCGTTGCCCGTGGGCGGCACGCCGTATTGCCAACGGCCATCCTTCTTCAGCAGTTCGCCGCTCCAGTCGCTAACGTTGAAGGGCGGGTTGGCGATGATGAAGTCGGCCTTCAAATCCTTGTGGGCGTCGTTGAGGAAAGAGCCTTCGTTGTTCCATTTGACCTGGGAGGCATCGATGCCGCGAATGGCGAGGTTCATGCGCGCCAGACGCCAGGTGGTCTGGTTGCTTTCCTGGCCGTAGATGGAGATGTCGTTGACGCGGCCCCGGTGCTCTTCGACAAAATTTTCGGACTGGACGAACATGCCGCCGGAGCCGCAGCAGGGGTCGAAGACCCGGCCTTGGTAAGGCTCCAGCATGGCGACGAGCAGTTCGACGATGCTGCGCGGGGTGTAGAACTGGCCGCCCTGCTTGCCTTCGGCCAGGGCGAATTCGCCGAGGAAGTATTCAAAGACGTGGCCCAGCACGTCGCGGCTGCGGGCCTTGGCATCGCCCAGGGCGATGTTGCCCACTAGGTCGATCAGTTCGCCCAGGCTGGCCGGGTCCAGGTTTTGGCGGGCAAAGACCTTGGGCAGCACGCCCTTGAGGATGGGGTTTTCCTTTTCGATGGCGTCCATGGCGGCGTCGACTTCGCTGCCGATGGTGGGTTGCTTGGCCTTGGCCAGCAGGTAGGACCAGCGCGCTTCGGGCGGCACGAAGAAGATGTTCTCGGCCTTGTATTCGTCCTTGTCTTCCGGGTCGGCACCCGCGTATTCGCCTTCGCCGGACTCAAGCTTGGCGAAGAGGGCTTCAAAGGCATCGGAGATGTATTTGAGAAAGATGAGGCCGAGCACCACGTGTTTGTACTCGGCGGCATCGATGTTCTTGCGGAGTTTGTCGGCGGCTTTCCAGAGTTGCTTTTCCAGCGGTTCCTGCTTTGTTTCCTTGGCGGCTTTGGTTTTGGCCATTGAGCTTCTATCCATCGAATCGGTCGGTCATGCGAGAGGGCCGGACGAGACGGCCCCTTGAACGACGCAATGATACCGGCCCAGTCCTGGGACTAGGCCGTTGTGATGACTGGAAAAAGCTTTACCGGCTCCCATTGCCTTCTATGACGGACGGAATGCGTCTTGGGGGGGCACGTGAGATGGCCAGTGAGAACTGAGAGTCGAGAGTTGCTTCTGGTGCGCCTCATGGCGCACGACAATTTGCTCTCGACTGCGCTGTAGACTGCCGCCTCCATTGCTTCCGCTCTTCATCACCATGTCCGCTATCTGGGAACTACTAAAGGCCCGTCTCGAATATTTCAACGCCCCCTTTCCTGCCGATGCCATCGCACTGGCCCATGAACATCGGGAGGAGCTTGCGCCTTATCTGGTAGCCGCCATCGAGCAGGTGGCGCAAAGACCTGAAATCGCCACAGATGACCGCGGCTACATGCTGCACATTTTCGCCATGCATCTGTTGGCCTGCTGGCGCCATACCGATGCATATAGGCCACTGGCCCAGTGGGCAAATCTGCCCGCAGATGTCCTGGACAACATGCTCGGTGACGTGCTCCACCAGAGCTATGGCCGTTGTCTGGCCTCGGTGTGTGATGGCGATCTGGCCCCGATCAGATCCATCGTCGAAAACCCGAGTAACGGAGACTACGTCCGCGCCTCAGCCATGACTGCCCTTACGGTCCGTGTTCTGGAGGAAGACGTGGAGCGAAGCGAGATGCTGAGCTACCTGCAAAAACTGGCAGCGAAGGAAATAGTTCGGGCCCAGACCCAGGGCTTGGCTACCGAGATGGACATGCTCGACATCATCACCACGAGCGCGTGCGACTTGGGTATGCAGGAATTGTGGCCCATGATCAAAGACTGGTTCGACCTGGGTCTGCTGGACACACGCCTCCATGACCGGGCCTGGGTCAGGAGAACCATCCTTACAGATTTCGAGACGCTACGCGCCGAGCAAGAAAGAAGACGCCTGCTTTACGTCACCGACGTCGCGCGGGAGATGTCCTGGATCGCTGGTTATCAACGCCCGAAAGGCAATACCGATTACGGCACAGATTCGGTGCCTTACCCCATGGAATTCCCGGACACTTACGTCCGAGAAGCGCCCAAGGTCGGCCGCAATGACCCTTGCCCTTGCGGCAGCGGAAAGAAGTTCAAGAAATGCTGCGGCACGTGAATTCGGGAAACGCCGAATAAGCCCGTTCGCACCAGGCCATTCGGCGAGCTCAGGACAGGCGCAGCCCGAACGGTAATCACTTCATCAGCGCCTCCTTAGTGTCGAGGACTCTCGACTGCACCCTCAATATTCATCCTCGTCTTCAGGCGCCGTGTGCCGCGCCTGATCCAGCTCGAAGTAGACGCTGCTCCGCTGTGGCACCACGACGCGAGCGGAGAACTCCGCGCCGTCTGCCGCGCGCACGCGGATCAGGTGGGGACCGGGCGACACCCGGGCGAGGCGGAAGAAGCCTGCCTTGTCGGTGACGCTCTCCGCTTCAACGCCGCTCACGCTCACGTTGGCGCCGACGAGAATCCGCTGGTCCTGAATGTTCACCGCCCGCCCGCTCACCGTGGCGGCAGATGCCGTCACGGGAACGAGCAGCGCGGCGATGAGCGCTAGCCTGTTCATGCTCACCATCCCTTCAAGCCGCCGGCAGCGCCCACTTTGGCCGTACCGCCCATGGCCTTGGCAAGGCGCACGCTGATCGAAGTGTTTTCGTACACACCGGCGAAGTTGGCGGCACCTGCTCCGTCGGCCGCCACCATCACATCATCCCCTGCATGGGGTGCAATGTTGATGGCACCGCCGGTCTTGTTGGCACCGCCCGTGACGTTGCGGGTGGGTACGTTGCCGGTCATGAGCAGACCCTCGGGCTGCCGCTCAGGATTGGGCACGGCGGGACGTTCCACCTTGCCGCCCTTGGCATCCTTGCCCGTGTAGCTCGGTTCCAAGGGCACGAAGTTGGTGCGGTAGCTGGTGCTGTAGGTGGGACGGAAGCCGTCTTCGATCACCAACTTGATGGCGGGATCAGGATCATCCGGGAAGCCGTCGCCATTCTTGTCGGCGTAAGTCGGCGGGGTGGCGTCGTTGAAGGTGCCCAGGGCGTCTTGCAAGGCGCAGGGGCGATCAGCATCGGCGGAGCTGCCCACGATCAACGGATAGGCATTACCGCCGTTGGCGAGGAAGCAGCTACCTGCATCGCCCACGAGCGCTCCGGTCATCACCACGCCGCCGATAGTTTCCGGTTGCGCATGATCGGAGGTGACCACGGTAAGGCCGCGCTTGCCGGCGAGGCGCCTTTGCACGGCGGCCACGGTCTGGTCAGCTTCGATCACTTCGTAGATGGCACGGTCATATTCGAGGATGTGGCCGAACTTGTCGGTCTGGGACTGCTCCACCAGCAGCATCCAGCCGCCGCTTTTGCCACCCCGGCCTTTGCTCATGCCTTCCAGCACGTCCATGGCCTTGGCGGTCATCTCGGTCTTCATGGGCACGCGACTAAAACATTCCGCCACGGTGCTGCCGCAGCCCTTGCCTTGGGACGGTGCCACGTTCATGGCCAGCTCCTTGTCGTCGGCGCCCTTGCCACGGATGGTGGCGGCACCTCGAGCGACGAGGCGATCCAGCACGCCGGGAATATTGTCGGGGCCGAGGCCGCTGGAAGCGGGCCTGAACTCGCCGGTGAAGAGACCGATCAGGGGCTTGGTGTTGACGGCACTCTTCAATTCATCGGCATTGCGCGCCACTTGGTAGCCCAGCTTGGGCGCAGCTTCCGCAATCAGGTCCACGTCCTTGCGACCGCCCTTGGCGTATTGGTAGAAGTCTTTGAGGGCGCTATTGCTCTCGTTCATCCAGTGGACCGCGCCGCCACCCATGAGTACATCAAGGGGCTGGGAGAGTTCAGCAAGTGCGCGATAGCCGGTCTTGGGCTGAGCCGTGCCGTCTGCATACCAACCGATCATCTGCTGGGCGATGGGCTGGTAGAGGCGACGGGCGCGGGTGTGGGACTGGATCGCGGCAGGCGTGGCGTCCGTGAGGAAGGCATCGGTGACGACGCCGATCTTCCAGTGATGAACGCGCTTCATGTACTCGAACACGGTTTCGATACGCGGGTTGTCGAGGGCATTTTCCGGCGTGTTGTCCGGCGCCACGTTGATGGCGTTGTTGGACTGCTTCATGCCGGTGACGAGGCTCGCCATGCCAGGAGCGGAATCGGTGATGACGCTATCGAAGGCAGCGGTCATGCTGACGCCGTGGCTGCTCAGCTTTTCGATGGCAAGGCGATCCTTGGCCCGACCTTCGAGCACGCCCTTGGATAGCAGCCGCGCTGCGGTTCGCAGGGGCAGGCCTGTGCCGTCGGTGAGGAAGAACACCACTCGCTGGGCGGCGCCGGGCGCCTTGGGATTAGGCGCAGCAGCCACGTCGTAGCGATTGGTGATGCTGTAGGTCTTGCCGTCCACTTCCATGGTGGCGGCCACTTCATAGCGGCCCGGCTTGTCCAAGGAGAGATTGCGGGCCGAGGCGCCGTAGAGCAAAGACGTTGCAGGCGTGCCCGACTCCAGCCCTGCGCCCTGACGCTCGATCTTGCGCAGGAATTGCGTCGTCACGTCCTTGCCATTCACCGTGAGCTTCTTCAGCCGAGGCGGCGTTTGCGCAGGCAACTGGGTCTCCACCCGCAAATCGAAACGCTGGCCAGCGAAGAGATCGGTGGCCGTGGGCGGAAAGATACGCAGGCCCGTGCTGGGCTCAGCGTGGGTGGGAAAGTCGGCCAACTGACCGCCGAAGTAGATGGGGTCGGCGGCGTTGCGACTCTTGCCATCGCCCTTGAAGGGCGCATCGTCGTCGGTGCCAGCAAAGGCGGCGGAGGCTGCTAGGGCAAGCAGCAGGGAAATCTTTAAACGCTGGAAATGCATCTGGGGCCTCGGATTACGGGTTGCAAAGCTCACTTGATAACACTTCCGTGTGACAGAGACATTTCATGGGAACAGAGATACCCCGAGGTCACTGATTCGTTATCTCGCTGAAATATTCGGCCCCTAAAGTCCGCCGCACTTTTCACACACCCCAACCTCTTCCCCATGTTTATTTGGAATGAAACACCGCGCCGGAGAGCGCGTATCGAAATCATCCCCATGATCGACGTGATGATGTTCTTGCTGGTTTTCTTCGTCCTCATCAGCCTGCATGTCATTCCCGCCATCGGCATCAAGACGGACCTTCCCGGTTCCGGCCAAACGGACAAGCTGGAAGTTCGCAAGCACGTGCTCGTCACCATTTCGGCCAATGGCCGACTGCAACTGGATGGAGAGGACTACACCCTGGAAGGCGTCCGTTCCGCCCTGGCTGCCATCCAGAAGACGAATCCCAACGCCGACGTAGTCATCAACAGCGACAAGGAGGCGTCGGTCCAGTTCGTCATCGATGTCATGGACGCCATCAAGAGCGCCGGCATCAATGCCATTGCCATCGCGGCAAAACCGAAGTGAGCCGGCGATGCAGGTGATGTTTCAACACCGTGAATCGGTGGCGCGTTTGACGACCTTGCTGTTCGGCCTTGGCGTCGCCTACGTGGCAACCCACGGACAGCTCAGGCACGACGCGCCTTCCGCCGAAAAACCGATCCAACTTCGGCTGGCCGATATTCCTCCGCCGGATGCGCCTCCCAAGCCGGAGCCACCGAAGCCGGAAGTAAAAAAGCCGCCCCTTCCGCAGCCCCCCGCGAAGACGTCCCCGCCACAGAAGCCGACGCCCGTGGTCGCAAGCCCCGTGGCCACGACCTCTGGGCCTTCGCCCGTGCAAGTGCCCGCAGCGCCCGTATCGCCTACGGCTACAGCAATCCCCGAGAAGCCGTCCGTCGTCGCCAACGCCGGCGCCGAAGGCCGCTTTGCCCAGGACGTTCGCACGCGCATCGAGAAACGCAAGGTCTATCCCGAATCAGCCATGGCCCTGGGCATGACCGGCACGGTGGAAGTCAGCTACGTACTTGATCGGGCCGGCATCCTGCAAAGCGCCACCGTCGTCGGCTCCTCCGGCTATCCCCTCCTGGACCAAGCCGCTCTGCGCGCGGTTCGCGCCGCCACTTACTCACCCATGGCCGACGACATGTGGCCTCGAGAAAAACAAAAAGAGTTCCGCACCAAAGTTGTTTTTTCCATTGATTGAAGACCACCATCCACAGGGAGTAACTCATGCGTCGTTTTAACCCCAAACCCAAGCATCTGGCCTGTTTGATCGCGGCCGCCTGCGCCCAGGGCGCCTTCGCCCAATCGGCGGTCAACACAGAGGACGTCAACGTCTTCGGCCAAGGCCAGGTACGCCAGGTCCAGAACATAAGCCGCAAGGATTTGGAACAGGAAGCCCCCGGCAGCAGTCCCTTCAAGGCCCTTTCCAAACTGGCGGGCGTCAGCTTCCAGTCTTCCGATAGTTTCGGTGCTTACGAGTGGTCGACTCGTCTCACCGTGCGCGGCTTTGGCCAAAACTATCTGGGCTTCACACTGGACGACGTGCCCCTGGGCGACATGAGCTACGGCAACATGAACGGCCTGCACATCAGCCGTGCTATCGCCTCCGAGAACATCGGCCGCGTCGCGCTATCGCAAGGTACCGGCGCCATCGACACCGCCTCCACCAGCAACCTGGGCGGCACGGTGCAGTTCTATTCCCTCGATCCGGCCAATACGCGGACCGTCAGCGCCGCCCAATCTTTCGGTACCGATGCTGCTCGCCGTACCCATCTGCGCTACGACTCCGGCAAGTTCGACAACGGCACAAAGTTCGCCCTCAGCTACACCGACCAGAACAGCGAAAAGTGGAAAGGCAGCGGCGAACAACGCCAGCAACAGTTCAACGCCAAGGTGGTCAGCATCTTCGGCGAGAACCGCTGGAGCGCCTTCCTGAACTACTCGGATCGCAAGGAAATCGACTATCAGGACATGTCCAAGGAAATGATTTCCCGCCTGGGCTACAAGTGGGACAACTACTATCCCAATTGGCAAGCCGCCATCAACTCCGCCAACCATATCTGGTCGCGGGGCGAGACTTCCATTGACGATGCCTACTACGCTGGTTCCGGCCTGCGCAAGGACTGGCTGATGGGCACCACCCTGGATGCCAAGATGGCCGATGACTTGCGCTGGAAGACCACCCTCTATCACCACAAGAACAAGGGCGCGGGTCTTTGGGTAACGCCTTATACGGCTTCGTCGGTAGCCGTCCCCATTGCTCTCCGCACCACCGAGTACGACATCGACCGCTCAGGGGTGCTCACCGACCTGACCTGGACCGCTGGCATTCACAAGGTCAACGGTGGTCTCTGGTATGAGAGCAACACCTTCGATCAGGCCCGACGTTTCTACTCTCTGGCCAACGGCCCTTTGTCGATGTACGACTTCCCGAGCGGCGCCATGGCGACTTCCTGGGACTATGAGTTCAAGACAACGACCCGCGTCTTCCATCTGCAAGACACCCTGAGCCTTTCCGACAAGTTAACGGCGAACTTTGGCTTCAAGTCGCCCTACGTGGAGAGCAAGTCATCCACTAAGGTCGGCAGCACCTTCGGCACCATCAAGTCCGAAAAGAACTTCCTGCCCCAGGCTGGCGTGAACTTCAAACTCACCGAAACGGATGAGCTGTTCGCGTCTGCCGCACAAAACATGCGCGCCTTCCAGGCCGCAGCCACCGGCACCTCGCCGTTCGCCACCACCGCAGCGGGCTTCACCGCCATCAACGGCTCCTTGAAACCGGAAACCTCCGTCACGTTGGAAGGCGGCTGGCGTCATCGTGCCGACAACCTGGAGACCTTGCTGACCGTCTACCACGTGGACTTCAAGGATCGACTCTTGGCCATCCAGCAAGGATCCGGCATCGTCGGCAATCCCTCCGTTCTCGCCAACGTCGGCAAGGTGGAGACCAACGGCATGGAAGCCAGTCTGTCTTGGAATCCTGCGCGCAACTTCACTTGGGTCAATTCCTTGAGCCTCAACGACTCCAAGTACAAGAACGACGTGACCAGCAATAACGTGACCTATGCCGTCTCTGGCAAGCAAGTGGTGGACTCTCCCAAGACCATGGTGAAGAGCGAACTGGGTTACGACAATGGCAGCCTATTTGGACACATCGGCGCCACTTACCTGGGCAAGCGCTACTACACCTATACCAACGACAATTCAGTGGATGGCTACACCCTGTGGAACCTGGCCGCTGGCTACCGCTTCGGTAACGTGGGCATGGCCAAGGACATGACCTTGAACTTCACGGTGAACAACCTGTTGGACAAGAAATACATCTCCAGCATCGGCACCAACGGCTTCGTGTTCAACGATCCCACGGGCACCAACCAAACCATCCTGCCCGGAGCACCCCGCTCTGCCTACCTGACTCTCAGCGGCAAGTTCTGATTGCGGACTTTCCTTCGGGGCTGCCCTCATGGGCGGTTCCGAAGTTTTTTCCGAACCAACTCCATTCGCAACACGTAGCGTCTTTTAAAACGGATTTCCCATGTCCTTCACCCTCCTCCACGAATTCGTCATGTACTTCATGGGCGCAGTGCTTCTGCTCGCCACCTACATCATCATCGAACGGATGATTTATTTTTCTTCCATGCTGCGGCAAGGCCGCGACGTGGAAGGCTTTGTCCGCAGCCATCTTCACGACAAGACACTCCACGGAGAAATCCTCGAGGCCTTCTCCGGCAAGACCAGTCCCCAAGCCAGCGCTATTTGTGAAGTAGTAAAGGCGGCTCAGCTCAACCCCGGCCACGAACGCATGGAGTACATGGTTCAGGCCATCTACGTGGAGCGTCAGCCCACGGTGCACTCGCGGCTTTGGATTCTCGACACCGTCATCACGCTCTCCCCTCTGCTCGGACTCATGGGAACCATCCTCGGCATCATCGACGCTTTCTACGCTTTGTCTTCCGGCAACTCCGCGGCAGACCCAGCTGCCGTGAGTCGCGGTATCGGCACAGCGTTGTACGCCACTGGCTTCGGGATTTTCATTGCTCTCTATGCCATGGGCTTTTTCAACTACTTCAACGAAAAGGCGGAGCAGATCAGCAACCAAATGAAGCTGATTTCACTCACCCTGATGGGAGCCAAGTGACATGAAGGCGCTGATTACCGCAACCGCATTCTTCGTAGCTTTACCTGTGGTAGCGGCCCAGTCGGCGCCCGCACCGACCACTCCCATCGAGCACGTGATCGTGCTCGTGGGCGAGAACCGCACCTTCGACAATCTATTCGCCACCTATCGCCCGAAGGCCGGGCAATCCGTGTGGAATCTTCTTTCCCAGGGCATCGTCCGGGCCGACGGTTCGCCGGGAAGACACTTCGACAAGGCACGGCAAAAAACGGCAGAAAGTCTTGGCGCCTACCAAGCCATGCCGAAGATCACCGGAGACTACGTAAACCTGCCCCAGCCCTGGGCTGCCGGCGCCTTTGGTCAGCGCAAGGATCGACCTGACAGCCGCTTTCCGGCGAAGCTGCCCAATGGGCCTTTTCCGATCACCAACTACGTCAGCTATGGTGCTCACACCGGCGACCCCATCCACCGCTTCTTCCAGATGTGGCAACAGGTGGATGGTGGCGCCAACGATCTGTTCGTCTGGACTGCACAGACCGTGGGTATCGGTCCCAGTAACGGCGCGCTGCCCATCAAGCCTGGGCAAACCTTTCAAGGCGGCGTTGCCATGGGCTTCTACAACATGGCCAAGGGCGACGCGCCCTTCTTCAAGAAGTTGGCGGACCGTTACGCCATTGCCGACAACTATCACCAGCCCATCATGGGCGGCACCACGGTCAACTATCTAGCGCTAGCCACGGGGGACGTGGCCTATTACACCCAGGACGGAAAGCCCGCCAACCCCCACGAGAAGTTGATCGAAAATCCCAATGCGCAGTCCGGCACCAACAACTGGTACACCGAAGATGGCTACGGGGGCGGAACCTACTTCAATTGCGCGGATGCCGCCGCACCAGGTGTGGCCGGCATCCGCGCCACACTGGACAAGCTGCCCTACCGCGCCTTCAACAACGGCAACTGTTCACCCGATACCTACTACATGGTGAACAACACGGATCCCGCTTTTACCCCCACCGGCAAACTCATTCCCGAACCGGCAGGCCGCCTTTTGCTGCCGCCCCAGGTAATTCCCCACATCGGCGATTTGCTGAGCAAGAACAATGTTTCCTGGAAGTGGTACAGCGGTGGCCGCAACGATGGCGAAAATGTGGACAAGGAATACTGCGCCATGTGCGATACGCCAAGCTTCTTTGCCTCCACCATGACCGGCCCGGACAAGGCGAAGCTGGCAGATCTACAACAGTTCTACAGCGACGTTAAGGATGCGGCGACCTTTCCGGCGGTCACCTTCGTCGCGCCTTACGACAGCATTTCCGGCCACCCCGGCTATGCCATGGAGACTGGGTTCGACGAACTGGCTGCTGACATCGTGAAGCAGGTTCAGAGCAATCCCGAGCTGTGGAAGCACACGGCCATCTTCATCACCTTCGACGAAGGCGGCGGTTACTACGATTCCGGCTACATCCAGTTGATCGACTTCTTCGGCGACGGCACCCGCATTCCCTTGATCGCCGTGTCGCCCTATGCCAAGCAGGGACACGTGGACCACACCTATTACGACCATGCGTCCATCCTCAAATTCATCGAACGCAACTGGGCGCTTCCGCCTCTTTCCAATCGAAGCCGGGACAGCCTCCCCAATCCCGTCCACGACAAGAACCGTCCCTACGTGCCCACAAATGCGCCTGCCATTGGCGATCTGATTGGCCTGTTTGACTTCGGTCGCGCTGCGTCGCCCCGATAGTGCTATCTCGGCGCTCGCCCATGACACGGGTGCCAGGGATAGCTCCCGTTCACGGATGAACATTTTCTCTGCTCATAAACCACTAATGCCCAGTGGCAATTGAAATCGACCGGGCATTGACTATCCTGAAACTCTGACTGCGGTAAACCGAAATTGAGTGGTACAAGGGACTCGCGTAGATTCGGTCGGACAAAAATATATTGTCCACAGTAATGGCGCCTCAGGCTCCGTGCTGTGATTGCCTCCAGAGGATTCAATGAAACTTTCCACACGACTGATCCTGGTCACCTGCTTTGCCGCGCTCGGCATGGCGGTGGTCAGCGCCTTCGCTCTCTTCTCGCTGCGAGACACGATGGTGGAGGAAAGGCAGGCTGGCGTAGATATGCTGGTGCGGCTGGCTGCCAAGCAGATTCAGCGTTATGTGGAGCTGGAAAAAACGGGCAAGCTCTCCCGTGAGGATGCCCAGGCGACGGCCAAGGAGGCCATGCGCGGCCTGCGTGACGGCGGCGACTACGTTTTCGTTCGTAGCGGCGACAAGCTAACCATGACACTGGTGCACCCCGACCCGAGCAAGGAAGGCAAGGAATCCGACGGCGGAAAGCTGCCGAACGGTTCCACTACCGTGGCCGAATACCTGAAGGCTTTGGGCAACGGGAATCATGGCATCGCCCTCATTTACACCAAACGTCCGACTGGCCCAGAAGACGCGCTGCCCAAGATCAACGTCATTCAGCGCATTCCTGAATGGGGCTGGGTGGTCGGTTCCGGCGTGTTCATCGACGACGTTAACAAGCTGTTCTGGCAACGGGTGGTCGTGTTCAGCCTGATTGGCGGCGTTGTCCTTCTCATCGTGGTGGGTTTGGTGGTGGGCCTGGCTCGGGGCATCTATCGCAGCCTGGGGGGAGAGCCGTCCTACGCGGCCCATGTGGCCCAGGTGATTACTGCGGGCGACATGAGTCATGAG
>DASUJA010000002.1:0-26541 GCA_036279515.1 Rhodocyclaceae bacterium | reverse complement strand
GATCAAGGGCGATGTTTTCAAAGTCGCGCAGGTCGCCGTCGGCCTGGTATTCGATGACTTCCTTGCCCACGGGGAACAGGCCGTAGAGCGGATTGGCGGGGGTTGCCTTTTTGTCCTTGTGGATCCTCTTGATGACTTTTTCTGCCGCCGGGTTCTTCCAGCTCACGGCATCGGCGATCTGTTTTTTCTCCTTGGCATCGAGGCTGATGCCGGCGATGTTGACGGCGGTTTTTAGAGCGTCGTCGTAGTCGTTGAAGTCGTCGAACTGATCGGTGCCGATCACGTGTTGTAGTTGCCGGGCCTTGAGCAGGAGCTCCTTTTGGTCGAGCCATGTATTGGTGTCGAGCAGGTCCTTGACTTGTTTTTCCTTGAGGTCGGCAAAGTGGCGCTTGAGGTGGGTGCGGATTTCGTCCACGTAGGCGCCTAGGCGGCCGTAGTCTTCGCAGTCCGGCGTGTCTTGCCAGTGCTCGCGGCCGTACTCATGGTAAATCCACTGCATGGCATCGTTCAGGGCACCGGAGACAAAGCGCAGGGTGGCGATGCGTTCGTTGCTGAACTGCCAGGAGAGGCGCAGGGGGCGTTCGATGGTGATGCGGCGATAGCCGAATTCGTAGGTGTTGAAAATCTTGCTGGCGAAGGTTTTG
The DNA here is from genome assembly GCA_036279515.1 of Rhodocyclaceae bacterium. Lineage (GTDB taxonomy): Bacteria > Pseudomonadota > Gammaproteobacteria > Burkholderiales > Rhodocyclaceae > AWTP1-18. Next base: position 25,897 of record DASUJA010000002.1, on the reverse strand, counting down.
GGCGCTTCGGCCTTGGGGTTGGCCGATTGTCGGCCACGATTGCTTTTTTGTTCAGCGGGTTTGTCCAGTGCTCGGGCGTCCACCACTTCAAAGTTGCCGAAGCAGCGGGTGATGGTGGCGATGTCGTCATTAAGCATGACGTTGCGCTTGCTGCCCAGGGATTTGCGCATCTTGCCGCAGAGATTCACGCCGTTGATGAGCTGCACCTTGCCCCTACGTTCGGCGGTTTTCTTGTTGGAGAGGACCCAGACATAGGTGGCAATGCCGGTGTTGTAGAACATGTCGGTGGGCAGGGCGACGATGGTTTCGAGCAGGTCGGCTTCCAGGATGTAGCGGCGGATTTCCGATTCACCGGAGCCGGCGCCGCCGGTAAAGAGCGGCGAGCCATTGAGGATGATGCCGATGCGCGAGCCGCCATCCTTCACGTTGCGTAGTTTGCTGATGAGGTGCAGGAGGAAGAGCAGGGAGCCATCGGAAACACGCGGCAGGCCGGGGCCGAAACGGCCGTCGTAGCCTTTGATGCTGTGCTCGCTGACGATGTCGCCTTCGATCTTTTTCCAGTCCACACCGAAAGGCGGATTGGAGAGCATGTAGTCGAACTTGTCGGCGTAGAGGTGGTCGTTGGAGAGGGTGTTGCCGAGTTTGATGTTGCCGACTTCCTGGCCCTTGATCAGCATGTCTGCCTTGCAGATGGCGTAACTCTCCGGGTTGAGTTCTTGGCCGAAGGCGCGCATGACGGCTTGCGGGTTGATCTCATGCACGTACTCCATGCCCGCCGACAGAAAACCGCCGGTGCCGGCAGTGGGGTCGTAAATGGTGCGGATGATGCCGGGTTTGGTGAGGGCGTCGTCGTCCTCCATAAACACCAGGGAGGTGGTGAGCCGCACGATATCCCGTGGAGTGAAGTGTTCGCCGGCCGTTTCGTTCGAGCTTTCGGCAAAGCGCCGGATCAGCTCTTCAAACACCAGGCCCATTTCGTAGTTGGAAACGGCCGTGGGGCTGAGGGGCGTTGCTTTGACCTTTTGAACCACTTTGTAGAGCAGGTTTGCGTCGTTGAGCAGACCGATGAATTCGGAGAACTTGAAGTGGTCGAAAATCTCCCGTGCATCTTTTGAGAAGCACTGAATGTAGCGTTCCAGGTTTGCCTTGATGCCGGTTTCGCCCAAGGTGCCCAGGTCCATGGGGGAGGTGTTGAAGAAGGTGAGGCCCTTGGTGGCGCGTAGGAGCAGCTTCTCCTGCGCCTCTTCCGGCAGGTTCATTTTTTCGACGACTTCAACTTGCTTGAGTACCGCTTTCTTGCTGGATTCGAGCACGCATTCGAGACGGCGCAAGAGGGTGAAGGGCAGGATGATGCGGCCGTACTGGCTTTGTTTGAAGTCTCCGCGCAGCAGGTCGGCAAGGGTCCAGATATAGGCGGCTAGGTTGTTGGTTTCTTGGGTCATGACTTGAAGGCGAAGCGTTTTTCTTCTTGGATTGGCAAACGGTTCTGGGGCTAGCTCGCCGACCAGAGATGCTGGAAATCAAAGGACAGTTGTTTGTGGTGCCGGATGGAGAGCAGATGAATCGTCGTTCCAACGAAGACGTACAGCACGAGGTAGTGCTCCAACACGTATTCGCGAATTTCAGCATTAGTGCCAGTTCCTTCGCTGAGCTTGGCCAGCTTCTTCCTGAGCACGTCGATGCCGTTACTGGCCTCGACGGAGCGGATGGGGTGGCTCAGGAAGGGGCGTCCCATCGCGGGGAAGCGTTCGAGGTTTGGGATGACGGTATCCGTCAGGGCGTCGAGCAGCGCATTGAAAACCTGATGCGCTTCGGCTCTGGCGAGGAAGGCTTCGATTTCGTCGAGGCTGCGCTCGAAGTTGGCGGTAAGCCTGACGGTGATCTTGGGCGATTTCTTGCCTGCCACGATCAGGCGGCGCCTTTGCGGCGTTGCTTGATGGCTTTCAAGGCATTGTGGGCGTCGCTGGTACGACCGGCCATTACGTCGTCCAGGCCAGTGTTAGCTTCTTTGATAAGCAGCAGGTGGATGCGCTCGCGCTCAAGCTGGTGGTAGTAGTCCAGCCGGTCCGAGTCGATGAGTGCGACGTAGCTTTCGCCGTTCTTGGTGATGATCTTTTCGGCACCGGCTTTGACTTGGTCGGCCAGGTCGGAGAGGTTGGCGCGGGCCTGGGAGAAGGGAACGACGTCGCGGGCGGTAACGGGCATGGCGAGCCTCATTTGAGGTGTTACAAAATTCTGTACATGATACATGTTGGTGTCGAGACGATGGAAGTCGCCCGTGCACGCGGGCGTTCATGGTTTCTGCCATCGCTCGCAAACCTGGAGCTCGTCTTTGTTTTCGAGCAATGTCGCTGCCAACGAAAGTGCGTCTGGGGGCGAGGAGTTAAGGAAGTGCCGAATAAGTCATCACCGTTCGGGCTGAGCCTGTCGAAGCCCTTGTGCCACAAGGCTTGCACTTCGACAGGCTCAGTGCGAACGGACTTGTTCGGTGTTTCCTTAATGGGCAGGCAAGAAAAAACCCGGCGCGAGGCCGGGTTCTTCTGGAGCATCTACATCGCGGCGATCAGTCTTCGCGGCGCATTTGCGGGAAGAGGATCACATCGCGGATGGCGGGGCTGTCGGTGAGCAGCATGACCAGACGGTCGATGCCGATGCCGCAGCCGCCGGTGGGGGGCAGGCCGTATTCCAGGGCGCGGATGTAATCGGCGTCGTAGTACATGGCTTCTTCGTCGCCGGCGTCCTTGGCCTTGACCTGATCCTGGAAGCGGCGAGCCTGATCTTCCGGGTCGTTCAACTCGGAGAAGCCGTTGGCGATTTCGCGACCGACGATGAACAGCTCAAAGCGCTCGGTGATGTCGGGGCTGCCGTCGGAGGCGCGGGCCAGGGGGCTCACTTCCACCGGGTAGTCGATGATGTAGGTGGGCTCCCACAGTTCGGCTTCGGTGGTTTCTTCAAACATCAGCAGTTGCAGGGTGCCGATGCCGGTACCGGGCTTCACGTCCACCTTCATGGCCTTGAGCTTTTCGGTCAGCCATGCGGCGTCGTTCAGTTGCTCGAAGGTGTAGCCGGGGTGGTACTGGTGAATGGCTTCCACCATGGTGAGGCGGTGGAAGGGCTTGGACAGGTCCAGCTCACGGCCTTGGTACTGGAACACTTCGGTGCCCAGCGCTTCGCGGGCGGAGTGGCGCAGCAGACCTTCGGTGAAGTCCATGAGGGTCTGGTAGTTGGCGTAGGCCTCGTAGAACTCCATCATGGTGAATTCGGGGTTGTGCCGGGTCGAGACGCCTTCGTTGCGGAAGTTGCGATTCACCTCGAACACCTTCTCGAAGCCGCCCACCACCAGGCGCTTCAGGTACAGCTCCGGCGCGATGCGCAGGAACATTTCCAGGTCCAATGCGTTGTGGTGGGTGACAAAAGGCTTGGCCGATGCGCCGCCGGGGATGGGATGCATCATGGGCGTTTCCACTTCCATGAAGCCGGCGCGGGTCATGTAGTGGCGGATGGAGGAAACCATCTTGCTGCGGGCCACGAAGGTGAAGCGGGATTCTTCGCTGGTGATCAGGTCCAGATAGCGCTGGCGGTACTTGGTTTCCTGATCGCTGAGGCCGTGGAATTTTTCGGGCAGGGGACGCAGGCACTTGGAGAGCAGACGGATGCTGTTCACGTGGACCGACAGTTCGCCGGTCTTGGTCTTCATCATGGTGCCGATGACGCCGACGATGTCGCCCAAGTCCCACTTCTTGAAGTCGGCGTAGGTGTCTTCGCCCACGCTGTCGCGGCTGACGAAGATCTGGATGCGGCCGGACATGTCCTGGATGGTGGCGAAGCTGGCTTTGCCCATCACGCGCTTCAACATGATGCGGCCGGCGACCTTGACCTCGATGGGCGTGGCTTCCAGTTCTTCCTTGGTTTTCTCGCCGTAGACCTCGTTCAGATGCTCGGCCAGATTTTCCCGGGCGAAGTCGTTGGGATAGGCCCGGCCCGATTCACGCCAGGTTTTCAGTTTTTCGCGGCGCTCGGCAATGATGTGGTTCTCGTCCTGGGGGGCGGCGGTCTGGGTGGGTTCGGTCATGGTGAAAAGCGATCAATAGAAGAGGGATGGCGCGAGCCGTGCAGCGGGCCTTAGGAATGAAACCACCAGGCGGAAACTGCGGGGCTGGATCTGCGAGGCCAAACCCGATTCGGGTTTGGAAGGCGCTTGGCTGGATCGGTTTGCCCCTGGCGAAGGCGCAATTGTCGCGTATTTCGCCACCCATGACAAAAAAAGCGCCCCGTAATTGGGTGCTTGGTGGGCGCTTGGTGGGTCAGGTCGTGAGGAAAACTCGCTCGAAAACGTCGCTGGGAACCGGCTTGCTGATCAGATAGCCCTGCAGGTAATCGCAGCCGAGTTCATGCAGGTGGTTGCGTTGATCCTCGGTTTCCACGCCCTCCGCGACGACCTTGAGCCGCAGGCTGTGGGCCAGGGCGATGATGCCGGTGACGATGGCGCGGGCATCCGTATCGTGGTGCATGTCCTGGACGAAGGACTGGTCGATCTTGACCGTGTCCGTCGGGAATCGGCGTAAGTAGGAGAAGGAGGAGTAGCCCGTGCCGAAGTCGTCGATGGACAAGCGAACACCGAGGGCGCGCAGCTGTTCCAGGGGGGCCACCGTTTCCTGGGCATTTTCCATCAGCACGCTTTCGGTGATTTCCAGTACCAATCCGCTGGGGGCGAGGCCGCTGGCGTGAAGGGCTTCGCGTACAACATCAACCACGGTGCCTTGTTCGATCTGACGGGCCGAGAGATTGACCGCCACGTAGATGTCGTATTCCCCGCTCTGACGCCAGGACTGGGCCTGGATGCAGGCTTTGTTGAGGACCAGTTCGCCGATGGGCAGGATCAGGCCCGTTTCCTCGGCGACGGGGATGAAGTCAGCCGGCGACACCAGGCCCCGGGTCGGATGCTCCCAGCGCACCAGGGCTTCCATGCCGATGAGTTTGCCGCTGGCGGCCTCGACGACGGGTTGGTAGAAGACCACCAGTTCGTCCCGCTCGATGGCATGGCGCAGTTCGCTTTCAAGACGCACGTGCTCGGAGATAGCCGAATCCATCTCCGACTCGTAGAAGCGCACACGGGCGTTTGTGCGCTTGGCTCGGTACATGGCGGTATCCGCGTGGCGCAGCAGGGTACTGGCGTCGGTGCCGTCATTGGGGAAGAGAGAGATGCCGATGCTGGCGGTGATGAACAGTTCGTGGTCGTCCACCTGGAACGGTTGGCTCAGGGAACGGCAAATCTTCTGGGCCGCGTTATTTGCTGCTGCCGGGGTGCCGATGTCGTCCAGCAGGATGGCGAATTCGTCGCCCCCTTGCCGCGATACGCAATCGGAGGCGCGGATGCACTCCTTGATGCGAGCGGCGGCGCTACAGAGCAAACGGTCGCCTACTTCATGGCCTAGGGTGTCGTTCACCAGCTTGAAGCGATCCAGGTCGAGGAATAGCACGGCGAAGTGGGTGCCCTTTGCCTGGGACGTTCTCAAGGCCCGGCCCAGTTGATCGCTGAAGTTACGGCGGTTGGGCAGGCCGGTGAGTACGTCGCAGTAGGCTAGGTGCCGCACATGGCGCTCGGCGCGGGTAGCTTCAACGATGCGCCGCACCCGTTGATTGACTACGGAGAGATGAATGGGCTTGGGGATGTAGTCGCTGGCGCCGGCGGCGAAGGCCCGTTCCACCGAGCGCTGGTCCTCCAGAGCCGTGATCATGAGGATGGGGATGTCCTTCCAGTCTGGCTCGGCCTTTATCTTGGCGCAGGCGGTAAAGCCGTCCATGGTGGGCATCATGGCGTCCATCAGGATCACGTCGGGCACTTCGGATTGCAGCCAGTGCAGGGCCTCCAGGCCATCGGCGGCTTCGCTGACGCGGAAGTTGGCGCGGGCCAGGGCATGGAAGAGGGTGGTTCGGGTGCTGCGGTCGTCGTCCACGATCAGCACTAGGGGCATGTTCTGGTCGAAGCTGGAGAACAGGGTGGCGGGTGTGCTCGATATTTCCGCTTGAAGCACCGGATGGACCCGGTTGTATTCGGCATGGAGCACGTCGATGAGTGGCGAGGCTGCATCGGTACGACCGGCGGTCGCATGCTCCTCGATGGCCTTGGCCACGGCGCTGAGGGCTTCGGCGCCCAGATTGCTGGCTGCACCCTTGATGGCGTGGGCCGTGCGCTTGAGTGCCTCGGAATCGCCCACGGTGCCGGCCTGGTCGATGGTCTCCAGGTAGCCGGGCATGTCCTCCAGGAAGGGGCGGATCGCGTCGCTGATCGCATCGCCCAGGGCTTCACGCAGCTTTTCGAGCGTTTTGCGATTGAGGGACTGGGTGACTTCCGTGGCGGCTTCCCTGGCGGGCGCCGGGGGGAGGGAGCCGGGCACTAGCCAGAGGCGTAGCTTTTCGGCGAGCACCTCCATGGTCAGCGGCTTGGTCAGGTGATCGTCCATGCCTGCTGCCTTGCATTTGGATAGGTCGGCGGGCAGGGTGTTGGCCGTCATGGCAAGAATGGGGATGCGGCGGCCGCTCGCGCTTTCCAGGGTGCGGATGGCGGCGGTGGCTTCGTAGCCGTCCATTTTCGGCATGTTGCAATCCATCAGGATCAGATCCCAGCCTTTCTCCTGATAGGCGGCGACTCCGGCAATGCCGTTGTCGGCCAGACCAACTTCGGCGCCCAGCATTTGCAGCATGCCGCGGGCGATGATCTGGTTGGTCCGGTTGTCCTCCACCACCAGTACGCGGCATGGGGCTTCGGGGCAAATTTCCATCGGGGCCAGCGGCCCCTGAAGGGGCGCGGCGGCCTCTTCCAAAGGAAGCTCGAAGAAGAAGCAGCTGCCAGCGTCGAGCTGGCTTTCCACGTCGATCCAGCCACCCAGAAGGGTCACTAGCTGCTTGCTGATGGAGAGCCCAAGTCCGCTGCCCCCAAAGCGGCGCGTGGTGGATGCGTCAGCCTGCGTGAATGAGTCGAAGATGTGGCCTAGTAGCGGGGCATCGATACCAATGCCGGTGTCCCTTACCTCGAAGCGGTAGCTGCCATTAGCGACTCGGCTGACCTCAACGCAGACGGAACCCGTGTCGGTGAACTTGATGGCGTTGCCCGCAAGGTTGATGAGGATCTGGCGCAGACGGGTGGGATCGCCGATAAGCTTTTTCGCAGCCTCAGTCGCCAGCTGCCAACGTAGTTCGATTCCCTTTTGCACCGCCTGGGCCGACAAGGTGTGAACGACGCCCGTCACGAGTCGTTGCAAGTCGAACTCGATGTGCTCGGGTTCCAGCTTGCCGGCTTCCAGACGGGAAAAATCGAGGATGTTGTTCACTAAATCCAGAAGGTACTGGGAGGACTCCCAGGCCAGATCCACCAGTTGTCCCTGCTGCTGAGGCATCGGCGAGGACTTCAGCATGTCCAGGGTGCCGATGACGCCGTTCAAGGGCGTGCGGATTTCGTGGCTCACGGTGGCGGCGAAGTCGGCCTTGATCTGGGCGAAGCGGAGGGCTTCATCCTTGGAGTGCTGCAACTGTCTTTCCCGGTCTTGCAGCGCTTCGATCATGGCGTTGAAGGCACGGGCCATGGCGCCGATGTCCTTGGGACCGCTCAATTCCGCCAGACCCACGGTCTCGCCGCGCTCGGCACGGCCCATGGCGAGGGCCAGTTGTTCCAGGGGGCGGCTGAGGCGACGTGCCATGGCGCGGATGATGAACAGCAGCAGGAAGGCAAAGCCCAGGGATACGCCCAGATTAACGATGAAGATATCGCGGCTCATGCGCTTCAATGTGGCCTTGCTTTGTACGACGCGCACGTAGCCGAGCAACTCGTCTTGCTTCTGCTCCATCTCGAAGGGGGAGTCCACGACTTCCGCTCTGCGGAAAACCGGGGCGACAAAATGCCAAGCCTCGTCGTCGTCGAAGGTAAGCAAGGCTTGCCGGGCCGCCAACACTTGCGGGGATGGCGAAACCAGCGCGACGTTGCTAATGCCATGCACGGTAGACGCGATGGCTTCATTCTTCGGTGTTCGGATTTCGACGCCGATTACGTCGGGGAAGGCCATGGTGGTGTGGATGGCTTCCGCAGCGTTGTCGCTACTGTGATAGACCAGCGCGAGTCGGCTTTGCTTCGCCAGATTCGTGGCGATGCGCTCACCCTGTTGGCGGAAATTGTCCTGGAGGCGCCGGTCCATCTGCCAGGAAAGAACGAGGGATGAAAGCAACGCGAGCATGGTTACGCCGATGGCGACGACGATGCTCAATTGATGGCGAAATGAGGTTCCCTGTAGATATCGTGAGATGAGCGACATGAACGGCGTCAGGGATCAGAAAAGACCAAGTCGAATCCCTGCTGCTGCCGTCCGCTGAGACTCAGCCCCAGATGGCTTGCCGTGCGTAGGTTCACCGCGACTTGTACGGCCTTCAACGGCAGGGTGCCGAAGGGTTGGCTGTTGCCGGACAGACTGTCGAGGGCCGTGGAGGCAAGGTTGCGGCCGAGAGATGTCGTGTTGGGATACAGCGAAAAAAGAGCGCCTCGCTTCACGTGGGACAAGGTGCTGGAAAAAACAGCGACGTTCCGTGTCCAGGATTCCTGCAACACCACCGGCAAGATGGTCGTGTCGTCGGTAGTGGTGGCGTCCTGAGGAAGCCACAAGGCGTCGTGACGGGGGTCTGCGTTGGCGAACAGGGATTGGTACTGCTGTAGCGCGCTCTTGAGGTCGGTTGCTTCCAGTGGCACAAGTTCCAGTCCGGCGTTGCGCGCTGCGTCCCGCGCCAATCGGATCAGCCAGCCGCTATTGCGCGGGTCGTACACCACATGCACTCGGCGCACGCCGGGCATCAGGGTTTTGAGACGATCGAAGAGAAGCCCTGGGTCGGGGGCGAGGCTGAGGAGCGTCAGCGGCCGGCCTTCGTTTTCCGGCGGAGAAATGAGGCCGCCGGCTACGATCTTCACATCCATGTTCACTGCCAGAGCAGCCTTCAATCCGTTGCGGCCCAGGGCGATGATCACCCGGACATCCTGCCGTTTCAGTTCGGACGTGATTTCCGCAATGTTGGGATTGGCGCCGACTGGAATGGTGATGAGCTGATTCGCGGTCTTGTCTTCGATGCCGCTGATGATCTGTTTGAAGACGCTGCGGAAGGGCTCCGCCGATTCCGGGTAGAGCACGACAATGTTGCCGCTGCCGGCGGAATTCAGCGCGATGCGCAGTGCATGGCGCGAAGCGACGTCAGCAAGGATGACGTTCGATAGGGGAGAGAACTGCGTTGCGTCATCCTCGACCTGCCAGCGATCACCGGCCTTCATCGGATCGGGAAGTGTTGGTTGCAGGGCGTTCTTGAGGTCGTAGTCCAACCAGGGCTGGAAGGGCTGCGCCCCCTGGCAAATGCCGAGGGCGCTCAGCAGGGAGAGCGATAGCAACGTGTTGAGCCTTGCCGCTGGTTTCATGTTGCCAACTGTTCTCAGAACGAATGAGATGAGGCCCCGATAATACGGCTGAATTCCTTCGAGTGGACAAATTGCCGAGCGCTGCATTGCGGAAACGTCGCTTGCTACGCGCCTTCCGAGGACATTGCGTCGTAAATGAAAATGGCCCTTGGATTATTCCAGGACTTCACTACTATTACTTATGGCATAGGTCGATGGAATCCTTTTGCGACGTGCCTCCCCCCGCTTTTGCTCTGTTTGGAGTCTATGTCTTCTCTGCTCAATGAGCTGTCAGATCCAGGATCTTCGCAAGCCCAGGCTGCCGATTTGATCGTCGCTTATCTTTTGCAACTGGAGATTGAGTACATTTTCGGTGTTCCAGGCGGCGCTATTGAGCCCCTCTACAACGCCCTTGCCCGTAGTGCCCGACGCGGCGGACCTCGTGCCGTATTGGCTCGTCACGAGGCGGGGGCGGCCTTTATGGCGGACGGGTATGCACGCGAAACCGGGAAGGTAGGTGTTTGTTGCGCCACCTCGGGCCCCGGCGCCACTAACTTGTTGACGGGGGTTGCCTGCGCCTACGACAACGGTGTTCCTGTACTCGCGATTACTGGCCAGCCACCGCTCCCGGCCTTTGGTCGTCGCGCTCTGCAAGAGTCCGCGTGTACGGGCATCAATACCCTCAGCATGTATCGCCATTGCACGCGCTACAACTCGCTCGTGTCTCACCCTGAGCAGATGGAGCACAAGCTGGTGGCCGCTTTGCAGCACACCATGCGACCCCAGCGGGGGCCGGTTCATCTGACCATCCCGGTGGACATCCTGCGCAGCCCCATTCCATCTGCCGAGCCCACCCACAATCTGCGCTCACGGTTGTTGCCGCGCGCTTTGCTCGATCAGGATGCATACACGCATTTGCGCGAACTTCTCGACCAGGCCCGTAAACCCGTGCTCCTCATTGGCGGCGGGTGTGGCGAAGCGGCTCACGTCATCGTCGAATTTGCTGAGCGGCGCCAGATTCCCTTCGTCACCACGCCGGACGGCAAGGGCTTGGTTGATCCTCATCATTCCTTGAACTGCGGTGTCTTCGGCTTTGCGGGGCATGTCACTGCGGATGCTTTATTGCGTGACCCGCACGTAGACCTGGTTTTGGCCGTGGGTTCCAGCATGAACGAATGGACCAGCAGTGGCTGGAGCGATCATCTGCTTAATGAAAAGCTGGTGCACATCGATTCCATGGAAGACCATCTGCTCCGCACGCCCATGGCGCGGCTACAGGTGCGAGGACGCATCCTCACCGTCTTCGCTAAGTTGCTGACACACCTCGGTCAGGGTTCGGCGCCTTTGCCGCGATGGGAGGCCGTGGTGGATGGAGAGCGCTGGCTGTCTCCCCTGGATCGACTCGCCATCAATATCGACGAAGCTCCCCTCAAGCCCCAGCGCCTGATGAAGGAATTGGCACACCGACTGCCGCCCGGCACCCGTTATTTGGCTGATGCGGGTAACAGTGTCGCTTGGTGCGTGCATTTCTTGAGCCCGTCCAGCCAGGACCAAGAGCAACGTCAAATCGCCTCGCGCCCTGTCGATTCGATGTGTCGTAACCATGGTGGCTGGCTGCGATTGACCATGGACTTCGCCCCCATGGGTTGGGCCATCGGCGGCGCAGTGGGCACCGCTATGGGGTGCGCCGACACGCCGGTGGTTTGCATCACCGGCGACGGCAGCATGCTCATGAACGGTCAGGAAATTTCAGCCGCGCTGGCGGAAGGCCTCAACGTCATTTACGTGGTTCTCAACGATGGCGCCCTGGGCATGGTCAAGCATGGCCAGCGTCTCGCAGGCGCGGAACCTACCGCGTTTGAATTGCCTCCCACGGACTTTGCCGCCATGGCCAAGGCCATGGGCGTCGAGGCATACACCATTCGCTCCGCGGCAGATTTCGACGTGCTTGACCTTGCGCAAGCGGGGCAGCGACGGAAGCCGTTGCTGCTTGACGTTCACATCGACCCGGAAGCCGTGCCTCCCATGAACCTGCGGATGCGTGTGCTGGGAACCGTTCAATGATCGCGCCGGAAAAGGACTGCATCACAACCCGCATCTGGCACGAAACGCCGGAAGCCGACAATCCATTCGCCGCGCGAGAAGCCCATTGCCATGGCTACGATGTCTATGGCGAGTTGCTGGGCAAGGCGCGTTGGGCGGACATGATTTTTCTGTTGTTTAGCGGCGAGGCGCCCAAGCCTGCCGAAGCAGCACTGCTGGAAAATCTGGCCGTGGTCCTGGCCAACCCTGGGCCTCGGGACGTTTCCGTGCATGCTGCCATGTGCGGCGGCACCGGCGGTTCCTCATCCGCTTCCTGCCTGATGGCGGCATTGGCCGCCGGTGCCGGGCAGTTGGGCGGTGGGCGAGAGGTCCGGCTGGCAATGGAAGCATGGCGGACGAATGGCTGCGATCTGGATCGCTGGCTCGCTATGCCGCGTAGCCCCTCCCAGCAACAGCCGGTCTCCGGCTGGCCCGACGCAGAGCGGTGGCCGGGCTTCGATCCCCATGGCGTCACCTGCGCAACGCCGGTGCGGCAGACCCTGTCCGTCTTGTCGACGCTGAGTCCGGGACCGCATCTTCCTTGGCTTCTGCAGCATCGAGATGTGCTGGAGCAAGCCGCCGGGCTTCCCTTGGCTTTGTCCGGCGTGGCAGCGGCGGCCTATGTCGATTTGAAGTTGGAGCCCGATCAGGGCGAGATGCTGCATTTGCTGCTGCGCCTGCCGGGCGCGGCAGTTCATGCTTTGGAGCAAAGCCGATTGGGCCACAAGAAGTTTCCTTTCTTCGCCATCGATCTGGTCGAGAACGAAGGGAAAGCGCCATGAGCCTGGCTCCCTTGCGCGGCCCCCAATTGCTGGAACAAAACGTCGGCCACACCAAGTCGCAGATGGGGGCCTTCTTTCCTGGCTCCCACGTGATTTTTCGCGGCCAGGATTTGCATGCAGAACTGAAAGACATGGACTGGGTGGAGCTGTTCGTGTTCGGCATCACCGGCCGTCGTTTCTCCAAGGCGCAGCTGCGCTTACTTCAGACCATTTGGACGACGACCAGCTATCCCGACGTGCGCATCTGGAACAATCGGGTCGCCGCATTGGCAGGGACTGCCCGCAGCACGGGGAATCTGGGCGTTTCGGCGGCGCTGGCAGTGTCTGAGGCCTCCATCTATGGCCGGGGCATCGATATCCGGGCAATCGACTTCCTTATCCGCGCTCGTCGGCAGGTGGAGTCCGATCACGATTTGGCCGCGTTCGTCCAGGATGCGTTGCGGCGCGAGCGCAGCATCGCTGGGTATGGTCGGCCTCTGGTGTCCCGTGACGAGCGCATCGAGCATCTGCTGGCCCTTGCCCAGGAACTCGGTTTGGCGGATGGACCCTATCTGTCGTTGGCATACGCCGTGAGGGACGTGCTCAAGAACGGCCGCTGGCGACAGGAGATGAACTACGCCGGCCTTGCGGCCGCCCTCGCTGCTGATCTAGGGCTGTCGCCTCGCGAGTACTACCTCTATCTCTTTCCTGCATTTCTGGCAGGCATGCTGCCTTGCTTCATCGAGGCAGCCGAAAATCCTGAGGGCAGCTTGTTTCCCTTGCCTTGCACCCATCTCAAGTATGAAGGCGTGGCAAAGCGCTCCTGGGCTCAACGAGAAAAACGATAGCCATGGACCTTTCTCCCAGCACCGCTTACCACCCGGCTTCGATCAAGTTCGTCAATCGAGTGGTGCGCGGTCTTAATAAGATCGGGCTGGCGCGGATTGACCTGAGCGAAGGCGCCTTGCTGGCAGAGGCTCGTCGCCAGACCGGATTGGATCGATTCGGCGACGAGTATTTTCTGCTGGGCTTGCGGCCCTTGCTAGAAGATCTCGATAGGGATGCCGCCCTGAATCCTTTTGGCCGCCTCCACGCCAAGACCTCGATCCTCAACGCCTTGAAGAATCTCCTTTGGGCCAATGCGGTGTTTGAGGCCCATCCCGAGATCGAGTCCTATCCGATGCCGTCGCCCATCATCGTCGTGGGGCCTGTGCGCTCGGGCACCACGCGCTTGCAGCGATTGCTTGCGGCTGACACTCGGTTTGCTCACCTGACTGCATGGGAAGGCTTCAATCCCGCGCCTCGCGGCGGTCCGCATGAGGCGGATCGCCTTTCGCGGAGAGAGGAAGTCAGGAAGTTTCTCAAGGCAGGGCAGAAGATCAACCCCGGCGCCTTTGCCGCGCATCCCATGGAGGCAGATGCAGCGGACGAGGAAATCCTTCTGCTCAACCAGACCTTCGATGGGCTGTCCTACGCAGCGCTCTATCACGCCCCTCGTTACCGGGAGTACCTGTTGCACGGAGATCGCAGCGCGGCCTATCGGTCTCTGGGGCGTCTGCTGCGTTTGGTGTCCTGGGCCCGTGGCGAGCCTGCCGACAAGCCCTGGGTACTGAAGACGCCCCAGCACATGCTGGACTTGCCTCAACTGCTTCAGGCCTTCCCCGATGCAAAGCTGCTATTCACCCATCGCGACCCGCGCAAAACGGTGGCCTCCACCCTCTCTCTGGCCTGGAACTTTTCGGTGCTGAACACCGACCGCCCGTGTCGCAGCCTTATCCGCGACGCCTGGCTGGAAATGTGCGAGCAGATGGCCCGCCGCTGTATCGCAAGCCGGGCAGTCCTACCTGAAAGCCAGCAGTTCGACGTGTATTACGACGAGATGAATGAGGATTGGCTAGGCGTTATGAAAAAAGTCTACGCGTTCCTCAGCATGGAATATCTGCCCGCCGCGCAGACAGCGGCACTTGAATGGATGAGCGTCTGCCAGCGGGATAACATTCATGGCAATCACAGGTATGCTCTCGACGATTACGGTTTATCCCAGGATGAAGTGGATGCGCGCATGGCTTTCTATCGCGCCAAATACCGCATCCCTTACGAAGCTTCGTGAGTCCTGGATGGGAACGATTCAATGACGATCAAAGCAATCGTCAAATGGGAAGAGTGAGTCACAACCATGTCTTTTGGGAGAGGGACCGAAATGACGACGAAACTGCGTACTACCCGCTGGTCTTTGATCGCCGTTTCTATTGCGGCGATGTACGGCGCAGGCGCTTGGGCACAGGACTCAGGGGATGAGGATCTGGCCCTGGTCTACGGCGACAAGAGCACCGTCAGTATCGCTACTGGACAACAACAGCAACTTCGCCGTGCCCCCGCCGTGGCATCGGTGATCACCGCGGAAGAGATCGCGGCCATGGGGGCCACCGATCTGGATGAAGTACTGGAAACGGTTCCCGGTCTCCATGTGGCGCGAAGCAATCTCGCCTATGCGCCCCTCAATACCTTCCGTGGCATCTACAGCGCGAATAACGCGCAAACCCTGATGCTGCTGAATGGCGTTCCTACCACCACCATGTTCACCGGCGGTAAGGGCAACGTGTGGGCCGGCTATCCGGTGGAGAACATTGCCCGCATCGAAGTCATTCGCGGCCCCGGTTCAGCCCTGTACGGCGCCGATGCCTATGCGGGGGTCATCAATATCATTACCAAGACGGCGGCGGACGTATCGGGAACCACCGTGGGCATGCGCCTTGGCTCTCAACGGACCAGCGACGTGTGGGGGCAGCACGGCGGACAAATCGGCCCCTTCCAGGCTGCCGGATATTTGCGAGTGGGCAGTACTGATGGCGTCAGTGAAACCGTCAGGGATCGTCTCGGCGCCTACGGGCAGGTGAACAACGGCAACCGCTCGGTGGATGGCAATGCCGATCTGGCCTATGACAAGTTCCGCCTGCGCTTCAACTACAAGTTGCGCGACAGCGTGGAAACCGGAGCCGGCATCGCATCGGCCCTGGACACCGTCGGCAGGGCGAAAAGCGAGCGCTTCATCACCGACGTTTCCTGGAACGATGCGGAGTTCGCCAAGAACTGGGGCGTGGGGGCACAGGCCAGCTACATGGAATACAACGATACGGTGCCCGTGCCTTTTGTCCTCCTGCCGCCTTCTGCCTTTCCGAACGGCATGATCGGTGCGCCGGAAAAGTGGGAGCGCCAACTGCGCGTCTCCGGCTATGCCACGTACTCGGGATTTAATAACCACAACATGCGCTTTGGCTTGGGGCGTGATGACCTCAATCTTTACCGCACGCGGGAGCGTAAAAACTTCATCTTGCCGGCCACGTCGCTGGGTTCTGTGGTTGACGCTACCGACGCCACCATATTCATGACGCCCCATCGGCGCATGGTCAGCTACGTGTATGCCCAGGATGAATGGCAATTCGCCAAGGATTGGGCGCTGACCGCTGGTGTGCGCCGTGATCGGTACTCGGATTTCGGCGATACCAATAATCCTCGCCTCGCCGTTGTTTGGGATGCAGCCTACAACCTGGTTGCCAAAGTGCTTTACGGGCGAGCCTTTCGGGCGCCTTCCTTCGTTGAGCAATACAGCATCAACAATCCGGTGCAGAAGGGCAATCCGAACCTCAAGCCCGAAACCATCCGGACGCTGGAAGGGGTGCTGGCCTGGCAGGCGGATAAGGACGTTCAGGTTAATTTGAACGTATTCCGCTACCGCATGAGGGACATTATTCGCCTCGACAGCACCAGCACCTACGCCAACACGGGCGAACAAACCGGCACCGGCTTCGAGTTGGAGACCACTTGGGATCTGTCGCGCACCTTGAGTTTGACGGGGAGTTTTTCCCATCAGCATTCCGTAGATTGGTCCACGTCTCAGGACGCAGGCTATGCACCTCGCAACCACGCCTATGGTCGAGCCGATTGGCAGATGAACAGCAATTGGCGTTTTAGCACCCAGGTCAATTGGGTCGCCGACCGCAAGCGCGCTGCCGGCGATACTCGGCCCAACGTGGCCGACTACACCACGGTGGACCTCACCGCTCGTTCAACTAGGCGTTGGGCGGGATGGGATGTGGCGGCCTCGGTACGCAATCTGTTTGACGAGAAAGTACTGGAGCCCAGCCTGGCACCAGGTTTGATTCGCTACGACCTGCCCATGGCCCGCCGTACCTTCTACGTTCAGACCAGTTACCAGTTCTGACAGGCGAGGGGCTTCGACCGCTTTTCAGCTTGGGGGCGACCAGCTTTTGCCGGATAATGCGCCCCTTTTGTCGCTGCCCGGAGTCCCCCTGTGTCGTCCCTCGATACTGAAATCGCCCGCCGTCGTACCTTTGCCATCATTTCCCACCCGGACGCGGGTAAGACCACCCTGACTGAAAAGCTGCTGTGGTTCGGCGGTGCCATTCAGGTGGCGGGCGAAGTGCGCGCACGCAAGGCCAGCCGCCACGCGACTTCCGACTGGATGGAACTGGAAAAGCAACGGGGCATCTCGGTCACTTCGTCGGTGATGCAGTTCCCCTACCGGGACTTCATCGTCAACCTGCTCGACACCCCGGGCCACGAAGACTTCTCCGAAGACACCTACCGCACCCTCACCGCCGTGGACTCGGCCGTGATGGTGATCGACTCCGTGAAGGGCGTGGAAGACCGCACCATCAAGCTGCTGGACGTGTGCCGCCTGCGCGATACGCCCATCCTCACCTTCATCAACAAGCTGGACCGGGAAGGCCAGGAGCCCATCGATCTGCTGGATGAAATCGAGTCCGTGCTCAAGATTCAGTGCGCCCCCATGACCTGGCCCATCGGCATGGGCAAGCGCTTTCGTGGCGTCTATCACCTCTACAACGACACCATCCAGTTCTTCGATCCCCAGGCCGAGAAGGGCACTTCCGAAATTATCCAGGGCCTCGACAACCCGCGCCTGGACGAAGTCATCGGCACCCAGGCCGAAGAACTGCGCAACGACATTGAACTGGTACGCGGCGCGTCCCACACCTTCGACAAGCAGGCTTACCTGGAAGGTCGCCAGACCCCCGTGTTCTTCGGCTCCGGGGTGAACAACTTCGGCGTGCAGAGCGTGCTGGACGCCATTGTGGAAATGTCGCCCGAGCCCCTGGCCCGTGCTGCGCAAACCCGCGTGGTGCAGCCCCATGAGCCCAAGTTCGCAGCCTTCGTTTTCAAGATCCAAGCCAACATGGACCCGAAGCATCGGGACCGCATCGCCTTCCTGCGCATCTGTTCCGGCAAGTTCGAGCGGGGCATGAAGATCAAGCAAGTGGCGAGCGGCAAGCAGATGGCGGTGAACAACGCCATCACCTTCATGGCCCAGGACCGCAGCATCATGGACGAGGCCTACGCTGGCGACATCATCGGCATCCCCAACCACGGCACCATTCGCTTGGGCGAAACCTTCACCGAAGGCGAAGACCTGCGCTTCACCGGCATCCCGTCCTTCGCGCCGGAACTGTTCCAGCGTGCCGTGCTGAAGAACCCGCTGAAGCTCAAGCAACTGCAAAAGGGTTTGCAGCAGTTGGCGGAAGAGGGCGCCACCCAGTTGTTCCGCCCCGTGGGCACCAACGACCTGATCCTTGGCGCCGTGGGCGCCCTCCAGTTCGACGTGGTGGCCCACCGCCTGGAATTTGAATACAGCGTCGACGCCGTTTTCGAGCCGGTCTCCGTGTCTACGGCCCGTTGGCTCAAGGGCTCCCCCGATCAGTTGCGCGCCATCTCTGACAAGTACCCCATGAACGTGGCCCTCGACGGCGGCGAGGATTACGTCTATCTCGCCTCCAGCCGCGTCAATCTGCAACTGACCCAGGAGCGCTTCCCCGAGATCGAGTTCCTGGAAACCCGTGAGGTTCATTGATGGACCAAGTTGTCGGGTGACCGCTTCGAGACGAGTATTGCCAAGGACATCCGGCTCATAAGTGGTCTTCTGACAAAGATTTTCCTTTGTGCGCAGGGACGTTAGTCTCCACAGAACGAGTGCTGCAACCATTGCTCAAGGAGCAACGATGAGGAATGAATATGGTTAAGTACGTTAACGATTCCGACCAGATTTCACGGCTTGTGCTACGTGGCTACAAGTCCATCGCGGAATGCGATTTTGAACTGGGAAGGCTCAATGTGCTGATCGGTGCCAACGGCGCCGGCAAATCGAACTTCATTGGATTTTTCCGTCTGATTGCCAGAATCCTGGATCAGCAGCTACAGACGACTGTCGGTCTGGCGGGGGGGCCGGATGCGCTGCTGCACTTTGGCCGGAAGAAAACGGAAGAACTGCGCGCCGAACTTTACTTCGGCAACAACGGCTACCGCTTCACGCTGCGGCCGACCCAGGACAATCGGATGATGTTCTACAACGAAGCGCTTTGGTGGAATGTGCGAGGGGAGTGGCGGCCTGCCTCGGGACACTTTGAGTCCTATGCGGATAGTCAAAAGGGTTCAACCTTAATTTATCAATATGTCGTCCCCGCCATGCGCAGTTGGCGCCTCTACCACTTTCACGACACCAGTAGTAGTGCCTTGGTCAAACAGATCCACAACATCAACGACAACGAATTTCTCCGCGACGACGCACGTAATTTGGCCGCTTTCCTGATGCGGCTTAAGAATCACCACGAAGAACACTACCGACGAATCGTCAAGGCGATTCGCTTGGTGGCGCCATTCTTCGGGGATTTCCATTTGCGTCCCACCGTGGACAACAAAGAGAAGATCCAGCTCGAATGGACGGAGCAGGGGCAGGATGAGCCCTTCTCCGCCAGTGCCTTGTCCGATGGCACGTTACGCTTCATCTGCTTGGCGACCGTGCTGCTCCAGCCGGAAGACTTCATGCCGAAGACCGTTTTGATCGACGAGCCGGAGCTGGGCCTGCATCCGTTCGCGGTCAGTGTGCTCGGCGGTCTGATGAAGTCTGCGGCAGAGGAACATCAATTGATCGTTTCAACCCAGTCAGTGGAACTGGTCAACGAATTCGACGCGGAAGACCTGATCGTGGTGGACAAACGCGGCGGGGCTTCAGTCTTCAAACGTCCGGATGCCGAAGTGCTAGCCGAATGGTTGGCTGAATACAGTCTCGGAGATCTGTGGAAGAAGAACCTGCTGGGCGGGAGACCAGGACGATGACCCGTGTCTATCTATTGGTGGAGGGGCAGACTGAAGAGGCCTTCGTCAATGAGTTGCTGATGCCTCATTACGCGCAGTTGGGGCTTTACCTCACGCCCATCATCGTTCGCACGAGTCCAGGCTACAAAGGAGGCGTGGTTAGCTACCTCAAGGTCCGGCCTCAGATTGAGAAGCTATGCAAGCAGGATGCGGATGCCCACGTCACCACGCTATTCGATCTGTATGCGTTGCCTGGAGATTTCCCAGATCAGGACAGCCCGGCCTTTCCCACTGCGGGGAGCGGGCACCAGAAGGCGGATTTCTTAGAAGCAGGGCTGGCGAGGGATGTCGGCCAGCGCAACTTCATCCCCAATCTGCTAGTGCACGAGTTTGAGGCCTTGCTGTTCGTAGGGCTGGAAGTTTTTGAGCAATGGACGGATGATCATGCCATTCTTGAACCTCTGCGTGCCGTGCGGCGGACGACTGCACCCGAGGACATCAACGATGGTCCAAGCACTGCCCCTTCAAAACGCATTCTGGCAGCCTGGCCCGGTTATCAGAAGACTTTTCACGGACCTCTGATTGCCTGCGACATCGGGCTGGATGTCATGCGCAAAATCTGCCCGCACTTTGATGGGTGGCTGAAAAAAATCGAAAGGCTGGGTAAAGGGGAGGAACCCCATCTGTGAGTCGGTCTCTTCCTTCGCCCCCCGTTCTTTATGCCTATGTTGACGCGGTTACTGAGGCTGAGGTTGTTGCTGCTACCCGGCTCTGGCTGGAGCGGGCAGTGATCGGTCTTAACCTCTGCCCCTTCGCCAAGTCGGTGCACGTGAAGAAGCAAGTCCGCTACGCCATCACCGGCGCCGAGACCGCCGACGAGTTGCTGGCCGAGTTAGCTCACGAGTTTGAGTTGCTGACCAACACCGATCCCAAGCAGCTCGACACCACCCTGCTGGTGCATCCCAAGGCCATGGTGGATTTCCTCGACTACCACTTCTTCGTGCAGGAAGCGGAAGCTCTGCTGCGCAACGAGGGTTACGAGGGTACCTTCCAGATCGCCAGCCTCCATCCCCAATACGAATTCGCCGGCAGCGAGCCGGACGACATCGAGAACTACACCAATCGCTCGCCCTATCCCACCCTGCATCTGCTCCGCTCCACCAGCATCGACCGCGCCGTCGCGGCCTTCCCCAATGCGGAAGACATCTACGAGCGCAACATGGAAACCATGCGTCGCATCGGCTACGAGGGTTGGCGCAAGCTGTTCCTGGACGAGCCCGAAGCCTGATTTCTGAAAAAAGAAGTGGGTCAAGCTAGGCAAGTAGATACCGTTCGATTTTTCTGCGAGGGTGCGCGACTGCTGCAAATACCCACGTCACGGGGCGCATGGCCCAAGGGGCAGCTTCAACCGCGAATGGGATGCTTGAATGAGTGTGTGGGGCGTCTCAAAAATCTGCGACGGGGATGATCCATGCATCGGCATTGCAGCGTCGACGCGCATGAGTGCGGGCCATTTCGGCCAGCGTAGCGGCAAGCTGGTCGGCAGTCCGGCGGCGCTCCAGATGGGCAATGGAGGCCGGGGCGCGCAGGCGCAGCTTGGCCAAAGCCAGGGGGGCGGCCAGGGCGTGGCGCACTGTATTGGAAAAGTCGGTGCAGTTGGCTTCGACATCTTCGTTGCCCACCAGAAAACCGTTGTGACTGTCTTCCAGGTGTAGGTGACTGCGTTCGTCGTGGCGGGCAATGACGGCCATGCCGCAGGCCTGGGCCAGAGGAATCAGGGATGGGCAATGGTCGCTGTTGGCTACCATCAGCAGATCGGCGGAAGCCAGCAATACGGCGAGGGAACTCTCCCGCTCGCTGCCCGGCCAGCCCGTGGTGCGATGGCGGCAAGTTTCTCCGCGCAGGGGGCGCAAGGCTTGTAGTTGCGCGGGAATGCGCCCCGCCTGGATCAGCAGCAAGCGAGCATCGGGGACTGTTTCCAGCAACGCATCCATGGTGGCCCGTAGGTAATCCGCCGTGATCGGGTCATGCACTGGCCCGACGTGGGCCAACACCGGGGTATCGGCGCGAACACCCCATTGGTAGCGCAGAGAATGGGAACGTTGGCGCGGATTGAATGATTGCAAATCAATGCCTTCGGGAACTACGCGGACCCGGCGGCAGCCTTGCTCCCGTAGCCGTTGCGCTTGAGAAGACTCAGTGGCGATGGCTTCGTCAGCCAAGGTACACAGCGCACGATGCCAGAAGGGGCGTTGGATCGTATTGGTCATGGAGGGCGCAAAGCTCACCGGCAAGGCGCATTGCTTTGCCGCGAGTGCCGCCACCAGACCGAAACTGCCTACGCCGAGGATATAGACGGCATCGACTTCTTCAGCCTGCCAGACCCGCGCAAACCCACCGGGCAGGGGCAGGGCAGGCAAGGGGATCTCCCGATAGCCGGGGCGGTTTTCCAGTGACTCCCGATCACCACGGCGATGGGGGCAGAACAGTTGCACCGTGTAGCCCAGCTCCACAAAATTCGCCGCAAGCTGCTGGGCAGATTCCGTTGCTTCCTCGCTGCCCGCCCCCGCCACGAGGGCCAGACGCAAGTTGCCGGTGCGGCGCGGTCCGAGGGCGGTGAAGGATGATGCCAAGGGCGTGAAAGGCATGTCGAGCACTTCGTTCTCTTCACTTGTCCCGTTGCCGGCAGCAGCGGTCGCGTAGGCAGGGCAGTTCATGGCTTTTGCTCCGGTGATCCTTGGGTTCAGCCGCGCACGAAGTGGCGCATGTAGCGGCTGTTGAGGCGAGACATGGGCAACAGCACCAGGAAGTCGGCGCTGTTGAAATCGGGATCCCAAGCGGGTTCGCCGCAAATCCAGCAACCGGCGCGCAAATAGCCCTTCACCAGGGGCGGAATTTCCGCATGCTGGCCGTTGGCCAGATGCTCAAAGGGCAGGCGGTTACGTGGGAAGCCGCGGTATTCCACCGGAGCCAGATGCTTGTCGATCAGGCTCAGGAACAGATTGGAGGCGTTGTGGCCGCCGTCGGCCATGCCCACGGAGGCGCAGCCCATCAGGTATTCGTAGCCGTTCTTGATCATGAACTCGGCCAGCTTCATCCACAGCAGGGCGATTACGGTGCCGTTGCGGTACTCGGGATCGATGCAGGACCGGCCCAGTTCCACCAGACGCGGACGCAGGTGATTGAAGCGAGTCAGGTCGAATTCGCTCTCGCTGTAATAGGCGCCCACTTGGCGTGCGGCTTCCGGCGTGAGGATGCGGTAGGTACCGACGATACGGCCTTGAGCCTCGTCGCGCACGATCAGGTGCTGGCAGAAGGGATCGAAGAAGTCGCTATCTACCCCTTCTTCCTTGCAGTTCAGGTTGGCACCCATCTCGCCGGAGAAGATGCGGTAGCGCAGCTTCTGGGCCTCACGGATTTCGCTGGGGGTGTGGGCGAGGCCCACGTAGTACTGGGGATGTTGCAGCTCTTCGCCTTCCTGGCGCTGCACGTCGCGGCTTTGATCCAACATGCCTGTTCTCCTTTGGAGTTATCGGTCGATGGGCGGCATGTTGGAGGGGGCGCGTTTCAGGGGCGTGTCGACGTGGTTACAGGAATATTTCTATTGAGGAGCAAGGTAATCGGACGCCGCCGATTCCTTGCGCTCATGCTGGCACTATGGGGGCTCTTCCTGAGCCAGCCCTATTCGCATAACGAAGCGGGCGATTTCATCCTCGGCCCCATTGCCATCAGCTGGCGACGCAGGTGCGAGTTGAACCCGGGCAGGCCGTTGCCCGACCACCGCAGGCGCTTGACGCCTCGGGGCAGGGCAGAAATTCCGTTCCCGCCACTGCCTGCCACTGCAAATGGAGTACTAAGCGGCCGTTGTATCGAAGACAAAGCAGGTCGTCGTTGCATGGGCGTACAGCTTGCCGTTTTCATCTTCGACCCGTGCTTCTGCGGTCGCTATCTGGCGCCCCGCGTGAATGATGGTGGCGACTGCCCGCAATGGCCCCGTCTTGTGAGAAGCGGGCCGCACGATATTGATGCTGAGTTCGGCTGTCGTATAGGACCGCCCGGCCGGTAGCGTGGTTTGCACTGCACAGCCAAGCGCTGAGTCCAGCAAGGTCGCAAACCAGCCGCCATGCACCGTACCCAACGGGTTGTAGTGCTGTAGTAGCGGGATGCCTTGGAATACTGCGCGACCATCGCCCACTTCCAGGAGCGTGATGTTCATGGTGTCGCCCATAGGAGGGTATGGCAATTCGCCGGACATCATGGCCTCGAGAATCTTGCGCCCACTCTTTCCTGCGATCTGCTCCATTCGAGCAAGACCCGCTTTTCCGCCGCCAGCGGCCATGCGTTGCCGGGAAGCTTCCTGCTCGGTAGTCCAATCAATGGCTGTCGTATTCATAAGGTTCTTCGGATAATTGAATTCGTTAACAAGGGGGCAGCAAAGTCCAAACGTTTTCCGCAAATGGATGGGCAGATCAGCTTTGGGTCTGAGCTGGTTTGATCTTGAACCAGATGGAATACATGGCCGGCAGGAACACCAGGGTCAGAATCGTCCCGGCAAAGGTGCCGCCGATAAGCGTGTAGGCAAGGGTTCCCCAGAACACCGAGTGGGTCAGCGGGATGAAGGCCAGGATTGCAGCAAGTGCCGTCAGAATCACCGGCCGCGCACGCTGCACAGTTGCCTCGACGACAGCCTGGAATGAGTCCAGTCCCGTCTTTTCGTTGTATTCGATCTGGCCGATCAGGATCAGCGTGTTGCGCATCAGGATTCCCGACAGGGCGATCAGGCCCACCAGCGCGTTGATGCCGAAGGGCTGCTGGAAGAGGATCAGCGTTGGCACCACACCAATCAGCCCCAGGGGGCTCGTCAGGAAGACCATGACCATCGCCGGAATCGAGCGCACCTGGAAGATGATGATGATCAGCGTGATGGCCAGCATGATCGGGAAGAGCGGCAACATGGCAGCTGTCGCCTTGCCCGATTCTTCGATGGAGCCCGCCTGTTCGATGCGATAGCCGTTCGGCAGTTTGTCCATGATGGGCTGTAGCTGCTTCGTAATGGCTCCCGATACGTCGGGCGGTTGCAAGCCATCGGCAATGTCGCCGCGAACGGTGATGGTCGGCATGCGGTCACGGCGGCGCACGATGGGTTCCTCCATGTGCACCTCGATCTTGCCCACTTGCGAGAGCGGGATGCGCTGTCCGTTGGCGGCAACCAGTGTGAAGTCGCCGATTTTTGCTGGGTCGAGCCGGGTACCGCCGGCTGAGCGGGCGACGACTTGCACTGTGCGGATGTCCTCGCGCACGGCGCTAATGGGCGCACCTCTGAGCAGGAATTGCAGTTGCAGCGCCACAGCATTGGACGTGAGACCCACCGCCTGAAGCCGATCCTGCTGCAAGCTGAAGTGCAGCGTCGGCGTGCGCGTGCCCCAGTCCGTGTTGACCGTGCGCATCATGGGGCTGGCATCCATCACCTGCCGCACGTCGGTGGCAATGTTCCGCAACTTGTCCGGATCGGGCCCGGTGACGCGGTAGGCAACCGGGAAGGGCGAATAGGGACCGAACACGAGTTGGGTGACCCGCACCCGCGCCTCGGAGGCGAGTCCGCCGGCGATGGCCTCGCGCAGCCGTTGTTTCAACGCGTCGCGTTCATTCTGGTTGTCCGTGCGGACGACGATCTTGGCAAACGACGGATCGGGGAGTTCCGGCCCCATGGCCAGGTAGAAGCGCGGTGCGCCTTGGCCGACGTAGGCCGTGACGATTTTCGCTTCCGCCTGTTCGGCCAGCCATGCTTCGACCTTGGCCGTGGCGGCACTGGTCTGGTTGATGGATGTGCCATAGGGCATCTGCACTTCGACCAGCACTTCCGGTCGGTCGGAGATGGGGAAGAATTGCTTCTTCACGATGCCCATGCTGAGGATGGCGACGACGAAAAGGCCAATCACTGAGCCGGCGACCAGCCATTTGCGTTCGATGATGCGTCCCAGCACCTGACGGAAACGGTTGTAGCGCGGCGTGTCGTAGAGCGCGTGGGTGAGTGCGGTGTGGCTGCTGTGCGTCTTCCCGATGTCCGGCAGCAGTTTCACGCCCAGGTAAGGCGTGAACACCACGGCGACCACCCAGGATGCAATCAACGCGATGCCGACGATCCAGAACATGTTGCTGGTGTATTCGCCCGCGCTGGATCGAGCGAAACCATTGGGCATGAAACCGACCGCAGTGATCAGCGTGCCGGACAGCATCGGCGCGGCCGTCAGGCTCCAGGCATAGGCGGAGGCGGCGATACGGCTGTAGCCCTCTTCCATCTTCACCACCATCATTTCGACGGCGATGATGGCGTCGTCCACCAGCAGGCCCAGCGCCAGGATCAGGGAACCCAGGGTGATGCGGTCGAAGTTCTTTCCGGTGGCGGCCATCACCATGAACACCACCGCCAGGGTCAGCGGCACGGCGGCGGCTACTACCAGGCCCACACGCCAGCCCATGCTGAGGAAGCTCACCAGCATGA
>DASUJA010000001.1:0-18080 GCA_036279515.1 Rhodocyclaceae bacterium | reverse complement strand
GCTCCACCGCCGTCGGCCGCCAGATCGGCGAGACCTGCGGCGGCCTGCTGAAGAAAGCGGCCCTGGAACTTGGCGGCAACAATGCGCTGGTGGTGCTGGACGACGCCGACCTGGAGGTCGCCAGCTCCTGCGCAGCGTGGGGCGCCTTCCTCCACCAGGGTCAGATCTGCATGCAGACCGGGCGCCATCTGGTTCATCGCAAAGTCGCCGATCGCTACGCCGAGTTGCTGGCAAGGCGAGCCGCCAATCTGGTGACGGGCGACCCGGCCGCAGGGCCGGTGCATCTGGGGCCGCTGATCAACGAGCGCCAGGCCGCCAAGGTGGAAGACATCGTGCGCCGGTCCGTGTCCATGGGTGCCCGCGTCCTGGCTGGCGGCAAGCGTAACGGCTTATTCTTTGAAGCCACCGTGCTGGACGGCGTCACACCCGACATGCCCGTCTTCACAGACGAAATCTTCGGCCCCGTGGCGCCCATCACCGTGTTCGACACGGATGAGGAAGCCATTGCCCTGGTGAACAGCTCCCCCTACGGACTCGCCGCTGCTGTCCATGGCACATCGATTCCCCGCGCCTTGGCGGTGGCAGCCAAGCTCAGGGCCGGCATGGTGCACATCAACGATCAGACGGTGAACAACGAATTCCAGGTGCCCTTCGGCGGCATGGGCGCCTCGGGCAACCACGGCCGTTTCGGTGGTCCGGCCAGCTTCGACGAATTCACTCAGAGTCAATGGATCAGCGTCATGAACCAAGGCATTCAGTATCCGTTCTGAGCCGACTCTTCTCTGAATCACCACCTCCGCTTCTCTCTCAGGCTGCCCACGGGCAGCCTGTTTTCGTTTCGGGGCAGGTTCGCTTGCGACTCCCTGGGAATCATGGAAGCCACATCTCCCCAATCATCTTGCGAGTGGCTACACTACTTGAAACATAAAACATAAATACCCCAGGAGAACCCCATGACCGGTCTTGTTCCTGCCACCCTGCAACAGGTCGCGGCTGCCCGGCGAGCCTACTTTGAACAAGGCGTGGAGCCGGACGGCGTCATTGATCAAGCGATTTTTCGCTCCTGGACCCGCTGCCTGGCCGCCGACCGGCACGAGGTGGAATCGGTGGCGTTCCAACCCGTTGGCCGTTCCCACGTACGCGAATTGATGGATCGCAACGGCACACTTCTGCAAGCGGCCAGCGAACCTCTCAACGATTTGACCAAGGCAGTATCCGGCGCCGGATACGCGGTGCTGCTAACCGACAGCCGGGGCTACTCCCTCACGGTCGCTGGGGCACTGGACCAGCAAAGCCCGGCTATACGCCAAGCCTTCCGTCAGGGAGTGGACCTGTCGGAAGACTCCATCGGCACCTCTGCCATGGCTTGCGCGTTGGCAGAGCGACGCGCGGTACGCGTATTTGGGCCCGAACACTTTTTCTCCGCAATCCACCGCTTTCATTGCGCAGCGGCCCCCATCGTGGATCCGGAAGGCACGTTGATCGGCTCCGTGGACATCACCCGCGACTCGCCTAAACCCGATCTGGGCGCCTTGTCCCTAGTGAACCAGTGCGCACGGGCCATTGAGCGGGAACTGTTCAGGCAACGTCCCTACTTTCTCACGCTGCGCCTGTCCTGGCACGAGGACCAACCGACAGGCGAACAAGAACTGATTTTTGCCTTTGGTTCCGACGGGGAAATCCTTGCCCTCAACGAAAATGCCAGGCGCTTCATCGGCCTCGGCATGCAGCACGGCATGTATTTCGAGGACATCTTCGAGGGACGATTCAGCCATTTCGTCACCATCCTTCGCGACGCGGGACGTGCAGTACCCATCCGCCTGCGCTCGGGCCTTTGTCTTTTCGCCTCCAGCGGGATGGGGCAGGTATCGCCGCGTCCCCGTTCATTTCGACCGGGGCGGGAGGAAGTTGCGGTCAGGACAGCGGACGCCCAACAGTCGGCCCCTTTGCCGGAATTCGGCGACCCCGCCATTGCCCAACACATCGGCACCGCGTTGCGTGCCCTGTCTAAAGGGCTGCCATTACTGATTCAGGGAGAGACGGGCACGGGCAAGGATGTGCTGGCGAATGTGTTGCACAAGCACAGCCGACAGAGTGGCCCTCTCGTCGCCATCAACTGCGCGG
This sequence comes from Rhodocyclaceae bacterium, assembly GCA_036279515.1. Classification (GTDB taxonomy): domain Bacteria; phylum Pseudomonadota; class Gammaproteobacteria; order Burkholderiales; family Rhodocyclaceae; genus AWTP1-18. The sequence goes on along the minus strand of DASUJA010000001.1, from coordinate 15,956 downwards.
CCATCCCCGAAAGCCTGATTGAGGGCGAACTGTTCGGGCATGCGGAAGGCGCCTACACGGGCGCCAGACGCGGCGGGGCACCGGGAAAGATCGAGATGGCCGACGGCGGCACCCTCTTCCTTGACGAAATCGGCGACATGGCCCTGCATCTGCAAGCGCGGTTGCTGCGCGTACTGGAAACACGGGAAGTGAGTCGTCTCGGCGCGGCGACCAGCCGCAAGGTCGACTTTCAACTGATCTGCGCCACCCACCAGGACATTCCCCTGGCGATCAAGCAAGGCCGTTTCCGCGAAGACCTTTACTACCGAATCAACGGCTTTTCCATTTCTCTTTCCCCACTGCGCGCCCGGTGCAATCTGCCCGCTCTAATGGTCGCCATGCTCAACGACATTGCCGGCGCAGAGCGGAGACTCTCACCCGCCGCGCTGGCCCTGCTGGAGACACACGCTTGGCCCGGAAACGCACGCGAACTCAAGCACGCGCTCACCTATGCCTGCGCCATCACGGACGAAGGCGACGCCCTGGAGCCGGAACATTTTCCGCCGCAAATCCAGGCAGTATCGCCCCCTCTCTCAAGGCAACCGACAGCAGAACCCGCCGGTGTACTGAACGACCTGGAAAACCAAGCCATACAGCGAGCCCTACAACAGGCCAACGGCCATGTGCCCAGTGCCGCCCAGATACTGGGCATGAGCCGCGCAACCCTTTATCGACGACTAAAGCGTAACTAGGGCCGCAATCTGAACTGGGCCGACCTCGCTTCAAGACGATTCGCCACGCCAAACGACGCGGGGCGCCGCCGGAGTGGTTTTCCGGCAGCGCCCCGCGCTCGGCTTGGCTCGTCGGAACCGGGCTGATGAAACTTGCCTCGGTCCGATGAATCCGCCTGTCAGTTCGCGTCGTAGTAGTAAGCCTTGCGTTCCACCTTGGCTTCGATGCGCTGACGCACTTCCTCCAGATCCTGAGAGGGCTTGTCCCACCAAAGGGCACGGCCGGTCTTTTGGACTTGCGCTTCTTCGGGATGGCTCTTGAGCCAGTCTTGGATGAAGGTAGTGTGGTCGGAAACGTAGAGCGCCATGGAAGTTTTCCTTGATGATTATTGGTGGGTCGATTTGTAGCGGGGAGGCTCCTTGAGCCGCACCAGGCGCACCACTTCGGGAATGTTGCGCAGGGAGCGCAGCACGCGGGCAAGGTGGACGCGGTTGCTGACGTCAAGGGTGAAGTATACGACGGTGGCAGAGCCCGGTTCGTCCTCCACCCGCACGTCGGCGATGTTGGACTGGGCTTCGGAAATGGCCAGGGCCAGCTTGGCCAACACGCCGCGCTGGTTCTTGACCATGACGCGGATGTCCACCTGGAATAGGCGCTCGATGCCGGGTTCCCAATCCACGTCCACCCATTCCAGCTTTTCGCCGTGACGCAGTCGGGCGATGCTGGGACAGTCGTGGGTATGCACCACCAGGCCGCGCCCTTTGCGAATGAGGCCGATGATGGGGTCGCCCGGAATCGGACGGCAACAGGACGCAAGCTGAACTGCGACGCCTTCGGTGCCGCGAATAAGGATGGGGCCTTGGGCCTTGGCCTCGATCGGTGCAGCGCCTTCGCCTCGGGATTCGGCGAGACGACGGGCAATCACGGCTGGCAGCCGCTTACCCAGTCCGATGTCGGCGGTCAGTTCGGTGCGGGTCTTGACGCCCAGTTCGCGCAGGAAGCGATCCCAGGTGGGGGCGTCGATGGAGGCGAGGGTCAGGCCCAGGTCCATCATGGCTCGGGCGAGCAGGCGTTCGCCGAGGGCACCCGACTGCTCGTGCTGCTGGGTCTTGAGGAAGTGGCGAATCTTGGAGCGAGCACGGCTACTGCGCACGTAGCTGAGCCAGGCGGGATTGGGGCTGGCCTGGGGCGCGGTGACGATCTCGATCCGGTCGCCATTGCGCAACTCGGTGCGGAGCGGCATCAGATCCTGATTGATGCGGCAGGCGACGCAGCGATTGCCCACGTCCGTGTGGATGGCGTAGGCGAAGTCCACCGCCGTGGCGCCCCGCGGCAGGCTGATGATCTTGCCCTTGGGCGTGAAGACGTAGACCTCGCTGGAGAGCAGGTCCACCTTCACGTGTTCGAGGAACTCGGCCGAGTCGCCGGAGGCGGATTGCAGTTCCAGCAGGGATTGCAGCCACTTGTGGGTGCGGCGCTGGAGTTCGGAGAGGGCGTCCTCATCCTTGTAGAGCCAGTGGGATGCCACGCCGGTTTCGGCCACGTGGTTCATGTCTCGGGTGCGCACCTGCATTTCCACCGGCGTGCCGTAGGGACCGATCACCGTGGTGTGGAGGGACTGGTAGCCGTTGGCCTTGGGGATGGCGATGTAATCCTTGAACTTGCCGGGCACGGGTTTGAACAGGCCGTGCAACGCGCCCAAGGTCAGGTAGCAGGTAGGAATGTCCTTGACGATGATGCGGAAGCCGTAGATATCCAGCACCTGGGAGAAGGTCAGGTGCTTCTCCCGCATCTTGTTGTAGATGCCGAACAGATGCTTCTCACGGCCGAGGACTTCCGCGTCGATACCTTGTGTCGGCAGGGCCTGACGCAGGGATTCAAGGATCTTGCCCACCACTTCGCGACGATTGCCCCGGGCCGCCTTCACCGCTTTTTCCAGCACGCCGTAACGCATGGGATAGAGGTGGCGGAAGGAAAGCTCCTGCAACTCACGATAGAGGTTGTTTAGGCCCAGGCGATTGGCGATGGGCGCGTAGATTTCCAGCGTTTCCCTGGCGATGCGGCGGCGCTTGTCGGGCCGGATCACGTCCAGGGTGCTCATGTTGTGCAGCCGATCCGCCAGCTTGATGAGGATGACGCGCACGTCCCGCGCCATGGCCAGCAGCATCTTGCGGTAGTTCTCGGCCTGGGCCTGCTCGTAGGTCTGGTTCTCCAGACGGTCCAGCTTGGAAACACCATCCACCAGCTCGGCGGAGGTCTTGCCGAAACGCTCGGCGATTTCTTCCTTGGAGATCTCCGTATCTTCCATCACGTCGTGCAGCAGCGCGGCGATGACGGCCTGGGGATCCAGGTGCCACTGAGCTAAATGCGTAGCGACAGCGAGGGGATGGGAGATGTAGGGCTCACCGCTGATGCGGTACTGGCCCGTGTGCGCGGCCTCGCCGAACAGATAGGCGGAGCCGATCTTGGCAACGTCTTCGGGGGAGAGGTAGGAGGCGAGCAGCTCGTTGAAACGACTCAGCTCGGCAGAACTGTCTTTAGCGGGCGCCAGTTCGCGGCCCGAGAAGGGCCGTTTGGAGGCAGAAGCAATGGAGGACGGCAGCACTGGCGCCATGGTTTGCGCTCCCGTCCATCAACCGTGGATCAGGACTGGCTGCGGGTGAGAATTTCGATGCCCACTTTGCCTGCGGCCATTTCGCGCAGAGCGATCACGGTGGGCTTGTCTTTCTCGGCATCCACCTGGGGGGTGCTGCCCATGGCCACTTGGCGGGCGCGGGTAGCGGCAGCCAGGGTCAGTTGAAAACGGTTGGGGATGAACTTGAGGCAATCGTCTACGGTCACGCGGGCCATGATGAAATCCTTTGGATTAAATGTGGAAAATCAGTGGGAGTCGAGGAACCGGAATACTTCCGGATGTCGGCCACGCTGAGGACGGAAGCGCAACCGGGAGGCGCGTACCGCGGCCATCAGGTCGTCGAGCGCCATCGACAGATCGTTGTTGATTATAACAAAGCCAAATTCAGCCACATGGCGCATTTCGCCCAGAGCGCCGGCCACGCGGCGTTGGATCACCTCTTCGCTGTCCTGGGCACGGCCGCGCAAACGGCGCTCCAGTTCCTCGATGGAAGGCGGCAGGATGAAGATGCCCACTGCGTCCGGAAAGATTTCGCGCACTTGCTGGGCGCCTTGCCAGTCGATCTCCAACAGCACGTCGCGGCCCGCTTCCATCTCCTTTTGCAGCCAGACCTTGGAGGTACCGTAGAAGTTGCCATGCACCTCGGCCCATTCCATGAACTCGCCGCGATTGCGCATGGCGAGGAAGGTCTGGATGTCGATGAAGTGGTATTCGCGCCCATCCTGCTCACCAGGACGCGGCGCGCGGGTGGTGTAGGAAACGGAGAGGCGCACCTGGGAGTCGCGCTCCAGGAGCATACCAACCAGAGTGCTTTTGCCGGCACCCGAAGGCGCGGCGACGATGAACAGGGAACCGGGCGTAGTCATGATGGTTTTGCTTGAATGACGGAAGAAAGCTGAAGGGAGCGTTATTCCAGGTTCTGTACTTGCTCTCGCATCTGCTCGATCAGCAGCTTGAGTTCCAGGGCGATGGCGGTCACGGCGGTGGAGACGGACTTGGAGGCCAGGGTGTTCGCTTCCCGGTTCAGTTCCTGCATCAGGAAGTCCAGTCGCTTGCCCACGGCTCCGCCTTTTTTCAGCACCCGCTCTACTTCGTCGAGATGGGTCACAAGGCGGGCAAGTTCCTCGGCCACGTCGATCTTGGCGGCGAAGACGCCCAGTTCCTGGCGAATGCGGTCCTCGTCCAGATTGGTCACGGCTTCGCGCAGTTTGGCGGCGAGGCGTTCCTGGTACTCGACCAGAGCCACGGGCAGCAGGGGCTTCACCTTGTCCACCTCGGCGCGCATGCGGGCCACGCAATCGGTCAGCACGGCCTTCAGCTTGTCGCCTTCACGGGCGCGGGTGGCGAGGAATTCCTTGATCAGATCCTGGAACAGGGCCAGAGCCTCGGCTTGCAGTTTTTCGGGATCGAGACCTTCGTCGGCCAGTACGCCGGGCCAGCGCAGCACTTCGGCCACGGAAAGCTGCTGGGCGTCGTGCAGCACGTGGCGCACGGAGGTTTCCAGGCGCCCCAGTTGCTCCACCAACGCCATGTTGGGCGTCAGTTCGCGCCCGGCACCGGCGGAGGAACGGGCCTGGAGATGACCGCGACATTCCAGCTTGCCCCGCTGCACTTGCGCGGTAATCAGCTCCCGCAGGGGCATTTCGAGGAAACGCAGCTCCTCGGAGATACGGAAGCCCAGATCCAGATAGCGCGAATTGACGCTTTTGAGTTCCAGGTTGAGCAGGGCAAAGCCCAGGTCACGGCTGCCTGCGGCATAGCCGGTCATACTGAAGATCATGGAGTGGTCCGTCTGGTGAAAATTTGAGGAGCACGCCGGTCGCCAAACTACCCAAACCACCTTCTAACCTTGTGAGGTAGGCCCTTTACAGGGCAGCTGCGGGCGACGCAGAATGCAGCCCGATTCTATCCCGTCCCGTCCATGTCGCCCGCACAGGCCAACCAACCGCTGCCATCCGGATTCTGGGTGGGTAATTACATGATCGAAAGCCAGCTCTCCATGGGCGGGTTTTCCATCGTGTATCTGGGGCGAGACATCTTCGGCGAGGCGGTCGCCATCAAGGAATACCTGCCCAACGCCCTGGCTCTGCGCGCCGGGGAAAGCCTGGAGCCGGTCATCAGCGAACGTCACCGGGCGGCCTTCAACCACGGCCTCAACTGTTTCTTCGAGGAAGGCCGCAATCTGGCCAGCCTCAACCATCCCAATGTGGTGCGAGTGCTGAACTTCTTCCGCGCCAACGGCACCGCCTACATGGTGATGAAGTTCGAGCAGGGCCGCACCTTGCAGGCCCACATCCAGAAGCACACGGGCACCCTGACCGAAGACTTCATCCGCGGCCTCTTCGGCCATCTGATGAACGGCCTACGCGAAGTCCACAGCAAAAAACTGCTGCACCTGGACATCAAGCCCGGCAACATCTACCTGCGCCAGGACGGTAGCCCGGTGCTGCTGGATTTCGGCGCGGCACGCCAAGTGGTGGGCCAGGAGGTGCCACAGCTACGCACCATGCACACCCCCGGCTACGCGGCGCCGGAGCAATACGAGAAGGACAACACCAATCTGCTCGGCCCCTGGACCGACATCTACGGCGTAGGCGCCACGATCTACGCCTGTCTCAGCGGTCGTCCGCCCATGGATGCCTCCCATCGCATCCAGAAGGACGAGATGGTGCCGGCGGTGCGCCAGTTCGCCGGACGCTATTCGCGCCAGTTACTGGAGACCGTGGATATTTGTCTGCAACTAGATGCACTGAAGCGCCTGCAAAGCGCTCATGCCCTGCAAAAGCGCCTTGCCAGCCCTGAGCGAGATATTGGCCATCCAGGCCTTCTCAACCGGCTCAAGGACTTCGTCAAGCGATGAAGTACCAAATCCACGGCCAGAGCCGCATCGGCCACCGCTCTGTGAACCAGGATCGCATCGCCTGGCGAGCCACCAACGAAGCCATCCTGATGGTGGTGGCCGACGGCATGGGCGGCCACGCCCACGGCGAAGTTGCTGCCCAAATCGCGGTGGATTACATCTCCGATGCCTTCGAGCACCAAGCCAAACCCGCCCTGGCTGACCCTTTCCTGTTCCTCGCCCAATGCTTCAACGGCGCCCACGTCGCCATTGCTCGGGTTGCAGGGCTGCGCAAACTGAGTGAGGTGCCCCGCACCACCTGCGTCGCCTGCGTGATTCAGGACGGGCTGGCCCACTGGGTTCACGCCGGAGATGCGCGACTCTATCTGCTGCGCGATGGCCGCATCCTGCAACGCAGCCGCGACCACACCCGAATCCAGTTGATGCTCGAACAGGGCCTGATCGACGAGGCCGGTGCCAAGACCCACCCAGATCGACACCGGGTCTATAGCTGCCTGGGCGGCGGCACCAGCGAGGGCGGCGAAAGTCCGCAGATGGATTTTTCCGCCAAGACGCCGCTCCTGCCCGGCGACGTCGTGGCCCTATGCAGCGACGGCGTATGGGGACCGGCGGGCGATCACCGACTGGTGCGCCGCCTCACCGAAGCGCCGCCGTCCCACTCCGTCGTTCAATTACTGGACGACGCGGAACACAAGGCCGGCGGCCACGCCGACAATCTCAGCCTCATCGCCCTGCGCTGGGAAACCCCCAGCCCCTACGCCGCGCAGCTGGGCTCCCCGAGCGACGAAGACATCGAACACGCAATCGATCAAATTCGGGGCATCATTCGGCCCCTGCAAAAAACCGCCCAATAAAAGGAAGCTTCATGACTCGTCCCTCCGGCCGTAGCGCCGACCAACTGCGCCCGCTCACTATCACCCGCAACTACACCTGTCACGCCGAAGGCAGCGTGCTAGTGGAGTTCGGCAACACCAAGGTGCTGTGCACCGCCAGCGTGGATGAGAAGGTGCCGGGCTTCCTCAAAGGCAAGGGTCAAGGCTGGGTCACCGCCGAATACGGCATGCTGCCCCGCTCCACCCACACCCGCAGCGACCGCGAAGCCGCTCGCGGCAAGCAATCCGGCCGCACCCAGGAAATCCAGCGCCTGATCGGCCGCTCCCTGCGCGCCGTGACGGACCTCAAGGCCCTGGGCGAACGCCAGATCGTTCTCGATTGCGACGTACTCCAGGCCGACGGCGGCACCCGCTGCGCCAGCATTACCGGCGCTTTGGTGGCGCTGCACGATGCAGTCACCGGCCTGGTCGCCAAGGGTCTGCTGCCCGCCAGTCCGTTGAAGGATTTCGTCGCCGCTGTGTCTGTGGGCATCGTGGATGGCGTGCCCGTGCTCGATCTGGACTACCCGGAAGATTCGGGCTGCGATACAGACATGAACGTGGTGATGACAGGCAGCGGCGGCATGGTGGAAATTCAGGGGACGGCAGAAGGCACGCCCTTCACTCGTGCGGAACTGGATTCGCTGCTGGGGCTGGCTACGGATGGGATTGGGCGGATCATTGCTGCGCAGAAGAAGGCGTTGGGCGTTGCCTGAAACCAGGCAGGTAGTCCGTTTTCAAGCGCTGTTGCCATAGTGACAAAGCCCGGTTCCATTCTTGTGGGCTCGATTACTCAAACCGTATTCGCATAGCGAAGTCCGCGCCGGGAGTTCGCCCCGGCGGGCGAGGGCAAAGCCCTCGCCCATGGCCCACGGTAGCCCCCCCTCCTGTCCTCCCCCGCCGAGCGGGGGAGGTAACTAGTCACCTCCGCCCTCGGGGGGAGGAAGGGAGGTGGGCACATTCTTTCAGCTTGCTGCGGCGAGCAGCCGCAGCCCCAGCTTCTCCGGCCCTACGGGCTTCCCTCGCTACGAAAGCCTCGCCGGGCCGGTGGCGCAAACTCGCCTACGGCTCAGACACGCGCCCCGGACTGCCCCCGTCGAGACTTCCTCACTCGGCGGCTCTGATGGGATTTGAAAAGCTCGCATAGCGACGCATGTCATTCCGGCGAAGGCCGGAATCCAGGCGGAGACCCAACTGGACACCGGCTTCCGCCGGTGTGACGGGGATCGAGTGCCGACCGCTCTTCGTACTGAGATATCACTTCACTATGGAACGCCCCTCCCCTTCCGCCGAGCCGGTGATGTGATGCGGGAAATGGGGGAGTCCGGGACCGCGTGTCTGAGCGGCGCAGCCGCGAGTTTGCGGGACCGGCCATTTCTCGCTTCGCAGCAGCGGGCAGCCCGCAGGGCCGAGGTGGCGGGGCGAGCTTCTTTGGTGACATTCTTGCCGCACAGCAAGAAAGTCACCCGCCCGCCGGGGCGGGTCCCGGCAGGGAAGCTACGGAGGACAAGCGAAGCAATACAGCGCCATGCCATAACTCGCCCTTCGATACCTCAGGGCGAACGGAGTACAAGATAGCGAAGACCGTTACACCGCCTTCAACTCAGCCCGCTTCCTCCCCAACTTATCCAACGCCAAATACACCACCGGCGTCAGATACAGCGTCAAAAACTGCGACACCACCAAGCCACCCACCACCGCCAAACCCAGCGGCTGACGAGCTTCGGCGCCGGCACCCAAGCCGACGGCGATGGGCAACGCGCCCACTAGCGCAGCGAGCGTCGTCATCATGATGGGGCGGAAGCGAATCAAGCACGCCTGGAAAATGGCCTCGTCCGGCGCCATGCCTTCCTCCCGCTGACGCTCTAGCGCGAAGTCGATCATCATGATGGCGTTCTTCTTGACGATGCCCACCAGCATGATGACGCCGACGAAGGCGTAGAGGCTGAGGCTCACATTGAACAGCAACAACGTGAGCAGCGCGCCGAGACCCGCTGCAGGCAGGCCGGAGAGGATGGTGAGGGGATGGACGAAGCTCTCGTACAGAATCCCCAGCACGATGTAGACCACCAGCACGGCAATCAACAACAACAGCCCAAGCCCCTGTTGCGAGGCTTCAAACGCTTGGGCCGTGCCTTGCAGACTCGCGGTAAGGGAGATGGGCGGGTTCAGTTCCTTCTCCAGTGCCCGCAGGGAATCCACCGCTTGGCCGAGCGACACGCCGGGCAGCAGATTGAAGGAAAGGGTCACCGAAGGCAGTTGCCCCTGGTGGCTCACAGTCAGCGGCTGCACGCCGCGGCGTATGGTCGCCACCGTGTCCAGGGGCACCAGGGTTCCGCTGCCGGACCGCACGTACATGCGCGAGAGAGCATTCGGATCACCCTGGAATTCCGGGGTGGTTTCCAGGATCACTTGGTATTGAGCAGCCGAACCGTAAATCGTGGAAATCTGCCGGCTACTGAAGGCGCTTTGCAGCGCGTCTTCCACCTGTGCAAAGGTGAGTCCCAAAGCAGTGAGCTTGTCGCGGTTGATGTCCAGTGCCACCACGGGGCTGCGGTTCTTCAAGTTGGTATTCACATCCACGAAGCCCGGCAGCTTGCGCATCTGCGACAGGTACTTGTCATTCCAGCTATATAGCTCGGTCGTGTCGGTGCTTTGCAGGGTGTATTGATAAGGCGCGGAGGTGGACTGGCCGCCGATGCGAATGGGCGGCGGGTTTTGCGGATAGGCGCGAATGCCCGGCACGGCGTTTAGCTTGGGCCGCAGCTTGGCGATGATTTGTTCCGGCCCCAGGTCTCGCTCGTGGCGCGGCTTCAGGTTGATGAACAACAGTCCTGTGTTGGTGGTGGGGCGGCTGCCGGAGGCGCCCACAAAGGACATGAAGGATTGAATGCTCGGCTCCTGCTGCACGATGTCGGCGAGCAGGCGCTGACGCTGAACCATGGCGGGGAAGGAAATGTCTTCCGGGCCTTCGGTGGAAATCAGAAGCTGACCGGAGTCGCCGTTGGGCAGGAACTCCTTGGGCACGCCCATGAAGGCGAGCACCGTCAGCACCAGGGTCGCCACGAAGGCGCCCAGCACCAGCTTGGGCCGGGCCATGGCCCCTTGCAGGGTGCTGCGATAGCCGCCCAGCAACGCCTCGAAGCCGCGCTCGAACATGACGAAGAGTTTGGAGTGCATCTCGCCCTGGCCGTGCGCATTTGCGTGACTGACGTGCAGATAGCGGCTGCACAGCATGGGCGTCAACGTCAGCGAGACAAACCCGGACACCAGAATCGCGGCGCAAATGGTCACGGCAAACTCATGGAGCAAGCGCCCGACGATGCCGCCCATGAACATGACCGGGATGAACACGGCGATCAGGGAGAGCGTCATGGACAAGATGGTGAAGCCGATTTCCTTGGAGCCTTTCAACGCCGCATCCCAGGCCGATTCGCCGGCCTCCATGTGGCGCACGATGTTTTCCAGCATGACGATGGCGTCATCCACCACGTAGCCCACAGCCAGGGTGAGGGCCAGCAGCGAGAGGTTGTCCAGACTGTACCCAAGCGCGTACATGAGGGCGAAGGTGCCCACCACGGAGATGGGCAGCGCCAGGGCAGGAATCACCGTGGCGGAGATGTTGCGCAGAAACAGCAGAATCACGCCCACCACCAGCACGCCGGAAAGGATCAGCGTGAACTGCACGTCGTCGATGCCTTCGCGGATCGCCACGCTGCGGTCGTACATGACCTCCAGCACCACGGAGGCCGGCAGGGATGCCTGGAAGGTGGGCAGGATGCGCTTGATGGAATCCACCGTCTCCACCGTGTTGGCGCCGGGCTGGCGCTGGATGGCGAGGACGATGGCGCGCTTGTCGATGAACCAGGCGGCGACCTTGGCGTTTTCCACGCTGTCTGTCACGTTCGCCACTTCTTCCAACCGCACCGGGGCGCCGTTGCGATAGGCAACCGTCATGGCGCGATAACCTGCCGCCGTTTCCAACTGACCGTTGGCCTTGACCGCGTAAGACAACCGAGCGCCGTCCAGCACGCCCACGGGTTGATTGACGTTGGCACCGCGCACGGCGCTCATCACCTCATCGATGCCGATGCCGCGACTGGCGAGTTGCGTGGGATCGGCCTGAATACGTACCGCTTTCTTTTGCGAGCCGTAGACGTTCACCTGGGCCACGCCGGCCACGGTGGAAAGCCGCTGGGCGAGCTGGGTTTCGGCGTACTCGTTCACCGCCGAGAGAGGCAACGTATCCGACCGCATGGCGATGTAGAACACGGGCGAATCGGCGGGATTCACCTTGCGGAAGGACGGCGGCGTGGTCATGTCCGTCGGCAGCTTGCGCTGGGCGGCAGCGATGGCGGACTGCACGTCCTGAGCCGCCGCGTCGATATTTCGATCCAGGGCGAATTGCAGCGTCACCGTGGTGGTGCCCTGGGCGCTGGTGGACGTCATGGAGTCCAGGCCGGCGATGGTGGAGAACTGCCCCTCCAGCGGCGTCGCCACGGAAGACGCCATGGTCTCCGGCGAAGCCCCCGCCAGATTGGCCGTCACCGAGATAGTGGGAAAGTCCACATTGGGCAGCTCGCTCACCGGCAGAGAGCGATAAGCGAAGGCGCCGAAGATGAGAAAGGCCGCCATCAGCAGCGTGGTCATCACCGGCCGGCGAATACAGACTTCGGGCAGTTGCATGGCGATGCCTTAGCGAGCAGTGACGTTGATCGCGGCTGCAGACGGAGCGGCTGTAGTCGTTGCAGCAGGGGCGGGAGCAGGCTTGGCGTCGGCCTTTCCGCCCGATCTATCCTCGGATTTGGCCTTGGGTTCCAGGCGGCGAATCTTGGCGTTGGGGCTGAGGCGCAGCTGTCCATCGATCACTACGATCTCGCCCTTCTCCACGCCCTTGGCAATCAGCGCCACGCCCTTTTGCATGGCGCCGACTTGGACCTTGCGCATTTCCACGGTCTCGTCGGCTTTCGCCACATAGACGAACTGGCCTTCCGGTCCCTGTTGCACGGCTTCGGCGGGCACGGTGACGGCGTCCTTCTGCACATCCAGCACCAAACTCACGTTGAGGAACTGGCCGGCAGCCAATCGCTCGTCCTTATTGGCAACAGTGGCCTTCATGCGGATGGTGCCGGTGGTGGTGTCCACCGTGTTGTCCAGAAAGCGGGCATCGCCTTCCACGGCCTGCGCATCGCTACCGGGCACGGCCACCTTCACTTTCATCACGCCGCCCTTCATGGCGGACTGGATGCGGGGCAGATATTTCTCCGGCACGGAGAAGGAAACCATCAGCGGACTCAGCTTGTTCACCACGCCCAGGATAGTGTCGTTCACCTTCACCGCTGCGCCGGGATAGACCTGCTTGGCACCGACCACGCCGTCAATGGGCGCGCGCACAGCCGCGTAGCTAAGTTGTAGCCGGGCCAGTTCCAGGGCTGCCTGACTGGCCTTGACCGCCGACTCTTGGACACCGGCGGCGGCGCGCACGTCGCCGACTTTTTCGTCAGACACGAATCCCTTCTGCTTCAAGCCCTGATAGCGTTCCACCTGCGCCTTGGCTTGTGCGGCCTGAGCTTGGTCCCGGGCCAGATTCGCTTCGGCTTGCCGTAGTTTGGCGGCGAAATCGGCAGGGTCCAGTTGGACCACCAGATCGCCGCGCTTCACGTGGCTGCCTTCCACCATCGGCACCGCCTGCACCTGTCCATCCACCCGGGCTCGCAAAGTCACGGTTTCCGCGGGTTCGCCACGTCCGGTGAGTTCCAGCAGCAGCGGCATGTCCTGGGTGATGGCCGGGGCCAGCACCACAGGCACTGGCGGCGGAGCAGAAGCTGGCTTGGCGGAAGACCCGGCGAGGAAGCGATAGGCAAGGCCCCCAACTATCGCAACAATGACCAAAATCAGGATGGTTATTTTAGTTTTCATGCCGGCAAATCAGGGAACGGTGGCAGAACGACGCCAGAAAAGGGGCTAAATGCTATCACCCCCTCAGTGTAAGATTGGCGCCCCTCGCGGAACCACCTGCCATGCCCATCATCAACCGCCTATTCAATCAGCAGCGCCTGATCCTGCTGCTCGGATTACTGCTCAGCGCCGGTTTCATGGCGACTTCGCTGATCAGCTACGTTGTGTCCCGTGACTCCATTCGCGCCTCGATCATCGATCGGGAGCTGCCCCTCACGTCGGACAACGTTTACACCGAAATACAAAAAGACCTGGTGCGGCCCATCTTCGTGTCTTCCATGATGGCCAGCGACACCTTCTTGCGGGACTGGGTATTGCGGGGTGAAAAAAACGTCAACGAAATGACCCGCTACCTGAGGGAAGTACAGGAGCGCTACGGAGCCTTCACCGCCTTCTTTATTTCGGAAAAGACCTCCGCCTACTACCAAAACAAAGGCATCCTCAAGCACGTGAGCCAGCAAGACCCGCACGATGCCTGGTACTACACGGTGCGTGGCATCCAGCCCCCCTACAAGATCGACGTGGACACTGATCAGGCCAATGCCAACAAGCTGACCATCTTCATCAACTACCGCGTTTTCGATTATCAAAAGAACTTCATCGGCGTGGCCGGCATTGGTTTGACGGTGGATTCGGTGCGCCAGTTGATCGCCAATTACCAGCAGCGTTACCAGCGCAACATCTACTTCGTGGATCAGAAGGGCCACATCGTTCTGTTCGGCAACCAGTCCGGCCATGACGCCGCCACGAACATCCGCGACGTGGAAGGTCTCAACGTCTTTGCCGATCGCATCTTCCGCGACAAATCCGGCTCTTACCAATACACCCACCAGGGCAGCATGCACATGCTCAATGTGCGCTTCATCCCCGAACTGAACTGGTATCTGTTCGTGGAAAAGCTGGAGGATGAAGCCCTCTCGCCCATCCGCCACACGCTGTACCTCAATCTCGCCATCTGTCTTCTCATCACCGCCGTAGTGTTGCTGTTCACCTGGATTGCCCTCAATCACTACCAGCGCCGGCTGCAGGAAATGGCCTCCACCGACAAGCTGACGGGGCTCTACAACCGACAGGTGTTCGACATCCTGATGGAGCAAGCCCTGAACGAGTACCAGCGCCAGCCGAAGCCCATTTCCTTGCTGCTGGTGGACGTGGATCACTTCAAACGCATCAATGACCGTTACGGCCACCTGGAAGGCGACCATGTCCTACGCGAACTGACGCCCCTGATCCGCTCCTGCCTGCGCCGTTCCGATCTAGCCTTCCGCTGGGGCGGAGAGGAGTACCTCATCATGCTTCGCGGCAGCACTGCCGATGCCGCTGTGAGCGTGGCGGAAAAGCTGCGCGCCGCCGTGGCCGAACATCGCTTCCTAGTGGCAAGCAACATCCTCAACATCACCATTAGCGTGGGCGTCGCCGAATACGCGCCCGGCGATACGGCGGATGTTCTGGTGAGTCGCGCCGACGAAGGACTCTACGCAGCGAAGAATCTGGGACGCAACAAGGTGGTGGCCTCGTCCGCCAACACGCTGCCCTGATCCGGGAAAATCGCGGTCGTTCCATGCCGTACCGGCCAAATTCTCCGCTGACCTTCCAACTCTCCGTCGCCTATGCAGCGCTGGTGATCTACGCCAGCCTCTACCCCTTCACCGACTGGCGCGACCTGGGCACGCCCTTGTTCGTTTTCCTCACTGCGGCATGGCCTCGCTACTGGACGGTGTTCGATCTCGCAACCAACGTCCTGGCCTATCTGCCCCTGGGCTTCCTCTGGGCCACGCTGCTGCAAAGCGCCCAGCGCCGCTGGCCCGGCGTGGTAAGCGCAATCCTGATCGGTGGCGTGTTGAGCTTGATCCTGGAAACCATCCAGAACTATTTGCCCAGCCGGGTGCCTTCCAATCTCGACCTCGCCTGCAACACACTGGGCGCCGCTATCGGCGCCCTTCTCGGCGCTGTCTATGGCAAGACCCTGCTCAACGGCGGACGCCTGCACACCCTGCGCACCCGCTGGGTATTGCCCGGCGCAGCGGGAGACTCGGGGCTCACGTTGATGGCTCTATGGTTGCTCACTCAACTCAACCCGGAAACCCTGCTCTTCGGCAACGGCGACCTGCGCCAACTGCTCGACCTGGAGCCGGCCATGGAGTTCGACACCCTCCGCTTCTCCCGCATCGAAAGCGCCATCGCCTTTGCCAACACCCTGGCCGTGGGCCTCATGGCCTCCTGCCTATTGCGCCGTCGCCATCTGGCGGGCGTAGCACTGCTGCTTTTGGCGGGATTGGCGATCCATGCTTTCGCAGCCGCATTGCTGGTGGAGCCCCGCGCCGCTTTGCGCTGGATCACCCCCGGCAACCGGGCCGGCTTTCTCTGGGGCGTGCTGACGCTACTGCTCTGCCTGCGCCTGATTCCTTCCATGCGCCGGGTCATCGCCGGCAGCGCCCTGCTCTTCGCTGCCGTGCTGGTGAATCTAGCACCGCCCAACCCCTACCTGACCGAAGCCGCGCAAGCCTGGTGGCAAGGACACTTCCTCAACTTCAACGGACTGACGCGCCTCAGTTCCATGCTGTGGCCTTTCCTGGCCCTGCCTTGGTTGCTGATGCCCCAGCGTGACCCCTCATGGAATCCAACCAAAACCTGATCGCCCTGCGCGACGAGTTGCGTGCCTTCTGCGCCGAGCGGGACTGGCACAGCTATCACACGCCCAAGAACCTGACCATGGCGCTCATCGTGGAAGCCGCCGAATTGGTGGAGCACTTCCAATGGGCCACGCCAGAAGAAAGCCTGAATCTCTCGCCGGAAAAGCTGGCCGAGGTGCGCGACGAAGTGGCCGACACCTTCATCTATCTGGTGGAACTTGCTGACGTGCTCGGCATCGACATGATTGCTGCCGCACGGGACAAGATGAAGAAGAACGCCATCAAAT